>NZ_JBXALD010000015.1:0-116033 GCF_058799075.1 Cupriavidus sp. GW822-FHT06G04 | reverse complement strand
GTTGTTGGTACTTCGTTCTCGTCATTAATCACACCTTACCGAATGGCAAGGTGTTGCACTTCAAATTTGAGGCCGCCGCGTATATTTCCAGCGCTCGAACTGCAGCAGCATCGACTGCAACAACTGCCGCGTCGCCTGAATTGCCACCTCGTTTCGTTCCGCCATCACCTGCCCTCGTACCTTGGCTGCGCCAGGTAGCGCCTCAGAAACAGGTCGGTTTGGGCTGACACGACGACACCGTTTTCGAATCACGAACCAAAGGATCGCGAGGCCGCCCACTACCTACGCGACTGCGTCGGCGACGACATGAGCGTCCGGTGTTCGCGTTGCAAGGTGGTAGAAATCCCACGCCTGATAGGTCGAGATTGCCATCAGAAGTGCCGTCAGTCTCGACCGCATAGCAGCGAAGTCCTTGCGACTTTTTGGGGTTGACAACGAACACCCCGGATCTAAGCGCAGCGCGAAAGACAAGCACCTTCGAAAGAGGCTGCGCCTAAGAACATCTGATGGAAAGCGACTTCCTAGGCTTGAGCACTAAGGGTGATGAGGCCCGCTGACAACTGCGGGGCGTCAAGTTTACTATGCAGAACATTGCGGCGACATTGCCGAATGGTTACGCACCAACGCATCGAACCCGACGCCCGTTCTCCGAAGCACTTGGGTTACCATGAGCTAACGCTGACGCTTCGTCAGGCAACTTCTTCTGCCGCAAAGCACTCGACGGCGGACTGCGCCGTCATCATCTCGTAATCCCCCCGACAGGTGAGCGCCCTAGAATCCCGCTGTTCGCTCTCTGCTGGCCAAGTCGCCATCCTTCGGACTCCCGCGTGAATCGCATCCTCGGCTCGTGGGGCGTCAAGCGGCGCCGCGTGAACTGCTCCATGATCCAACATCACGACGGCGACGAACCACATCCGGCATCTATGTCGTTGCGCCCTGAGAGCATTTGACCAAGCGCGGTAGCAGTGGCCACCGCACACCTGGACGGGCAGTCTCTTGAAGCGACAGATTTTCATGGCTTTGACCATCGCACTCACGGTGGTCCTCTGGATGTCCACGCTATCCGTGCGTCCCCTCTATGAACCCGACGAGGGTCGTTACGCCGAGGTTCCGCGCGAGATGTTCGTCTCCGGCGATTGGGTCACGCCGCGGTTGAACGGCATCAAGTTCTTCGACAAGCCGCCCCTGCAGTATTGGGCGACCGCCAGCGCCTATACGCTCTTCGGGCCGTCCGAGTGGACAGCAAGGATCTGGAGTGCGCTTGTGGGACTGCTGGGCGCACTCGCCGCATGGTGGGCGGCGCGATCGCTCTATGACACGCGCATAGGCCTCGCCTCAGCGCTGGTGCTCATCGGCGCTCCCCTCTGGATTCTCGGCTCGAATCTGACAACAACAGACATTGGTGTCGGCGCACTGCTCGGCAGTGCCGCTCTCGTTTTCGCCGTGGCCTACCAGAATCGGGAACCTCGCTTATACCCCCTGATCTGGTTGTTGGTCGGTCTGGCATTTCTTGCCAAAGGCCTGATTGCCCTGGTACTGCCAGGAATCACGCTGCTGCTATACGGGGCGGTCACTCGACAATTTTCCGCATTTTTTAGCGCGAGATTCTGGCGCTGGAGCCTGCTTGCGGTGGCCATCACCATGCCTTGGTTTGTCGTGGTGTCCCAGCGCAACCCCGAATTTCTGAATTACTTCTTCATCCACGAACACTTCGCGAGATTCTCGTCCTCGGTTCACGAGCGGGACAAGCCATTCTGGTTCTTCCTGGCCGTTGGTGCGGCAGGCGTCCTGCCGTTCATGGGCTTGATTCCCCGTGCTATCGCACTCCGCTCTCGCAGCGCACAGGCAACGCCTGGCTTCGACGCACGACTGTTTCTGTCGCTGTGGGTAGTCGTTGTCATTGCCTTCTTTTCGATTTCGCGCTCGAAGCTGCCGCTCTATATCCTGCCCGCCTTACCACCGGTGGCCGTCTTGCTCGCGTACAGATCCATGACTGCAGCCCGCCCCACACTGGCGGCAAGCTTTCTTGCCATGCCTGTGCTCGGCGTTGCCATCGCCGTGCTGCTATGGCATCCGACAATGTCGAATGCGGTACTGAAGCTCAATATCAGCAATCCGGCCTCATTGCATACCTGGGGCGCCATCACGATGGGCATTCTGGTCATCGGTGGCTTCCTGGCCTTTGGGATCGCCCTGCGCGGCCACAGGCTCTGCGCGGTTGCCGTCGCTTCGCTGGCGACGCTGGCCAGCCTTCAGGCTGGCTTGATGGCGTCTCGGGCGTTTGGGTCCCTCTCCATCAAACCACTTGGCTTGGAAGCCAAGGCGGCGTCCCGCGACAACACACAACTGTTCAACGTGGGCCAGATTGACCGAGGTCTGGCGTTTTACGCCGAACGAGAACCGATCATTGTCGGGGCCAGATCCGAGCTGGATCTCGGCTTCTCGGTCGAGCCCGACAAGTGGATTGCTAATGAAGAAGCTTTTGCGCAGCGATGGCTGACCCCTGGTCACAAGCTCGCGGTCATGCGGCACGAGACGTTTCATCGACTGAGACCGCTGCTCGGCGGCAACACAACTGTGATCGGACGACATGGCGTCAACGTTCTGGTGCAAAAACCATGAACATCCCATCACGATTTGTACGGTTTCTGGGCGCGGGGGCGACGGCAACCGCTACACACTACGCAACACTGATCACGCTGGTCGGTTTCGGGGTTGCAGCGCTACCGGCGTCTGCCGCCGGCAGTGTTGCAGGCCTTCTGACGCACTACTGCATCAGCAGCCGATGGGTGTTCACACCAGTCCGACCACAACGCGCCACTTTCGGACGGTTCATTCTCGTTTCCGCGCTGGCGTTCTTTCTTAACTCACTTCTGATGTGGGCTGGACTAGCATTGGGGCTTCACTACCTGGTTGCTCAAATCCTCTCGACAATTTTCGTCATGTTGGTCAACTACGTACTCCATGCAAATTGGACGTTCATGAATGGAGCGATGCGATGAATGCCGCCAGCCTGCTGCCAGAGAAGATCTCGGTCGTCGTACCGCTCTTCAATGAAGAAGCTGTCCTGCCACAGTTTCACTTTCGGCTTCTCCGCGTGATGGATGGATTGGCATCGGACTACGAGATTATCTACGTGGACGATGGCAGCCGCGATCGATCACTGGCGGTTGCACACAATCTCAAGGCGGCCGAAGCGCGCGTCGGCATTGTCGAGCTGAGTCGCAACTTCGGCAAGGAAGCCGCGCTAACGGCGGGCCTCGACGTGGCAAGCGGCGACGCCGTTGTGATCATCGACGCCGATCTGCAGGATCCGCCCGAACTGATTCCGTCGTTGATCGAGAAATGGCGCGAGGGGTTCGACGTGGTGTACGCCACGCGCACTTCCCGGGATGGCGAATCGTTCCTCAAGAAGTTCACCGCGCACTGGTTTTACCGCCTGATGGGCAAGCTCAGCGATACGGAGATTCCGGCCGACACCGGCGACTTCCGCGTCATGAGCCGTCGTGCCGTTGCCGCACTCGGACAACTCCGGGAGCAGCACCGCTTCATGAAGGGGCTGTATGCCTGGATAGGATTCCGGCAGACGGCCGTCTTGTATCGGCGTGACGCGCGGGCATCCGGGACGACCAAGTTCAACTACCGCAAGCTGTTGCGTTTTGCCGTGGATGGCATCACTGCCTTTTCCACCGTGCCGCTCAAGTTTGCAACCTCGATCGGCCTGCTTGTTGCCGTTCCCGCCTTTGGCATGGCCGCCTTCATCGTTGGCAAGACGCTGCTCTACGGCGACCCCGTACACGGCTACCCATCCATGATGACCGCCCTGCTTCTGCTGGGCGGCCTGCAACTGGTTTTCCTAGGCGTGCTCGGGGAATATGTTGGGCGTCTGTTCAATGAAGTCAAGCGGCGGCCGGTGTATCTGGTGGCAAGCTATACGGCGCCGATCGGCCCCGGCACCCCCACCGCTGAGCCGGGGCAGGTGGCCGCAGCGACACGGGGTGGCACCCCGCCTGCAGCAATCTTTCACGCACCCGGATGCCCGGAAGGCAAAGCTCCTGGCCTCCCCGAGGCTCCTCAGCGGGATGCCATCCTCACGGAAACCCTTGCGCCAAGCCGATAGACAGCCCGCCTTCCATGCGCTCTCACGACATGGCCAGCAACTATCGGGATCATGACGTTTTCGAAAGAAAGAGCCTCGTATTCAACGTATTCCGTTCTTCGCATCCACCGACCATTGACCCTGTAGTCACTACAGACTATTTACTACAGGCATTGGCTGACGCGTAGCAGCGCAAGTCGTCGCAGCACCCGACACCACGGGGCCGCAGCGACGATCCATCCACTTAGGAGGAATGATGGGTTTCTTGGAAAGGCTCATGGGCCGTCACAGCGGCGGTCATCACGGCGGCGGAAGTGAGCACGGTCGTCGAGGAGGTCATCATGATGGTGGCGGCAGCTACGGCTATGGGAATCCTTTGCCACCACAAAGCCCCGCCGGCGTCCACTGCCCCAACTGCGGCACGGTGAGCGCCCAGGGCGCGCGCTTCTGCCAGCAATGCGGCAGTTCACTGGCTCCGGCGCCGTGCAGTCGATGCGGCACCTTACTCCCACGCGACGCAAAGTTCTGTGGAAGTTGCGGCAATGCCGCCAAATGAGTCGGCGGCCATAGCTGCCGCCGCATCTGGCATCGCCATCATTGCGGCCGGGGCCCGTCATGGGGATTTGTCGCGATAGGCTAGCAGTCGAAGCGCATTGAACACGACGATCAGCGTCGACCCCTCATGCATGGCCACGGCGGGCCCGATACCGAGGCCGAGGATCGTGGCTGGCAGAAGGAACGCCACGACGCCGAGGCTGATATACACGTTCTGAAGGATGATGGCCCGCGTATGTCGGCTTAAACCGACCACAAAAGGCAGGTGTTGGAGGTCGTCGGCCATCAGCGCAACATCCGCCGTTTCCAGTGCCACATCTGAACCTGCCGCACCCATTGCGATGCCCACCGTGGCGTTGGCCATTGCCGGCGCGTCGTTGACGCCGTCGCCGACCATGGCCACTTTGGCTTCCGCGCGCAACGTCTGGATGGCTTTGACCTTGTCCTCAGGCATCAGATCGCCCCAGGCTTCATCGATACCTACGTCCTTGGCGACGGCTTCGGCTGCGCGCTGGTGATCGCCGGAGATCATGATCATGCGTGTGATACCCAGCCTGCGCAGTGCCTCGAGGGCAGCGCGCGCCGAGGCGCGCGGCGTGTCCATCAGCCCAATGGCGCCGAGGTCCCGATCTCCCTGCCTGACGATCATTGTCGTGCGGCCAGTGCTGCGCAGCGTCTGCACTGCGCTCGCCATCGATTCGCTAAGCGGTGCAATCCCGTCGGCGCCGAACATGTCAGGCTTGCCAATCCAGACGGTCTTACCGCACAACGTCGCCGTGACCCCGCGTCCGGTCAAGCTTTGGAGATGAGACGCTTCCGGGATGGAACTGCCTTCCAGGCGCTTGCGGCCATCGCGGGCAATGGCCGCAGCCAACGGGTGGTCGCTGAGCGACTCCACGGCGACCGCTACGCTCAACAATTCCGCTTCAGCTACTCCTTCGGCGACCATCACATCGGTAATACGGGGGCGCCCCTCCGTCAGCGTCCCCGTCTTATCGAATGCAATGGCTTTCAGTGAACCCAGGTTTTCGAGCGGCGCCCCGCCCTTGATCAGTACACCCCCTCTAGCGGCGCGCGCTACCCCCGACAGCACCGCGCTCGGTGTCGCGATGGCGAGCGCGCATGGGCTGGCGGCAACCAGCACCGCCATGGCGCGGTAGAAGGTCGCACTGAACGGCTCATTGATCACTAGCCCTGCAAACAGCAGCAATACCGCCAGCACAAGCACTGCAGGAACAAAGATCCGTTCGAACTTCTCAGTGAACCGCTGGCTCGGTGACTTTTGCGCTTCGGCCTCGTTGACCATCTTGACGACTTTCGCCAGGGCGCTGTCCGTGGAAAGGCGCGTCACTTCCACTTCAATGGCGCCGGCGCCATTGATGGTTCCGGCGAACACGCGGGACACGGCCCCTACGGCATCGGGCTTCCTCCTGGCTGCGGCGGCGTCATCCACGGGCTGCTTGTCGACCGGGATGCTTTCGCCAGTAACCGGCGCTTGATTGACTGCGGAAGCCCCCTTTACCAGAAAACCATCGGCGGGGAGGCGTTCGTTCGGCCGAACCACCACCACATCCCCCACCTGCAATTCCTCGACGGGGACCTCTCGTACCTCGCCTTCACGCCGCACACTTGCTGTAGCCGGTGCGAGCGCCGCCAACGCTTCGATCGCCCGCTTGGCGCGCCCCATGGCGTAGTGTTCGAGCCCGTGGCCGAGACTGAACAAAAAGAGAAGTAGCGCGCCTTCCGCCCAAGCGCCTAACGCCGCCGCCCCTGCGGCGGCTACCAGCATCAGTGTGTCGATTTCGAACTTCTTTAGCCGGAGGTTCTCTATCGCTTCCCGAACGGTATAGAAACCACCAAAAAAATACGCGCCGACAAAGAAGGCAACCGGAATCCATGCTGGCAGGCTGCCGAACAGCTTACCAACGGCAAATCCGAGACCAAGCAAGGCCCCACAGATCAGGGAGAAGATTAGCTCAGTATTCGGGCCAAACACGCTGCCGTGTGCGTGGGCCTCATGCCCCTCGCCTTCCCCATGTGCATGATCCTTGACGCCTTCGCGGTGTTCATGGTCTGCATGACCGCTCTTCCGGGCACCGATCTCAACCGGCGCGAGCCCGCGTTTTGACAGGGCCTGCTCGATCCCTGCCGCGGAGATCCGATCGTTGTCGAATTCGACGCGCGCTATGCCGGAGGCGCTGACTTCGGCCTCGATGACGCCGGGCAAGGCCCGCAGTTGGCTAGCTACGGTTCGCGCTCGTCGTTCGTGCCAGACGCCCTTCAATTGCCAAAGCACATGACCAAACCGCGACGAAATCACCGCACCCGTGCTTGTCACCAGCTCCCGGATGCGGGCAAGGGAAATCGCTGCGGGATCGTAGTGGACACATATCTGTGAATCGCTATCAACATTTGCAGTTTTTATATGCGCCGCCTCGACGCCCTCTTTCCCTCTCAGTTCGGACAGCAACCGTTCTACACAGGGATCAGAGGAATCGGGAAGGCCAGGAAGCAAGACAGGAATGTCCAGGCGCAGCTTTTCGGTCATTGTCGCGGGCTCCAGTCAGTCTGAATCGGCATTCACGCCGTTGCACACTATTAGCAACTAGTGTGCCCCGCATTGCAACAACAAAGCTCAACGAGTCAGCGCCCCAATGCCCCGCCGTAATGCGTTGGTAATGTGCCCGCAATCTGAGCGTACTATCTTGCGGATGACAGGATCCTCATGTCATCCGTCCAGGAACCATACAGATGATTAGCGCCGTCGCATGCTCTGCCTTGCTGGCCTACGCTTTGCCGGCTCCTGCGACCGGTGATCGACTCAGCGAGAAGCCGACCCAGTGGCACACCCTCGCCATTGGACATTCAGACACGGGATACGCCTCCCGCGACCAACGGGTTGCCTGGGCGGCCAACCCGCGACATCGCACAGCCAAACATCCGTCGAAGCAGGAATCCGCAGCGAGCACACCGGAGCCGTCTTCCAGAGACGCGTCCAGCGCTGTCGCCGCACCCAAGCCGCCCTGCCAGTAGTCGCGGTTTCCCCGCTAGGGCCGCATGTCCTGGTAGAGCTTGAGCATGTCCTTGTACTCGTCGGCAGTCTTTTGAATGGAGAACCGCATCCGCAGCGCGTTCTCTGCAAACGCCACACGCTCGACGTCCATCTCCACGGTGTTGCCGTCCATACTCGACTGCAGGGGGACGCGATACATCAGATCCTCTTCCAGCGCGGGCTTGCTTGCCTCGATGTGTCGCGGCGAAGTCATGGTCATGCCCGCAAAATTCTGGCCACTGCCCATCACCCTATCCAACTCGGCGCTGAAGTCGATATCGCGCGCCTTGTAGTTCGGCGTATCCGCATTTGCAATATTTGCAGACAGCAGCTCGAACCTCCGTGTGCGAAGTCGCAGCGCTTGCTCATGAACGCTGTCTTCGCTACGCGCCCATTTTGCGACGTATGGCGTGTCCATCCTTACTCTCCAACTAGATCGGAACCCGCAGCGTATTGCAAAGGCAGTCGATCTTGCTTCGAGAGAAGCGACCTCTTTTCGTGAGTTTCCCATTACCGGCCCGCAATGTTCGCGCGCACACAGGTTGACGCGTCCGCGCGAAAGCCATGTCAATCCACATAACCCCGGTACGTTCCACCTTGTCGTCATCACGCGACGAAGTGACCCCACGTAATTACTTCGCAATCTGACCGTCATCTGCAGATTTCTATACTCGCCCCCACCAAATTAATTTCGGGTCTTAATGAGGAGAATCCATGAAGATTAGTCGCATTGCCGTCGCATCCCTCGGTCTGTTCGCTACAACCGCATTCGCTCAATCGAGCGTCACGCTGTATGGTGTGGCCGACGCGGGTATCGAGTATCTGAGCAACGTCCCATCGGCTTCGCCCGGTGGCTCGAACCAGGTTCGCATGACCTCCGGCAACATGTCGACGTCGCGTTGGGGCCTGCGTGGCGTCGAAGACCTTGGCGGCGGTCTGAAAGCCATCTTCGAATTGGAAAGCGGCATTTCGTTCGACACCGGCGCACAGAACAACAGCACCCGTCTTTTTGATCGTAGTGCCTTCGTAGGATTGGGTAGCAAATATGGTCAACTGACGTTGGGTCGTCAAACGACACCAATGTATGACACCACGCTGCAACTCGACCCGATGGGCTTCGCGCCGCGCTACTCGCTCTTCAAGATGGATGACGTCTTGGCGGGTCGCGCTGACAATGCTATCAAGTACCGTGGCATCTTCAGTGGCCTGACGGTCACCGGCCTCTACAGCTTTAGCCGCACCGGCGGCGGCGAAGTGCCGGGGAACTACAAGGTCGATCGAAACATGGGCGTATCGCTCATGTATGAAACCGGCGCCCTCGCTGTCGGCGCGGTGTACGACGAGATCCAGGGCAGCACCGTCGCCACGGCCGACCGCAAGGACCGCCGCGCTCTAATTGGCGCGAGCTACGCTTTCGGACCGGCTAAGGCATTTATTGGTTATCGCTGGTACAACGGCAATGTCGGTGCGCTGCCGACGAACGGTTCTAACATTTACTGGGCCGGCCTGCGCTATGGCCTGACGCCCGCACTGACGCTGACCGGCGCCGCCTACTACACGGACAGCCGCAATTCTGGCGCAGACCCGTTCCTGTTCGTTGCCTCGGCAGATTACGCTTTCTCGAAGCGTACCGATGTGTATATGAACGTCGGTTATGCACTGAACCGCGGCAACTCGCAGCTGGGCATGAACGGCTACAACTCGACGACCGGCAGCCCGACCAACGTTGTCCCTGGCAAGGATCAGACCGGCGTCGTCGTAGGCGTACGCCACAAGTTCTGAGCGAGCTCAAAAGAATCGACACTTTCTTGTTAATTCAAGAGAGTTTGTGCCTCCCAACCGGGAGGCATTTTTTTATGACAGGATCGTAATACGCGGGTAATTCAGTGGAGCAGGTCCGGTAGCTAGACTGTGAACACGGTGAGCGATTAGAGACTCACAAACATTGACTCCGGAGAGATTCCATGAAGACGATTCACACTGCCCTGATTGCTGCTGCCCTCACGATTGCTGCCGCCGGCTCCGCCATCGCTGCTACCCCTGATGGCCAGATCCACCGTCCCCGCGACCCCTACACCGACGGCGGACGCGCCGCAGTCAACGACATTTACGCCGGCGGTGCACGCATCGACAAGCGCGACGTGTTCACCGACGGCGCACGCCTCGGCCAGCGTGACGTATTTACCGACGGCTCGCGTATTGGGCCGCGTGATGTGTTCACCGATGGCGCACGCGGAATTTGACGCAAGCCGTCCCTGAAACTCAGACCGACCTCTGTGGGGGAGCCAGGCACCCGTCAGTTGCTTGGCTCTTGGTGCTCTTTCGCTTTATCCCGATGGCGAAAGCTTCCGAAGCTTGCCCTCCCCGGAGGGCAAGCTTTTTTTCCCTCCATCGGCGTCAATCCGGTGCCGTTCATGATGCGGTGGCGCGTGCTACAACTTCCCATCGCCTCGTGTATTGCTAAGCGGCAGAACCGACGCCAATGACGATGAAAAAGGCCCCGCATTGTGCGGGGCCTGTAGTTCACCGGTTCAGCAACGTTCAGCCACCTGTGAAGAGGTCGCTTCTATCAATATAGACGCGCACGCCAGCGCTACCCGGCAGATCCGGCATCAACAAGCCAAGGTCCACACTCGTATCCCTGACCATCTGGGCGAAGGTCCATGCGACGATCTTCTCGCCGGCCCGAAACGCCACCGTCTCGCCAGAGTCCACGTTGACATACCGCATCCCTGGCTTCACGTCGATAATGCGACTGGCCTGAGATTGGCCGGCTGGATCGCCATACAAGGTCGCGTGACGCTTCGCCATCGCCTGCGCCGTCGCCGTCGACGCAGGCACGCCCGGTTTCAACCCGGTCATTTCCAAAGCATACGAAGCCGACATCCCACCCAACAGCAACGCCGCAAACAGCAAGGCGTGTTTCTTCGTTTTCATAGTCATCTCCTTTCTAGAGACTTCGTTGATCTATGAAAACGAGTGTATAAATTGTACGCATGCTGCAGCCTTGCCCGGCGATTACAAATAGGCAATCGGGCTCATTGCACCACTCTACCCAACGACTGGTCGGTCCTGACTCGGCCTACCCACCGAAACCCGCGCTGAGGCTTCAGCACCGTTGAGCGGGAAGCGCAATGTAAAGCGTGTCTTCCCATCCAAGCCGCTCACGGCTGACGCGTCGCCGCCATGGAGCTCCATGATCGACAGGACGATGGCCAGGCCCAGCCCCGTGGACTGTGACGAGTTGGATCTCGCCCTATCCCCACGGAAGAACCGATCAAAGATGAGGGAAAGTTCCCGCTCCGGGATTGGGTCTCCAACGTTCGTGATGTCGATGCAACAATGTGCCGCTTCGCGGCGCACCACCAGATCTATCATCGAATTCGGCCACGCATGACGGACCGCATTTGACAGAACATTGTTGATCGCACGCTGGAACAGAATGGCATCAGCGACCAGGGTGGCATCCCCGCTTACCCTGATTACGACGCTTCGCTCCTCTGCAAGCACCGAAAAGTAGGCGGACAACTTGCGAAGTTCTGCATTCAACTGGAGTTCCGTCAACTCGAGCGCCACATTGGCACTGTCAGCTCGCGCGAGGAACAACATCGCATCGATCATCCTCGCAAGTCGCTGGTATTCGACCAGGCTTTCCTCCACCAAGGCGACATACTCGGGCCCGGTGCGGTCTCGTGACAAGGCGACCTCGGCATGTCCAATGAGGTTGTTAAGCGGCGTGCGCAAATCATGGGCAAGATCGGCGGAGAACCGCGACAGCTTCTGATAACCATCCTCGAGGCGTTGCAGCATCGCATTGAACGCAGAGGCGATATCACGCACTTCGGTGGGCTTGGGTGGCATGTCCACCCGGTAGCTCAGCCGTTCCACACTGATCCGGTTGATCTGCTTGATAAGTACGTGCGCCGGCTCCAGCTCACGGCGCGTAATGGCCGCCCCCACCAGGGCCGTCAATATCACACCGACGGTGGTACCAAGCACGAGCGTCGTCCGGAATCGCGCAGTCACCTGCTTCCTGTCCTCGCCAGACTTCGCCACGAACACCGTCGCCCGCGTACCGTCTCGCCCCAACACCGCATCGGCGGACTGGAACATGAGCGATGACTTTCCCGTGACCGCCGCTTGGTCAGTGCCTTCCAGCAATGCATCGTTGCCCGTGCGAAACAAAAGCCGGCCATCCAGCGCCGTGACGCGAACGATGAGGTCCGAGTAACCTCGCACCAGATCATCGAAGCGATGCTGCGCCGCCGGGACGCCCTGCACCCCGTCCACCTCGCGCAAGAAATGCTCGACCTGTTCGAGTTTTCCCTTTACAACCTCATCGTCTCTGGCCTCGAGTTGCGCGGCGAGCGAGTAGTAAGCAAAGGCGCCCATGCTGGCCAGCGCGATAGACAGTACCAATGCAAAGAAGAGCCCAAGCCGCCTCGTCAGTGACAGCGGGGTTATCGAAGTCCCGGGCCTCATTCCGTCACCGGCCGCGCTCTGGGTCGAGGACATAGCCCATTCCCCGTACGGTATGGATCAGCTTTTGATCGAAGGGATCATCCACCTTGGATCTCAGGCGCCGGATCGCGACGTCAACGACATTGGTATCCGTGTCGAAGTTGACGTCCCAGACCTGGGACGCGATCGTGGTTCGCGACAGCACCTCCCCTCTCCGGCGCATGAGCAGGTGCAACAGCGAGAACTCCTGATTCGTCAATTCAATGCGGGTAGTTCCCCGGAATACCCGCCTTCCAAGCACGTCGATGTCCAGATCGGCAATGCGCAATCGCTCGGACTCCTTCGAGGTGCTTTGGCGCAAGCAACGCCGGATACGGGCAAGGAGCTCGGCAAAGGCGAAGGGCTTGACCAGGTAATCGTCTGCCCCCAACTCGAAGCCTCTGACACGATCCGCCACATCATCCAGCGCCGTCAGAAACAGTACGGGTGTCTCGGACTTGGATCGAATGGACTTGATGACCGTCCACCCGTCCATACCTGGCAGCATGACGTCCAGGATGATGACGTCGTAGTCGGTCTCTTCCGCCATGTGGAGCCCATCGCCACCATTGTTCGCGATGTCGACCACGAAACCCGACTCCGACAATCCCTTCTGCAAATACTCCGCAGTACGCGGTTCGTCTTCTACAACAAGTACCCGCACCTTAGTTTCCTCCTGCAGCAAGCGACTTCGATCCGACCAGTGCTGGCGATGCATTGAAATGCTGAGCTGCATCCGCTTGTTCGCATGGTGCCAGTTCGAACTGAATGGTCACGTGCGTGATATCGAATTTGTCAGCCAGCATCTGCTTCAATTCCGGTAGCACTTCCATTTCCGGGTTGACGGCCGTGTCATTCACGACATGAACCGTCAAGCTCGCCTTGCCGCTGGTAAGTGCCCAGATGTGGAGGTCATGGAAGCTTTTTACCCCGGGCGTCGCCAGAATTTGCTTCTCAACCTCTGCCAGATCCACGTCATCGGGTACGCCTTCGAGCAGCACATTCAGGCTCGACTTCAGCAGGATCCACGTGCGAGGCAGTACCCAGAGGCCGATCAGCACCGCAATGGCGGAGTCGACCCACGCCCAGCCCGTGAAGCGGATGATGATCGCACCGGCGATGACGCCAACCGACCCGAGCAGATCGCTCCAGACTTCCAGATAAGCACCCTTCACGTTCAGGCTGCTGCTTTGCCCGGAGGACAGCATGCGCATGCTGATGAGATTGATGATCAGGCCCAGCACAGCCACGACGAACATGCCGGTTGACTCAATCTGAGGTGGCGATTTCAGCCGCAGGTAGGCTTCGTACAGGATGTAGATAGCCACACCGAACAGCAGCAATGCGTTAAAGGCCGCGGCAAGAATCTCAAAACGGTAGTAGCCAAATGTCCGCTTCTTGTCCGCGGGTCGCTTGGCGATCGCAATAGCAGCCAGTGCGATGGCCAGTGCGACGGTGTCCGTGAGCATGTGCGCGGCGTCGGAGATCAACGCCAGGCTCTTCGTCATGACACCACCGACCACTTCGGCAATCAGGAACGTACCGGTCAGCGCAAGGGCGATCTTGAGCGATCGCTCGTTGCCACCGGGATGGTCGTGTGAGTGACCTGCGCCCATAGAAACTCCTATAAAAATTGGGCGGTACGATGACCGCCCAAGGATTTACGTCATGCAGGCTGGCGGCCTTGATCCGGTTGATGCGTCTGAGTGACTGGCTCGCGAGTATCTTCCGCGTCCTCATCCTTGCGGTGAGCAAGTCGATAGAGCACCGGCAACACCAGTAGGGTCAGCGCCGTGGACGACAAGATGCCACCGATTACCACCGTTGCGAGGGGACGTTGCACCTCAGCGCCCGTACCGGTGGCGATGGCCATCGGCACGAAACCCAGGGATGCCACCAGGGCCGTCATCAGCACCGGACGCAGTCGCGTCAGGGCGCCAACTCGGACCGCGCTGTCGAGGGAATGCCCTTCTTCGCGCAGCGATCGGATAAACGACAGCATCACCAGACCATTGAGCACCGCCACCCCGCACAGCGCGATGAAGCCCACCGCTGCAGTAATGGACATCGGAATGCCGCGTATCCACAGGGCAAGAATCCCGCCAGTCAGCGCAAAGGGAATGCCCGTGAAGACTAGCAAGCCATCCTTGATGTTGTTGAACATCGCAAACAACAGTACGAAGACCAGCAACAGCGCCACCGGCACTACCACCTGCAGGCGGGTGGTGGCGGACTGCAGTTGCTCAAAGGTGCCACCCCATGTCATCCAGTAGCCAGCCGGGATCTTGACCTGGCTTTGGATAGCCGCTTCCGCCTCGGGCACGAATGAACCAATATCACGTCCACGAACGTTGGCACTGATCACGATGCGGCGCTTGCCGTTCTCGCGCGAGATCTGGTTCGGGCCGGGCGCCATTTCCAGCGTCGCCACCTCGCTCAATGGGATAAACGTCGTTCTCGCGTCCACTCCTTTTGGCAACGGAATCGGCAATCGGCGCAGAGCCTCGACCTCGCCGCGCACAGCTTCGGGCAGGCGGACCACGATATCGAAACGACGATCGCCCTGGAAGAAGGTTCCGGAATCACGGCCTCCGACGCCCGTTGCCACCGCGTCTTGCACGTCGCTCATGTTAAGCCCGTATCGCGCCGCCTTCTCCCGATCGATCTTGACCGTCAGCATCGGCAAGCCGGTGGTCTGTTCTACCTTCACCTCCTGCGCGCCGGGGATGCCCTGCAGCACGGCCGATACCTTCTTCGCCGTCTCGCTGAGCACGTTGTTGTCATCGCCGAAGATCTTGACTGCGACGTCCGAGCGGACCCCGGAGATCAGCTCGTTGAACCGCAGCTGGATCGGTTGGGAGAACTCGTAGTTGTTCCCGGGGATCTTGCCGGCTTCCTCCTGGATGGCGGACAGCAGTTCGGCATGTGTTTTCTTCGGCTCTGGCCAATCCTTCTCAGGCTTGAGCATGATGTAGCCATCCGAAATATTCGGCGGCATCGGATCGGATGCAATCTCCGCCGTACCTGTCCGCGCAAACACGCGCTCGATTTCGGGGAATTTTGCCTTGAGGGTCGTCTCGATCGTCTTCTGCATCTCCACGGACTGCGACAGGCTCGTGCCAGGAATGCGCAGCGCCTGGATGGCAATGTCGCCTTCGTTCAGATTGGGGATGAACTCGCTGCCCAGGCGGGCCGCAATGGCCACGCACAGAACAATTGACACCGCGGCAAACGTCAATACAACGGCCGTGTTCGCGAGCGACTTTTCCAGCAGCGGCTCGTAGCGACGCTTCGCCCAGAGCATGAGACGATTTTCTTTCTCGGCCACCCGTTCGCCGATGAACAAGGCGACCGCAGCCGGAACGAACGTCACGGACAGAATCATCGCGCCCAGCAGCGCCAGGACGACCGTGAACGCCATCGGGTGGAACATCTTGCCTTCCACCCCCGTCAGCGCAAAGATCGGCAGGTAGACGATCATAATGATGAGCTGACCGAAGATCAGTGGGCGACGCGCCTCCTTCGCTGCGGCAAACACCTCATGGAACCGCTCGGAGCGCGTCAATGGCCGGCCATGGTGTTCCTGCGCATGCGCCAGTCGCCTCACACAGTTTTCGACAATCACCACCGCGCCATCGATGATGATGCCGAAGTCGAGCGCGCCCAAGCTCATCAGGTTCGCACTGATCTTGTAGTTCACCATCCCCGTGAAGGTGAACAACATCGCCAGCGGAATGATCGTCGCGGTAATCAGCGCCGCGCGGATGTTACCCAGGAAAAGGAACAGAATTACGATGACGAGCACCGCGCCTTCAAGAAGGTTCTTCTTGACGGTCGCAATGGCCTTGTCGACCAGGCGTGTCCGGTCGTATACCGTTACGATCTTCACACCTTCCGGCATCGTACGGTTAATGGAAGCGACCTTTTCATCGACCGCTTTTGACACAGCCCGGCTGTTTTCGCCGATGAGCATGAATACCGTGCCCAGCACAACTTCCTTGCCATTCTCGGTTGCCGCACCGGTACGCAGTTCCTTGCCAATCTCCACATCCCCGATGTCGCGAATGCGGATCGGCTGCCCCTGCGCTGTACCGACAATAATGTTGCGGATGTCGTCTTCGGACGCAACCTGACCCGGCGCACGAACCAGATACTGCTCGCCCCTACGCTCGATGTAGCCCGCACCCACGTTGTCGTTGTTCTTGTTCAGCGCATTGACGACGTCGGTCAGCGTCAGCCCGTACGACGCTAGCCGTTCAAGACTCGGCGCGACCAGGTACTGCTTGTTGAAACCACCGATAGTATTGATCTCGGTGACACCGGGCACGTTACGCAGTTGCGGCCGTACCACCCAATCCTGGATTTCGCGCAAATCTGTCGGCGTATAGGCAGTCCCGTCAGCTTTGCGAGCACCCTCTTCGGCTTCAACGGTCCATAGATAGATCTCCCCGAGGCCGGTCGAAATAGGCCCCATCGCCGGCACAACGCCTTCAGGCAGATTGTCCTTGGCTTCCTGGATGCGCTGGTTGACGAGTTGGCGCGCGAAATAGACGTCCGTGCCATCCTTGAAGATGACCGTCACCTGCGACAAGCCATAGCGGGACAGGGAACGCGTCTGTTCGAGTCCCGGCAGGCCGGCCATCACGACCTCGATCGGATACGTAACACGCTGTTCGGTTTCGAGCGGTGAATAGCCTGGTGCCGAGGTATTGACCTGAACCTGAACGTTGGTAATGTCAGGGACCGCGTCGATCGGTAGTCGGTTGTAGCTGAAAATCCCTAACCCGGCCATTCCAAACACGGCGAGCAGGACCAGCCATCGCTGCTGGATGGCGAAACTAATGATACGTTCAAACATTGCTGTTTCCCCCGTATCAATGGCCGTGTTCGGCGCTGGATTTGCCAAGTTCGGCCTTCAGAACAAAACTGTTGGCGGCGGCGTAACGTGCGCCCGGCTTCAGGCCCTCGACAATCTCGATGACCTTGCCGTTTGTCCGGCCGACCTTCACCGGCTGCGGCACGAATCCACCTTGAACCGCGACAAAGACTACGCTCTCGCCATTGACGTCCTGGACGGCCTCGGTCTTCACCGCAACGGGCACCTCGACATCAGCACCGAATACGTCGACCGTGACGAAGAGACCCGGTCGCCAAGCCATCTGTGGATTGGTCAATGTTACGCGGGCCTTCGCCGTCCGCGTCTGCTCGCCCAGCAGCGAACCCACGTATGAAACGGTGCCATCTGCCTTCACATCGGACGATGCCGAATTGATCGACGCCTTTTCGCCGATGCGCACCCGCTCGACATCCTTGGCAGACACCACGAACTCGGCCCAGACGGACGACAGATCCGACAGCGTGAACACGTTGGCGTTGTCCGCCACCGCTTCCCCAAGCGAGATATGCTTTTCAACGATCATGCCGTCGAACGGTGCGCGCAGCTCGTAGCGATTGAGTGCCGTCGAGCTGTTGCTGGCGCCAATGGCGGTCAGCTTCTGCTGCGCGTTCTGGACACTGATCTGCGCTTCCTGCAGCGCGTTGCGGGCGCTCAGATAATCTTGCTCCGCAGAGATCTTCTGTTCCCAGAGCTTCTTCTCGCGGTCATAAGTGACACGCGCCAGATCCAGACGTTTCTGTGCTGCGAGCAGTTCGCTGCGCTGGTCAGAAAGTCCGGTGCTCGCGATGACCGCGAGAACCTGTCCCTTCTTAACCTGTTGCCCAATATTGGCCGGAACGCTCTCTACGACGCCAGCCAGTCGCGGCACCACGTGGGCTGTCTTGTCTTCGTTGAAACGGATTTCGCCGGGGAACTGGACGCCAGCCTGGACCTTTGCCGAGCCCGCGGTTTGAACCACTACCCCTGTCTTGGCCAGCTGGTCCGCTGTCAACTCAATCTTGCCTTCCTCTTTCGAGAGCCGCACGGCGAGTGGCGAAGACGAACCGGGCAAGGTCACATTTGCGGTCACGTCAAAGACATGGGGCTCGGCAACTGGCTGTTGGCTTTCCAGCGCGTCGCCAGACACCACGAACTTGAGCGCTTGAGACTCGCCCGTAGCCCGCACGAGCTGGCCTGTCGCTGCCACGCCATTTGCCACCGCCTTCCCAGACTTGCTAACCCAGAGCCGAATACGGGCCTCGCCCTTGGATTCGGCCGTGCCAATTTCGACGTCATAGCCATCACGCGAAAAGAGCGCGCCACCATTGGGGCCCTTCTTGACCTCGTGATGCTCGCCGTCGCCGTGTGACTTGTCATCCTTGTGGTCGGCTTCCGCCGCCTGCTTGCCATGGTGCTCGGTGTCGCCATGCCCCTTGGATTCCGAGTGCCCACCCTGCTCTTCCGGCGCAGAGCGCCCGCTCAGCAGAACGCCACCAGTCGCGACGCCGCCCACCAGTACGATGGCCGCAATGGCAGCCTTTTGTTTGTTCGAAATAGCCATGTTTTATGAATCCCGTCTTAACGTCCCAGAATGCGATCGATCGTGGTCGCCGCCTGATAGGTTTGTCCAAGCACGCCGAGATAGCGGATGCGTGCCTGGAACAGCGTGCGCTGGGCATCCAGGACGTCCAGATAATTGAACTTGCCGGCCTCGAAGCCAATGGTCGCCGCGTTGAAGGCTTGCTCGGCGCCTGGCAAGACGGTCTGCTTCAGCGTTTGTGCCGAGGCGCGCGATACCGACAGCTGGTTCGATGCCATCAGGAGATTTCGGGTCAGGCTGATGCGATTGGCCAGATATTCATCCTGGGCCTTGTCCGCCTGGCGAATGGCCGAATACAAGTTGCCCTGATTCCGGTCAAAAATCGGCAACGGGATCGCCACACCGATCACCGCCATGTTGCGGTTGGCTTCTGTATCTCGCTTGGCACCCAGACTGACTGTCAGATCCGGATACTGGCGGCTGCGCTCAACGCCCACCAATGCCTGGCGGCGGTCAAGTTCAGCGCGGCTTGCGGCCACCAGCGGTGAGTTTTCCAGCTCCTTCTGAAGGAGTTCAGGCGCCGGCCTGGATGGCAGCGCGTCCAGATTGCCCTGTGCTTCGGCAAACTGCGGCGATGCATTGCCCCACAACGCCGTCAACGCCTGACGGGCGGACTGCAGGCTCGCCGTTGCTTCGGCCAATTCAAGTTCGGCGTTGGCCTGTTCGACACGTGCCTTAGTTTCGTCAACCGGGGAGATCTTGCCGGCCGCGACGCGGCGTGAAGCGGCTTGCGCGCCCCTCGCAGCGATATCCGCGGAGCCAGTTGCCAGCTTGACGCGTTCCTGTGCGATCAAGACGGAAAAAAAGCTCTCGATTACCTGCGCCCGAATGTCACCGCGAACGCCAGCCAGCGTTGCCTGCGCCAGTTCGCGCGTCCTTTCCGCGGCATTGATACGAGCCGAGCGCTTGCCGCCCAGTTCGATGGGGATATTCATCTGGGCGGTGGATGTACGGGTGGATTTCCGCGTGTCCTCGACCAGCGTCTGGAGTTCCGGGTTCGGAATAACCCGGGCCTGCATGATCCCACCTTCTGTGGAATCGAGTTCCTTGGCGGCGGCGGACAGGTTGAAATTGCTTCCTGCCGCCAGCGACAACGCGGCCTCGAGGGTCAACGGTCCCGCCGCTTCCCTTGGGAAGACGGGCACCATGGACGTGCCGGTGTCAGATTGCGCTACGGCAAAGTTTGGGCTGAGAAATGCTACCGCCAGCCCGAGCGGCAGAAATAGTCTTCGCATCGAATTGCACCAAGGTATGTGACCAGGAGAATTCGGCGAGAGACGAAAGGAGAAAAAGAGTCGTCGTCTCGCCGATCAAGCGAGACGCTGCCACTGAGGACGGTCGGGAGCCCTGGCATTCAGAGACGAGAACTCGGACGAATGTTGAGTATCGGTCACTTCTACCCGATTCGCTATCAACACGTCCTGCGTCTGTCCATAGACGAACGGGAGGGAGACCAGATGGCATACCCCGCAGTCTGTATCCACGAATGGCTTTTTCTCGGCATCCGTTTTACCTTCCGGCTGCTGATGACGATGCTCGTGGTGCCCAAGGTGCCAAGTGGCCGTGGCTTTCTCGTGCTGACAATAGCGTGCCGCTGCCGCCCAGGAAAACTGGAACGGCAAAATGAGCAGCACGAAGATCAGAACGAAACGTCGCATTCCTTGGGAGACTGTGCGGGGGGCTTGGGGTTGAAGTACTAACGGCTGGGCCGTCGCCGAAGTTTACATGAATCCTCGATCACCAGCATTAAGAGCAGATTACGATTATCGCTTTCGCCTGCTCGTTTTGGGGTGCCGCTTTCGCCCCTCATCAGTCTTACGCTTGGGGGCGGGCCCATGCTTCCACCGCAAATAGACAGCGAACCCCACATACAGGACGATCAGGCCGACCAGCATCACGAGCATGCTCTCGACAACAGAATCGGAGACGTGAGCGTAGTGCATGGCTGTACGTGTATGCGGAGTTGCCCGCATCAGGCAAGCGTCACGACCGCCCGGAGGACGCCGGCGTCATGGAACAAATCAAACGACTCCACGACCACCGACAGGCCGAGAAACCAGACCGAGTCCGCAATATTGCGTTGAAAGGAAGACACATGGACCGTCCATGTCGACTCCCCCCTATACAGCGACAGACGGGGAAAGAACGCTGGTGTACGGCGTGCGTATTCGGCGAATTCCGGGAAGGCGGAAGCCAGAAAGCGGTCTTCCGTCCGGATGACAGCCGGGTACATCAGCGCAAATGCGAGCGCCAGGACTGCGGTAACCGCCAGCGACTCGGTCATCGCCCCTAGTCCGATAATGCCTAGCAAGTTGCAGACATAGAGCGGATGGCGACACAGTGAATATGGACCCGAGGTCACCAAGGTATTGTTCTTGCGCCCGGAAATGTACAACGCGCACCAGAGCCGCCCGACCGTGGCCAGGCTCACCCCCAACATCCCCAGCGTCAGCAGCAGCGGCGACACCCAGGTACCGTCCCAGCGAGAATGGCCAAAGACCAGACTTGCCAGGACAAACGTTACGACAACACGCCAAACGCCGATGCGGTGGCGTGTCAGGAAATTGTCCAGCGCCCTCGAGAGACCAGCGGGTTGGGACGGGGAGATTGAAGAATCGGTCATGCGGTTCGGGGGCTGGAGGAGAATGTCGCGCACTTCGAGTGGACACACTGGCGCGAAAACGAGCACTAATGGCCGGCATTCTAAGGTTGCCCTTCCGTTGTCAGGCTTTATTGCCGAAATGTAATACGTTGTTAATCTTGCCCCCCGGCCAGCGAATCCGGTTGTGTCATAGCTCGGCAATCTGACAGTCATCTTCTGCGACATAGACTGTCTTGGCCATTTTCAGGACACACCCAGAGACGCTCCGCAATGAACGACATCATCCGCACATTGAGCTCGGAATTCTCCGATCTCGCTAATGCTGCCGAGGCAGTACGTGCCGTCGTTCGAATGACCGTCTCTATCGTTTTGGGGGGCTTGCTGGGGTACGAGCGGGAGAGCTCGGGAAAATCCGCAGGCGTGCGCACTCACATGCTCGTCGCGCTGGGGGCATGCGTTTTTGTCGTGGTTCCCCTCCAGGCGGGCGTGCAGCTTGCCGACATGAGCCGCGTGCTTCAGGGTCTCACGTCAGGCATCGGATTCCTTTGTGCAGGGGCGATCCTGAAGCCGGACAATGAGACACACGTCAGGGGGCTCACAACTGCCGCGAGCATCTGGATTGCTGCCGCGATCGGCGTGGCCGCCGGCATGGGCCATGCGGTGACGGCCATCGTCGCGACTGCCTTCGCACTCATCGTGCTCAGAATCCTTCAAATGTCGAAGAAGTAAGACTCCCACTGCTCCCAAGCCACGTGCAGCGCGAATGCGCCAACTTCAGGTTCGGCCAGCATTTCCCAAACGTATGAGCGCGCTTAACAATACGCAAACTCCATCGCATGAGAATTTACCTGGATTACAACCTGTTTGCGTACCTTCACGAGGGCACGAACCCGGCTCTGCAAGCCAAAGTGAGCGCACTGTCCGATCGACATGAGTTTCCTTGCAGCCCGGCGCACATGGAAGAAATTGCCTCGGCGCTCGCAAGACCTTCGGATACTCCCCCGCTCGATCGGTTAGCGGCCGCTTTCTGCAAAATAGACGATGTTTCTCGAATTAGCCGGAACGCGCAATTGTCTCCGACGACGTTAGGCCCGATGGTTACGAAAGAAGGAACAGCCTCTCGAGTGCTTTCTTCGGGTCATGCGGCACTATCGCAAAGAGCCGGTTGTCGAGAAGAACGACTGGTATACGCGGGACTCCGTAAAGAAGGGGTCACTTCAGAAAACGGAAAATATTGCACGCTAAGGCATGGAAGAGGACCACTGCTGTCCCCAGGGGCATTGGCCAGCCGATGGCAAGCAGGTAGAAACCAAAGTCGGGGGACTCCCGTTCTCAGAGATCGGCTAGCAGCAGGTAGGCGCGGTCGAGTTGCCGATGAGCTTCCTGCCGGCGATCCATCGCTTCTAGGGCGAGCAGGAGGTCCTCGGCCAGCTCGAAATCGCTTTCCTGGCATGCCCTTTCGAACACCGCAAAGACCTCTTCATACAACGTGCGCCCCGGAACGCCCATTTGACTAACCTCCGGCGGAAAATCCGATGCTCTCTGCCGACTTGGTCCTGCCACGCCGCAGGGGCTTCTGTCCCCCATGGTTAATATGGACGTTCCCACGGCAGGGAAGGTCAAGCATTTTTCCGGCCGCGGGCCGACCTATGGTTCGCAAGCCGCCGCGCGAGACGGTTAGTGCTCGCCCCCTACAGTTCGTCCAGCGACTAGTTACCCGCACCCGGGCGCAGCCGCACCACCAGCATCGCCGCCCACTGGATATGCGGCCAGGCCAGCGAATAGACGAATGTCTGGATCAGGGGTCCCCTTGATTTCGCCGCAATTTACCGGGGTAGCCACCCGTAGCAGCCATGCGGGTTCCAGGGTGATGCCCACCCTAAAACCCTAGTCAAATCAGTCACTTGCTGACTGGTCCTTTTCCCCTTGGTTTTGGAACGTTGACCGCCCCCGCCGCGCGGCCAAGCGCGCCCTGTGGCTGGAAGCCATTGTTTCCGCAAGATAACTAGATTTATCCGTCTTTGGTTTTCCCAAGCAACACATAAATGGCTTTTCTAACGTTAGGTATGTGCGTAAGATAGGCTGAAATGCGCCTCCGGAAACTGCCATGCCCCGCCTCGCCGCCACCCCCGACCAGATCCGCGCCACCGTGCTGGCCATGCTCACCGAGGCCGGCGACGCGGCGCCGCCCACGGCCGCACGCTTTCGCCGCGTGGTGTCGGTGCGCAAGCTGCGTGACCGCCTGGGCGGCGGTGACCCTGCAACGCTGTCGCGTACGCTCAACGCGATCGAGGCCGAGGTGGTGCGCTCGGGCCTGGCCGACCTCGCCCTGCCCGAGATTCCGGTCGAGATCGCCGAAGCGATGCGCGCGCTGTGGCAGGCCGCGGTCGCGGTGCAGCTCGACGACGTGGTGCGCCTGAAGCGCGAGGCGCAAGCCACAGCCGACACCGCCGAGGCCGCCCGCGCCGAGGCCGAACTGGGGGTCATACCAAGATACGGTCAATCCGCTATCACAAGCCTTTTGGTTATATAGATTGCGACCTTTATTCCTGTACGGCATAAGCGGTGGCTAGATTTCCGTAGCTGCCATCGTTAGACTGGCTGGCCCTTCAGCGATTGCCGAGATCCTGTATGGCCACCGTCGAGCGTACCGCCTACCCGCGTTTCCCGAAGGTTTTCTCCACCAAGGAGCTGCAGGCGTGGTACACGCCGGACGCGGAGGAGTTGGACTGGGCCGCCCGCTCCGCACGTGGCCAGGGTTCGAGGCTTGGCCTGCTGGTCCTGCTGAAAGTCTTTCAGCAACTGCACTATATTCCCAACCTGGACAGCATTCCCGCCGCCGTGATCGACCATGTGCGCGCCAGCGCTGGGCTCGATCCCGATACCCCCTTTGGCTACAACCGCAGGCTTTCCCCCACGCTGTTCCGGCACTACACGGCGGTGCGTGAATTCCTCGGCGTGCAGCCTTACATCGGCACGGATGCCAACGAGGTGACGATCCGCGCCGCGCGCGAAGCTGCGGAAACCATGGACCAGCCGGTGGATATCATCAACGCCACCATCGATGCACTGGTCCTGCACCAAGTCGAACTGCCTGCGTTCTCCACCCTGGATAGCATTGCGGAGCAGATTCACACGCGCACGCAAACCGCGTTGTTCCGGCGCGTCGCAAGGCGCTTGTCGGAAGAGGAACAGCGGCGACTGGACAAGCTTCTCGTCCGAGAATTCGCCAATCGCCAGACGCTCTACAACAACATCAAACGTCACGCACGCCGGCCTTCACGCAAGCATCTCAACCTCTTGATCGAACACCTGCGCTGGCTCGATGGTTTTGGCGATTTTTCGCGGGCCGTAGCCGGGGTGCCAGCCTCGAAGCTGCGCTCGCTGGCCAGCCAGGCCATGAGCCTGGACGCCGCCAATCTCCGGGAAACCCTTCCCGAGAAGCGCTACACGCTGATCGTGGCGCTGCTCAACCACATGCGCGTCCGCTCGCGGGACGATCTCGCGGAAATGTTCATCCGCCGCATGGGCGCGATCCACAAGCGGGCGCGCGACGAGATGGAGCGCATCCAGTCCCGCCAACGTGCGCAGATGGAGAAACTCGTCACTGTGCTCGACGGCGTCGTCGATATCGTCGCCGATGGCAAGGATGACGCCCAGATTGGCCTGCAGGTGCGCCGCTTTCTCGCGCCGTCTGGCGATCTGGAGCCGTTGCGCGAGAGCTGTGCCGAGGTACGGGCCCTGAGCGGCAACAACTATCTGCCACTGCTCTGGCGGCATTTCCGAGCGCACCGCTCGGTGATGCTGCGTCTGGCACAGGTGCTGGAATGGGAATCGACCAGCCAGTCGCGTACGCTGCTGGCAGCGCTGGAAGTGGTGCTGGACAACGAATCGCTGCATCGCGAGTGGATTGCCGCTGAGGTCGATGTCAGCTTCGCCTCGGAGCGCTGGCGTAAGCTGGTCCGCCGCCCGCACGACCAAGGGCCGCCAACCAACCGGCGCTATCTGGAACTTTGTGTGCTGTCGCATATGGTCAACGAGCTGCGCTCGGGCGACCTGTGCGTGGTGGGGTCGGACGCCTTTGCCGATTACCGTGCGCACTTGCTGCCCTGGCGCGAATGCGAGCGGCGGCTGCCGGAATACTGCGCCAAGCTCGATATGCCGGCCAACGCGCCGGACTTCGTGGCGCATTTACGCCAGTGGCTCGCCGACGCGGCGCGCAAGCTGGATACCAGCTTTCCCGACAAGCGCCAGCACGTCACCATTGGCCAGGATGGCGAGCCGGTGCTTAAGCGTACCGTCGCCCGGGAGATTCCAGCCAGCGCCATTGCCTTGCAGCAGGCACTGATCCGGCGTATGCCCCCGCGCAATCTGCTGGACGTGCTGGCCAACATCGAGCACTGGACGCACTTCACGCGGCACTTTGGCCCGCTCTCAGGCAGCGACCCGAAGATTCGCAATGCGGCAGAGCGCTATCTGCTGACCATTTTCGCCATGGGCTGCAATCTTGGGCCTACCCAGGCCGCGCGGCATATGGGGGATCGGGTCACGCCGCACATGATGTCATTCGTCAACCGCCGACACCTGAGCCTGGAGCGGCTCGAAACCGCGCAACGGGAGCTGATCGAATTGTACCTGCGGCTCGACCTGCCCAAGCACTGGGGCGATGGCAAGACCGTCGCGGCCGACGGCACCCAGTACGACTTCTATGACAACAACCTGCTGGCCGGCTACCACTTTCGCTATCGCAAGATGGGTGCGGTGGCCTATCGCCACGTGGCGGACAACTATATCGCCGTGTTCCGGCATTTCATCCCGCCCGGCGTGTGGGAAGCCATCTATGTCATCGAGGGGCTGCTCAAGGCTGGCTTGAGCGTCGAGGCCGACACCGTGCACGCCGACACCCAGGGCCAATCGGCCGCCGTGTTCGCCTTCACGCATCTGCTGGGCATCAAGCTGATGCCGCGCATCCGCAACTGGCAGGATCTGAAGCTCTATCGCGCCGATGCCAACACCAAGTACAAGCACGTCGACCGGCTGTTCTCGGACACGGTCGACTGGGACCTGATCGCGTTCCACTGGCAGGACCTGATGCAGGTCGCGCTGTCGATCCAGGCCGGCACGATCTCCTCGCCGCTCCTGCTGCGTCGGTTCGGTTCGGAAAACCGGCGCAACCGCCTGTTCCTGGCCGCGCAGGAACTCGGCAAGGTCGTGCGCACAGTGTTCCTGCTCGAATGGATCGGCAGCCGCGAGCTACGCCAGGAGATCACCGCCACCACCAACAAGATCGAGTCCTACAATGGCTTTGCCAAATGGTTCTCGTTCGGCGGTGATGTGCTCGCCGAGAACGATCCCGACGAGCAGCAGAAGCGCTTGCGCTACAACGACCTGATCGCCTCGGCCGTGATCCTGCAGAACACCGCGGACATGATGCAGGCCCTGCGCGCCATGGTGAAGGAAGGGATCCAGGTCGACGTGGCCGACATCGGCTTCCTGAGTCCCTACCTCACCAGCAACATCAAGCGCTTCGGTGACTACAAGCTGAATCTGGAGCGAGTGCCCGAAGCCTGGATTCGCGATAGCCTCTTTGCCGGCCCGGCTCACTCTGTCCGAAAACCCCGCCATGCCTGACATCGACACCCCCTATGGCAAGGTCGATGCCGACACCCTGCAAGCGCTGCGGGACACGTTCGACACGACCGCCATCTTGCGCGTGGTGGACCAGCTTGATGCCATCCGCTCGCGATGCTGTGACCCCGCCGGCCTGCGGCACGACCTGCTGCGCTTGCACGGCATGGCGCACACCGTCATCAACGACGCCGCATTGTCGTGTTCGACAACCGGCCCGACCCTCGTCGATCAGGCCGAGGCCATCATTGAAGAACTGGACGACTGGATTTTTTTGCTCAAGCGCGCCGTGCAAGCGCTACGGCCGTTGGAGCCGCTTCGTTCTGGCAACGATGACTGACCTGCTTGGCCGCTCGCATCGGCGCGACGGCCGATCGCCCTCCCTGTGCCCTTGCATTACTGTTGCTCAATCATCCCCCATGGGAGTCATTCGCGTTACGCGAAGCCCCCCTTTCGCCAAACACGGAGTTCTGTGACTAGGTAGGCTGCGTAAAGATCTCCATAATCTGGCCAGGCTTCCCACCCCAAGAGGCGATTCACCAGAAATTGCTCGCCCCCGCAACATGGCCAAGATGCTTTACGACAAACTCTGGGACGACCATACCGTCCACGGCGAGGAAGGCGGCACCACGGCGCTCTATCTCGAGCGCCACTCTGCTGCACGAAGTCACCAGCCCCCGCAGTCGTCCGAGGATCTGACGCTTACAGCGACCGATAAGGTGCTATCGAGAGTTGGAAAGCAGAAACAGTCATATGCCGATGATGGACAGAAATTCCGATCAAGTAGTCGCGGCGTCAATGCCGCTAGGCCTGTGGGATGCCGATTTCGAATAAAACTGCGATTCTCACTAACCACTCGTTAAATAAATTAATTGGAGACAATAAATGCTTTGCTCTCGCTTATTTTTCGCGCAGTTGTCGCGGATCTCGATTACCGGGGTCCATAGGCTTATTTTCGTAATTTTAGCCTTTCTTGTCGGTCCAATAGCTTTGGCAACGGAGAGTTGGGCGCCGTCTAAGCCCGTTAGGTTGGTCGTTCCGTTTTCAGCGGGTAGCGCTACTGACCAGCTTGCCCGCGCTATTGGCGCCGCCGTACAACAAAAAATAGGGCAACCTGTGATCGTCGATAATCGTCCCGGTGCTAATGGAATCATCGGTGCAGAGTATGTCGCAAAATCGGCCCCTGATGGTTACACCATACTTATTGGCACGAATACAACAAATGCGGCCAATCAGCATCTCTATCGCAAAATACCGTACGATCCCATCAAGGATTTCACCCCAATCTCTGCTTTGGGCAGGGGAGGTCAAATTCTCGTTGTCCATCCAGCTGTCCACGCTGAGACACTGGGCGAGTTCATCGCGCTTGCAAAAGCAAATCCAGGAAAGATGACGTATGGCAGCGGCAGTGCCTCCAGCCATGTTGCGGCAGAGAAGCTGCTGCATATGGCGGATATCCGGCTCTTGCACGTTCCATATAAAAGCAATCCTCCCGCGATAAGCGATTTGCTGGCTGGTCAAATTAACATGATGGTCACGGATATGGCCACCGGGCTGCCCTTAGTGAAAAGTGGCAAGCTGCGCGCTCTCGGCGTTTCAAGCCGTACGCGTTCCCCCCTTCTGCCAAATGTCCCGACCATAGCGGAAGCAGGCGTTCCAGGATATGAGGCGACATATTGGTTTGCAGCTTTCGCGCCTGCAGGAACGCCTGCTAACATTGTCGCGGGACTCGGCAAACTTGTTCGGGATGCTGCTCAGTCAAGCGCAGCATCTTCCTTCTTTAAGAGCACCGGCACAGAGATATTCACTACGAACCCCGAGGAACTGGCACAGTTTACTGCCCAAGAATCGGCCAAGTGGAAAGCCGCTATTCAGACCGCGGGAATCCAGCCGGAGTGATGCGTCACTCTGCCGCAGCGTTTTTTGCGGCGGGTGATGATATTGGCGGCCCGGCAGGGGGCACTCAGATTCCCGAGAGGACTGTTGCGCTATCACATCACGGCGCACGGTTGGAGGGCTGCCGGTCAGAGCTAAACACGGGGCCGGCGTACGCCCACCGAATTCCGACGTTCTTAGTTTGCTACGTATTGTTCTAACGATGTCCAACTGCGGGGCGCCATCGAAATCATGTAGCCGGCAAGACCTCGGTAGAGGCCGCTTCCCCAATCACCAGAATCGGGGGGAGGCGATGCCGAACTGAGGCGCAAGTGGCCCGTGTTCCACGGCGCGAGAACACCCCCATGTCGCGGGAGAGCTTCCCGCGACTGAGGAAGCGCAATCTGCTTCCTTACGCTTGTGTAGATGGCCTCTGCGACCGCAGATTGTAGCCAATGCTTGCCACGATAATGAGCAGAATCAGGACTTGCGCGGCGACGGTCTGGACGGACGGATAAACGCCCAGGACGTCGATACGGGGCATGGAGATCGGAGTGACTTGCAGAAAACCAACTTTCTGTAGCGCAGCCACGCCTTTGCCAATCAGAACGACCGCCAATACGCCGACCAGTGCTGAGCTGAACGCAAAGAACTGACCAATCGGCAGGCGCGCCGTGGACCGTAGGAGCACGAGGGCGATCGCGGCCAGAATGGCGATACCCGACGCGAGTCCTGCGAGCAAATAGACTCCATTGCCCTCTGTCCACAGGGCAGCGTAAAAGAGGACCGTTTCGAACACTTCTCGGTAAACGGTCACGAACGACAGCAGGAAAAGCATTAGCGCCGATTTCTTGTTCAGGGCCGACGATAGCTTCGCTTTCACATAGGCCTGCCAACGACCCGCAAGACTTTTCTGGTGCATCCACATGCCGACGCCAAGCAACACAATCGCGGCAAACACTGCGGAAAAGCCTTCCGTCATCTCGCGGCTGGCGCCGCTCAGATCGACGACGTAGGTGGCGACTGCCCAGGTCAACCCGCCAGCCGCCAGCGCAGCAACCCAACCCACATGCACGTAGGGCAGGACATCGGTGCGATCCGCTTTCCTCAGGAACGCCATCATCGCGACGACCACCAACAGGGCTTCAAGGCCTTCTCGCAGCAGGATTGTTAGGGCGCCGAGGTAGGTGGATAAGGCGTCATTGGTGCCGCCCAGCGCCTCCTGTGCGTCATCAAGCTGCAATTGCAACTGCTGCGCAATATCATGAGCACGTTCCACCTGGCCCGCCGTCACAGCATTGCGATAGAGGCCCATCGTCTTCTCGATATCCTGGAAGAGCGCCTGGTTCTTGGCGGCCAGCGCCGGCTCGACGGGCTCGAAGCCGTCGAGATAGGCAGACAACGCCAGCCGCGAAGCCGCCTGCCTGTCGCCCTTGTCCAGGGCGGCCAAGCTTTCCTTCAGCTTGTCTCTGGCGATCATCAGGCTGTCGGCGCTTGACGTGCTGACCGAGGCCGGCGTGCTCCTCAGGTACGCGGTCAACTGGCGGGCGGCATCCGCCCCGACAGTCTTGGCGAGCGCAGCCTCGGAGGTCTGGCTTAACATGGCCAGCGTGGGCACGGCTGCGTGGAGAGGAGGTTGAGAGGCCCACAGCTTGACGCCGGCTTGGCGGTCGGCATCCGAATACGAGAGGGTCGAGGCAAAATAGGCGAGCGCCCAGCGATCCTCGTCCGAGAGTTGAGCAAAAGCCGGCATCGACGTCCCTTCTACCCCGCGCGTGATGATTTGCTGTAGGGCAAAGACGCTGCGCTCCTGGGCGCGCTCGTGATCGGCCAGGGCGATCGGTGGCGGGCTCAGCTTTGCCGCTAGCGGGCCGTCTGCGTGCCCGGAAACGCCGTGACACGAAGCACATTGGCTTTGATAGAGCTTTGCCCCTTGTTGCAGATCGGGCAGCTTGCCGGGGGCCATCGGGACCGGATAGGCCGCGAGGAGTCCGCTGGCCAGTTTGCGAGCTTGCTCGCCGACTGTTTCGGGCGGGGCCTTTTCTGCAATGGATGCGCGCAACGCTGCCGCTTCCTTGGCCAACTCTGGCGCGGCTGGCGTCGGCGGCAGCTCGGTTAGCTGCCGCTCGGCGGCCTGCGCGAACTCCTGCATCTCGGCATACTCGGCTTCGTTGGCGACGTGGCCATCCTTGACGGACCGGCCATAGTCGACGGCAAGGTAGTCCAGCACTTGCCAGATTTGCTTGGCCTTGTCTTGCGTGGCGAGAGGATCTGCCTGAGCGGTCGAGACCGTCACGAACAAAGAGAGCAGAACAATTGATAGGAGACGCAGGGCTTGCATAGGGGGCCTTACCGGCAGAACGGCGATATCGCGCGCAAATGCGAATGATTGTAATTCTATTTGCCCGCACGCCGCCACTATCCGGACGCAGGCGACGAAGTACGGCGCCAGGATGGTCCACCACTGCGGCCTCCGCCTCATCATCTGATCGGGGCATTATTGTCATTGAAGGGGCGACAAGTGCAGTCCAAGAGGCTTTCCAGGATGCCACACGATTCGACATCTCTGGACCCAGAACATTTCTCGCGCAACGCGACCAACTGCCCCTTCAACTGCAAGAGTTCTTCGAGGCGGACGCCCACTTGACGGATGTGTTCGTCCAATAGCGCGTTGATCTCGCCGCAATCCTGTGCCGGAATATCGCGGTATCTCAGCAAGGCGCGGACTTCATCCAGCGGCATGGCGAGCGACCGGCAGTGGCGGATGAACTCCAGGCGTTCCACGTGTGCCTCGCCATAGAGCCGGTAATTGCCTCTGCTGCGCGTGGGCTCGGGCAACAGGCCTTCTTTCTCGTAGTAGCGAATCGTTTCGACCTGGCACGCGGTGCGCTTGGCGAGTTCGCCGATCTGGATATTCATGTTCGGCTCCAAAAAAATGCTTGACACTATAGTAGCTTCAGGGTCTTTAATCCGCAACACCAGACGAAACGGAGTTGCCATGAGCGAGTGTGGGTCAAAGGGATGTGGCTGCAGCGCCACCCCAGTAGCGTTATCGGAGCCCCAACCGGCCGATGCCCGGCTGAAGCGGGCGCTCTATCGCATTGACAACATGGATTGCCCAACCGAAGAGGCGCTGATCCGCGACAAGCTGTCGAAGCTGCCCGGGGTGGCCGCGTTGGAATTCAACCTGATGCAGCGCACGCTGGCGGTGCGTCATGAGATGACGTCGCTGGCCCCCGTCGAGCAAGCGTTGTCGGCCATCGGCATGCGTGCGGTCCGGGAGGGCGAGGCGCCGGCCAAGCAAAGCACGGTGCTGGCCATCGCCAAGATGGATTGCCCAACCGAAGAGGGCCTGATTCGCGGCAAGCTTGCCGGCGTGGCCGGGGTGGCGACACTCGACTTCAACTTGGTGCAACGCACGTTGACGGTCGGCCATGATGTCGATGCGCTGCCTCGTGTGTTGGCGGCCTTGACGTCGCTGGGTTTCGACGCCGAGGTGCAGGGAGCCGCCGCACTTGCCAATCCGCCCGCCCCACCGCCCTCCTCTACGAACTGGTGGTGGCTGGCCGTGTCGGGGGTGTCGGCCACCTTGGCGGAGGTGGCGTACTGGCTCAATGGCGGCAACCATTGGGGGGTCGTCGTGCTGGCACTGGTGGCCATCTTCACCGGTGGTCTCTCCACCTACAAGAAGGGCTGGATAGCGCTCAGGAACCGCAACCTGAACATGAACGCCTTGATGTCGATTGCGGTCACCGGCGCGATGGTTATTGGTCACTGGCCCGAAGCGGCAATGGTGATGGTCCTCTTTGCACTGGCCGAAGTCATCGAGGCCAAATCGCTGGACCGCGCCCGCAACGCGATTCGAGGTTTGATGGACCTCGCCCCGGAACAGGCGACCGTTCAGCAGAGCGATGGGAGTTGGGCCGAGGTGGGCGCCAAGACGGTGGCAATCGGTAGCCGAGTGCGCGTCAAGCCAGGCGAACGCATCGCTCTCGATGGGGAGGTGCTACAGGGCCGCTCCACGGTCAATCAGGCCCCGATCACGGGCGAGAGCCTGCCGGTCGAGAAGGCCGAGGGCGACCCGGTATTCGCCGGCACCATCAACGAATCCGGCTCCTTCGAGTATCGCGTCACCGCGGCGGCCAACAATTCCACGCTCGCGCGCATTATTCACGCGGTGGAAGCCGCCCAGGGAAGCCGTGCGCCGACTCAGCGCTTCGTCGATCAGTTCGCTCGACTCTACACGCCCATTGTGTTCGCAGTGGCGTTGGCGGTGGCGGTGCTGCCACCTTTGGTGCTTGGTGCGCCGTGGCTGGCCTGGATCTACAAGGCCTTGGTCTTGCTGGTGATCGCCTGCCCCTGTGCCTTGGTCATCTCGACGCCGGTGAGCATCGTTAGCGGTCTGGCGGCCGCGGCGCGACACGGCATCCTCATCAAGGGCGGGGTGTATCTGGAAGCTGGGCGCCAGCTCAAATGGCTGGCTCTCGACAAGACCGGCACGATCACGCACGGCAAGCCTGCCCAGACCGACTTCGAGGCCTGGGGCGACGCCGAACCGGCCGAGTCTCAGCGACTCGCCGCGAGCCTGGCCGCGCGCTCCGACCACCCGGTCTCCAAGGCCGTCGCGCTGGCCGCCCAGGGCCATGGATTGGCGGCGCGGGATGTGGAGGATTTCGCCGCGTTGCCGGGGCGTGGTGTATCTGGCCGCATTGGCGGCTCGCTCTATCACCTTGGGAATCACCGCATGGTCGAGGAACTCCAGGCCTGCTCGCCAGACTTGGAGGCGCGCCTGTCTGGGCTCGAAGCCGAGGGCAAGACCGTCGTGATGCTGGTCGGCGCAAACGGTGTGCAGGCCCTGTTCGCGGTTGCCGATACGGTCAAGGACAGCAGCCGGCATGCCATCGCCGAATTGCACGCGCTGGGTGTGAAGACCGTGATGTTGACCGGGGACAATCCGCACACCGCCAGGGCGATTGCCGGCGAGGTGCGGATTGACCGTGCCCACGGCAACCTGTTGCCAGAGGATAAGCAGCGCGAAGTGGAGCGGCTGTCTTCAGAGGGCAAGGTCGGCATGGTCGGCGACGGCATCAACGATGCGCCGGCACTGGCGCGGGCCGACATTGGCTTTGCCATGGGCGCGGCCGGTACCGACACAGCGATCGAAACCGCCGATGTGGCGCTAATGGATGACGATCTGCGCAAGATTCCTACCTTTGTGCGGCTGTCCCAATCCACGGCAAACGTACTGAAGCAGAACATCGCGCTGGCCCTGGGCATCAAGGCGGTATTTTTTGTGCTCACCTTCAGTGGTCATGCCACCATGTGGATGGCGGTATTCGCCGACATGGGTGCCAGCTTGTTAGTGGTCGGCAACGGGTTGAGGTTGCTGCGTAAATGACCCTGAAGTTCTTGCTATACGACTGGGGCGGTCTTAACGTTGCCCTGTTCCAGCTCATCAATCTGAACACGCCGGCAAGCCTTACTTCCGTGGCCGGGTTCTTCAGCCTGGTCGGCAGCTATTGGACTGCTCCGCTGGTCATGCTCGGCCTGTGGGCGTGGGCACACTCGGCTGAGGAGTCTGGCCGCGCCCCGGCGATCCGGCATCAACTCGTTCGCTTTATGCTGGCGTTCGGCCTGGCGTTGGTCCTCGCCACCGCCCTGAAGCTGCTGTTCGACTTTCCGCGTCCACCGGCGCTCTATGGTGATCTAGTCCGCGTGATGGGGACAGCGGAGTGGCATTACAGTTTGCCAAGTGGTCATTCGACTTACGCCGCGCTGGCTGCGGGCGTCTTGTGGCCGCTGGTTAGCGCTCGCCTGCGAGTCGCGCTCGCCCTGTATGTCCTGCTGGTAGGCTGGTCGCGCATCGCGGCCGGCATGCACTTTCCGGCCGATGTGGTGGCCGGGTGGGCCATTGGCCTCGGCAGTCTTGCGCTGGTCAACCGGCTCCCCCTGGACCTGGCGACCAGAGTGGATGGGGCGACACCGCTCAAAGCGCCTGTCTGGTATGGCTTGGCTGGCGCTATTGCCATGGCGGATCAAGCCTCCAAATCCGCCGTCGCGCTTAGCTTCACGTACGGCGAACAAGTCCGCGTCACGCCGTTCTTCAATCTTGTTCATGTCAAAAACAATGGCGCGGCATTCAGCTTGCTGGCAAGTGCCGGCGGCTGGCAGCGCTATTTCCTCGTCGCGCTTGCGCTCGGTATATCCGTCTGGTTGATGGGGATGCTCCGCCAAGGCTTACCTCGCCTCGAAGCGGCAGGTTACAGCTTGTTCCTAGGCGGCGCGATCGGCAATGTGGTGGATCGCATGCTGCGCGGGGCAGTTATCGATTACCTTGATTTTCACTGGCAAGGCGTGCACTGGCCCGCGTTCAATCTGGCTGACGTGGCGATTTCTATCGGCGCGGTTTGCCTGGTCGGCGCCGTGATAAGGGGAAGAGAACTGGATAATCGGGGCATCGCGCCCAGGTGACGCAGGCACCCCTCGCAACGTTCGGCATGGCCGAGATGAGGTCCGCTGAGTCAGTGTGCGCAAGGCAAAATAACCAATAAGGGAAACGGTGAGTCCAATACCTGAAACGGGCGATTTGTTTGCCTCCAGAAGCAGGCATCCCAGAGCGGCGGCGAATGGGTCGGTCGGTCATCCATCTAACCGTAGGCGGCCGCATGCCGCTCAATGTAACGCGGTATTCACAACCGCACAGGAGTAGCACCATGAAATGCCCAGTATGCACCGATACCACGCTCCTCATGGCCGAGCGTCAAGGCATTGAAATCGACTATTGCCCACAATGCCGGGGCGTTTGGTTGTGCCGAGGCGAACTCGACAAGATCATCGAGCGCAGCCAGCGAGATCCCGTGTATGCGCCACCCCAGACCAGCGCCCCCGATCCGCGGCAAGGGCAAGGGCAAGGGCAAGGGCAAGCGCAAGGTTGCGATGATGACGAGTATCGCTTTGGCCGGAGCGGTCATCAGCAAGGACGACGCGGGTTTTTCAAGGATTTATTTGATTGATGCGTTGCAAATTCCCGTCCCCGGGCAATCCAGACCTGGGGACGGCATTCTCTCCGAGATGGGCCGAAAATTCCTTCGACAACCTTTTGTGGCGCGCGGCGCGCGCATCCAATCCGGCCAACCTGACGATTTGCAGAGTTGCGGTGGCAAATTCAATGCCGTGGCACTTGGTTCATCTTGTCGGCAAACAATCGATCGCACTACGCCGTTCGCGCAAGTCTAGGCCAAAGGCAGCTTGTTTCATGCATCCATTTTCACTGGAAAGCCCAGGCCTGGGTATCGAGCCTTGTGCGGGTTTAGCGAACACCATCCCTAGCTAGTAGATCCTTTGCTAGTCCATCCCTTAACGCAATTCGATGCGAAGATTTTTTCTGCCGCTGGGGCTGGCGGCTGCCATGCTCAGTCCATTCTCCGTTGTCGCCCAATCGCAACCGGCGCCCGGTAATCCCCCTTACGCCTCCCGTGAACCTGCGGGGCCGCTGACCCTCGACGCCGCGCTGGCTTTGGCCGCCGCGAGCAACTTCACCTTGTCCGCCGCCGGCAAGGAGGTGGATGCGACCGAGGGTGCCATCATGCAGGCCCGGACGATCCCCAACCCTGAGTTGGCGACGAGCGTCGAGGACACGCGAAAGGCAACCCGCAGTACGACCGGCCAAGTCAATATTCCCATTGAACTGGGCGGTAAGCGGTCGGCGCGTATCACGGCAGCCGAGCGCGGCCGGGACGTCGCGCAAGCCGAACTCAGCGCTATTCGTGCGGATCTGCGGGCCACCGTCATTGCTTCCTTCTTTGCCGTCCTGGTGGCGCAAGAGCGCGTCAAGCTGGCGTCCGGATCGGCAGATATCGCCGCCAAGGGCGCGCAGGCGGCTGCCCGGCGTGTCGCCGCGGGCAAGATCTCGCCAGTGGAGGAAACCAAGGCCCGCGTCGAACAAGCCAATGCTGAGCTGGAACTTGCCGAAGCCACTTCAGAGCTGCAATCGGCGCGGCAAGCCCTGGCGGCATTGTGGGGCAACGCCGCCCCGCAGTTCTCGGAAGCGCAAGGCGACCTGGACACATTGCCGTCCCGCCCGGCCTCTGATGTGCTGCGCACCGAACTTGAAAGCTCCCCGCTCCTGCTGGCGAGCCGGCTCGCGCTGGCGCGCCGCCAGGCACAGGTCGGCGTCGAGCGTAGTCGCCAGTATCCCGATATGACGGTGAGCCTTGGCGCCAAACGCGACAATGAAGCCAACCGCAACATGGCGGTGCTCGGTGTCGCCATCCCGTTGCCGCTGTTCGACCGCAATCAGGGGAATTTGTACGAGGCGATCCGGCGCGCCGACAAGGCGCAGGACGAATTCCTTGCGACCCAGATTCGCCTGACCAACGACCTCCAGCAGGCGTCCAACCAGCTGTCCGTTTCCCGTGCCTCCGCCCAGACGCTGAAGACGACGGTGCTCCCCGCTGCCGCGCAGGCCTATGAAGCCGCAACCAAGGGCTTCGAGGCCGGCAAGTTCAATTTCCTGGATGTGCTCGATGCGCAGCGCACGCTCTTCCAGGCGCGCATCCGATATCTCGGTGTCCTGGCGAGGACCTACCAGTCGGCTACCACCATCGATCGCATCCTTGGGCGCTAACTACGGATTCCTGAAGAATGGCTATCACAACGAAGCAAAAGGCCGCCATCGCGGCAATCATCATCGCGGGTCTGTTGGGCAGTATCGCTGTGCTGCTCACGGGGCGAACGTCGGGCAATGGCGAGGAAGGCCACGGCCACGCCGAGCATGCCGAAGCGAAGGGGCATGACGATGCCGAGCATCATGGTCAGGCGGCTAAGGAGGGCCATGCGGATGACAAGGGCCACACCGACGAGGAGCATCACGAGGCGGCAAAGAAGGGGCCGCATGGGGGAAATCTCTACACCCAAGGCGGTAACGCCATTGAGTTGGCGATGGCCGAGGAAGGCGGCGAAGCCCGGCTGAGGGTATGGACAACAAAGGATGGCAAGCCTGTCGTGGCCGAGATGTCGGTGTCTGGCGAGCTCAAGCGAGCGACCGGAGAGGTCGAGCCGCTGAGGTTCAAGCCAGAGAAGGACTTTCTGCAGAGTGCCGCCAGCATTGCGGAGCCCCACGTCTTCGATGCAACGGTAACCGTTGTTCTGCCAGGCGAGAAGGCACCGATTGTCGCGAGGCTTGCCAAGGAGCAAGGCAAGCTCGAACTAACCGCCGAGCAGCAGAAAAAGGCGGCGATCGGCATTCAGGTTGCCGGTCCCGCCAAGGTGCAGTCCGGCCTGCAATTTCCGGGCGAGATCCGCTTCAATGAAGACCGGACGGCGCACGTCGTACCACTCCTGGCCGGCGTCGTCGAGGGGGTCCCCGCCAACATTGGCCAGCAGATCAAGAAGGGCCAGGTGCTAGCTATCATCGCTAGTGCCAGTCTTGCGGGGCAGCGCAGCGAGCTTATGGCCGCACAAAAGCGGCTGGATCTCGCACATATCACGTATGAGCGCGAAAAGAAGCTCTGGGAGGAGAAGATTTCCGCCGAGCAGGACTATCTGCAAGCGAGGACCGCGCTCCAGGAAGCGCAAATCGCGGTGCAGAATGCCCAGCAAAAGCTGACTGCCATTGGTGCCAGCGCCGCTTCAAAGGGGCTGAACCAGTTCGAGCTCCGCGCGCCCTTCGACGGTATCATCGTCGAGAAGCATCTGGCGCTTGGCGAGGCGGTCAAAGAAGATGCCAACATTTTCATGATCTCCGACCTGTCCACCGTTTGGGCCGAGTTCGTCGTCTCGGCCAAGGACTTGGGCAACGTCCGTGTTGGCGAGAAGGTGACCATCAGTTCGACGTCGTTTGACGGCAAGGCAGAAGGCACGGTGTCCTACGTTGGCTCACTGCTGGGCGAGCAAACGCGGACCGCCAAGGCAAGGGTTACGCTGGTGAATCCGAATACGGCCTGGCGCCCCGGCCTCTTCGTCACGGTCAATGTGCTGGGCGCGGACGTCGAAGTGCCGGTCGCCGTCTCAGCCGATGCGGTGCAGGAGGTCAATGGCCAGAGCGTCGTCTTCGTTGCCGTGCCCGGCGGCTTTGTGGTCCAGCCGATAAAGACCGGCCGCACCAATGGCAAGGTGGTTGAAGTCCTGGAGGGCCTGAAGGCGGGCGCACGCTATGCAGCGGCGAATAGCTTTATCCTCAAGGCGGAGCTCGGCAAGGCAAGCGCCGAGCCCGAGCATTGATACGGGAGACGGCTATGTTCGAACGTATCATCCGCTTCGCCATCGAGCAGCGCTGGCTGATCCTGCTCGCCGTGTTGGGTATGGCGGCGCTGGGCGTCTATAACTACACGCGGCTGCCAATCGACGCGGTGCCGGACATCACCAATGTCCAGGTCCAGATCAATACCGCAGCGCCCGGCTCTTCGCCCCTCGAGACAGAGCAGCGCATCACGTACCCCATCGAGACCGTCATGGCCGGACTTCCCGGACTTGAGCAGACGCGCTCGCTTTCCAGGTATGGCCTGTCCCAGGTGACGGTCGTCTTCAAGGACGGCACCGACATCTACTTTGCACGCCAGCTCGTCAACCAGCGTATTCAGGAGGCCAAGGAAAAGCTTCCGGACGGCATTATGCCGGCTTTGGGCCCCATCTCGACCGGCCTGGGGGAAATCTACCTCTGGACGGTGGAAGCGGAGCTAGAGGCCAAGAAGCCGGACGGCACGACCTATACGCCAACTGACCTGCGCGAGATTCAGGACTGGGTGGTCAAGCCGCAGCTACGGAACGTGCCCGGTGTCACCGAGATCAACTCGATCGGCGGTTTTGCCAAGGAGTATCTTGTTGCCCCCAGCCTAGAGCGCCTCGCGTCATATGGGCTCACGCTGACGGATGTGGTCACGGCGCTCGACAAGAACAACGACAACGTCGGCGCCGGATACATCGAGCGGCGCGGCGAGCAGTATCTGGTGCGGGCGCCAGGGCAGGTGAAATCCATCGATGACATTCGCGACGTCATTGTCGGCACCGCGCAGGGACAGCCCATTCGCGTGCGGGACGTTGCGGACGTTGACATTGGGCGCGAACTCCGTACCGGCGCTGCCACCGAGAACGGGAAGGAAGTCGTGCTTGGCACGGTCTTCATGCTGATTGGCGAGAATAGCCGCGCGGTCTCGCAGGCAGTCGACAAGAAGATGACGGCCGTGAACCGCACCCTGCCCGAAGGGGTGAAGGTGGTGACCGTCTACGACCGTACCGTGCTGGTGGACAAGGCAATCGCCACGGTCAAGAAGAACCTGCTTGAGGGCGCGATCCTGGTCATCGTCATCCTTTTCCTGTTCCTGGGCAATATCCGCGCGGCGCTCATTACCGCGTTGGTGATCCCGCTGGCCATGCTGTTCACCTTCACGGGGATGGTGCACTACAAAATCAGCGCCAACCTGATGAGTCTGGGGGCGCTTGACTTCGGGATCATCATCGACGGTGCAGTGGTGATTGTCGAGAACTGCGTGCGCCGGCTTGCCCATGCGCAGGCCCATCATGGCAGACCGCTTACACGGACGGAGAGATTCCACGAGGTGTTCGCGGCGTCACGAGAGGCGCGCCGGCCCTTGCTGTTCGGCCAGCTCATCATCATGATTGTGTATCTGCCCATCTTCGCCCTGACCGGCGTCGAGGCGAAGATGTTCCATCCGATGGCCTTCACGGTCGTGCTCGCCTTGCTCGGGGCCATGGTGTTGTCGGTGACCTTCGTGCCGGCGGCGGTAGCGCTCTTTATCGGCAATAAAGTGGCCGAGAAAGAGAATCGCTTGATGGAATGGGCCAAGCATCGCTACGAGCCATTGCTGGACAAGTCTTTGGCGAACACGCCGGTCGTCCTGACGTTCGCGTGCGTCGCGATCGTGCTTTGCGTTGCTGTGGCATCCAGGCTCGGCAGCGAATTCGTGCCGAACCTGAACGAAGGGGATATCGCGATCCAGGCGCTGCGGATACCTGGTACCAGTCTTTCGCAGTCCGTCGAAATGCAACAGCAGGTGGAATCCACCTTGAAGGCCAAGTTCCCCGAAATCGAGCGAATTTTCTCGCGAACCGGTACGGCGGAGATTGCCACGGACCCGAACCCGCCCAACATCTCGGACGGCTACATCATGCTCAAGCCGCAGGCGGAGTGGCCCAAGCCGACCAAGACGCGGGAGGAGCTGCTCGCGGCGATTCAGGCCGAGGCCGCCAAGCTTCCCGGGAACAACTATGAGTTTTCGCAACCCATCCAGCTGCGCTTTAACGAGTTGATTTCCGGCGTGCGCTCCGATGTCGCCGTCAAGATTTTTGGGGACGACAACGCGGTGCTGAGTGAAACCGCGAACAAGATCGCGGCGGTGCTTCAAGGGATACAGGGCGCCGCCGAGGTGAAGGTGGAGCAGACGACTGGTTTGCCCATGCTAACCGTGAGCATCGACCGCCAAAAGGCCGCGCGCTATGGTCTCAATATGCGCGATGTTCAGGATGCGGTTGCAATTGCCATCGGCGGCAAAGCGGCAGGCACGTTCTTCCAGGGCGACCGTCGCTTTGAAATCCTGGTCCGGCTTCCCGATGCGGTACGGGGCGATATCGAAGCGCTGCGCCGGCTTCCGGTCCCCCTGACAAAGAATGGCGGCGACACGCGGGCCACCTATATCCCTCTCAGTGAAGTGGCGGCGTTGGAGCTGGCGCCTGGGCCTAACCAGGTGTCGCGCGAGAATGGCAAGCGCCGGATTGTGGTGAGCGCCAATGTGCGCGGTCGCGATATCGGATCGTTCGTGCCGGAGGCGGAGGCGGCGATTCAAAGTCAAGTGAAGATACCCACGGGGTACTGGATGACGTGGGGAGGGACGTTCGAGCAGTTGCAATCTGCCACGACTCGCCTGCAGATCGTGGTGCCTGTCGCGCTCCTGATGGTGTTCGTGCTGTTGTTCGCGATGTTCAACAACGTAAAGGACGGTCTGCTCGTCTTCACCGGTATTCCGTTTGCCTTGACCGGCGGCATACTGGCGCTCTGGCTGCGCGGCATTCCGCTCTCGATCTCGGCGGCGGTGGGATTCATTGCGCTCTCCGGCGTGGCGGTGCTGAACGGACTGGTGATGCTCTCGTTCATCCGTACGCTGCGGGAAGAAGGACGTTCTCTGGATGGAGCCATCCGCGTTGGGGCACTGACTCGGCTCCGGCCAGTCCTTATGACTGCGCTGGTTGCCTCGCTGGGCTTCGTTCCGATGGCGATTGCTACCGGCACGGGGGCGGAGGTGCAGAGGCCGCTCGCGACCGTAGTCATCGGGGGGATTCTGTCCTCGACCGCCTTGACGCTCCTGGTCCTGCCGGTTCTCTACCGGCTAGCTCATCGTCGGGACGAGGAGGAAGAGGTAAAGCTGTCGGCAAAGCAATCTGCCCTAGCCATTGACGTCATATCCCCATGACAGCCGTTCGATGCAAAAGCAGTACGTGTTGGGTCGTTGATTGGAAGTTGGTTGCAAGGCTGGAAAGACGGACGAAGCGACCAGAAGGCGAATGCGCATTGCCTTGCCCGACTCATCAATGAGCGCCAGGAAGACATCTTTGGAGAAGCCAATGCCAAATGTAGCAACAATCCTGGAGGTCACAGTCACAGTCACAGTCACAGTCCTGGGGGACATCTGCATTGAGGATTCTGGTGATTGAAGGCGAGATTCGGATGGCTGAATATCTTCGGAAGGGCCTGTCCGAGTCCGGGTTCGTCGTTGACGTCGCGATGACTGGAACTGACGGCATGCATCTCGCGGCTGAAATGAAGTATGACGTGGTCCTGTTGGATGTCATATTGCCAGGTGTCGACGGCTGGAGTGTCATCAAGGCGATCCGCAAGCAGAGCAACACGCCGGTGCTCTTCTTGACGGCACGGGGGGAAGTGTCAGACCGAGTGAAGGGCCTTGAGCTCGGCGCAGACGACTACCTGGTGAAGCCATTTGCGTTCGCGGAGCTCCTGGCCAGAATACGGCGTTGCTTGCGGCGAAGCACGGGAGGCGAATCGGAACGTCTGTGCATTGCCGATCTTGATATCGATGTGTTAGGGCGACGGGTGTTCCGCGGTGATGCGAAAGTGGAGTTAACCACTCAAGAGTTTCGCTTGCTTCATCTGCTCGCCAGACGCTGCGGCGAAGTCTTATCGCGCTCATACATAGCTTCGCACGTGTGGGATGTCAATTTCGATACTGACACCAACGTGGTGGATGTCGCGATTCGTCGTGTACGGGCCAAAATAGACGAGCCGTTTAAAGCTAAACTTATCCACACGGTTCGCGGTATGGGCTACGTACTGGACCCTGAGCGAGGGTCGTAGAATTCACGTCGTAGGTGCGAGGCGCCCCCAAAAAAGCTTCCAAGTGCAAGCACTGCGGCGGCCGCAGTTGCTTGCACGGCCCGCATGCCAACCGCATCATCAAGCTGGTCCGCCACGCGCAGAAACGGAAGGAGTTCGAACGATGAGATCCCTGCAGTAATTGCAGCTCTGGGTTGTCGAGGTTGTTGGCCAGGTATGGACTCAAGCAGCCGATACCAGTCAACACCCCGCGGGGGTGATCCTTCGCGAACGCTTTGGATCGGCGGCGGTTCTCGACCTGGCGTAATCGTTGTAGGATTCGTTCTGGTTGGTGGTAATAGTGGATTCCTGGCGCTTCTGGCGGCTGCCGATCCATTCGAGCAGGAACATTGGACGCATAACTTGCCAGATCAGCGCGCCAACCTTGAGTGGTAAGCGCCCCAAAATCAGGGGGCTAGGTGCCGCACAGGCCGCCGATTTTTTAGGAGATTCAAGATGAAGAACAGTATTCGGAAAGTGAGTATCCACACTACGCTCCTTGTGACGAGCCTCTTGGCAAGTTCCATGGCACTTGCACACGCTGACGATGTCGAGGGCACCGTGGAGCGGGTCGACGCGAAGGCCAGGAGCTTTGTCATCAAAGGTCAAACGATCCATGTCGACGCAGGTACCAAATATGACGATGGTCTGAATCGCTTTGAGGACATCAAAATCGGTGATCGCCTTGAGGTCGACGTTCATGAAAAAGATGGTCGCAAAGTTGCCCATGAGATCGACCGGGAAGATTAGCCAAACTCTCGATACAGGCGCCTCTCTGGGAAGTCACCGCCAGATCCCGCAAAAAAGGTACGACTACCCCTTCATGCAAACGTCGACCCCACTGCCGACACCCTTTGCCGCCGCGGCGCTGGCCGCCGCCGCGCTGTGCGCGACCGCACCGGCGCTGGCGCAGCCAGCGCGCATCGCCGTAGTCAATTCCGAACTTATCCTGCGCGACTCGCAGCCCGCCAGGCAGGCCCAGAACAGTCTTGCACAGGAGTTTGCCGAGCGCGACGGTGAACTGCAGGACACGGCCCGGAAAATCAGGGCCTTGGGCGACAAGCTCGGCAAGGACGCGGCCGTGCTGACCGATCCTGACCGTCAGCGCCGCCAACGCGAAGTGGTCGAGATGGACCGCGAGTTCCAGCGCAAGCAGCGTGAATTCCGAGAGGACCTGCAACAGCGCCGCAACGAGGAGCTGGCCCGGTTGCAGGAGCGCGCCCGCCAGGCGATTCGCCAGCTGGCCGAGCAGCGCGGGTACGATCTGGTCATACAGGACGCGGTCTATGTGAATCCGCGCATTGACATCACCGACGACGTGATGAAGGCGCTGAACGCCAGCGGCAAGTGATGAAGCCATCCGCGTTGGCGCGTTGACTCGGCTCAGGCCAGTTCTCATGACAGCGCTTGTTGCCTCCCTGGGCTTCGTTCCGATGGCGATTGCGACCGGTACGGGAGCAGGGGTGCAACGCCCCCTCGCGACGGTGGTCATCGGCGGGATTCTGTCCTCGACCGCCTTGACGCTCCTGGTCCTGCCGGTTCTCTACCGGCTGGCGCATCGTCGGGACGAGAATGAGGAACTCGCGGTTTCGGTGGCACAACCCGCTTGACCGCGTGGGGCGGATGTCAGCGAATACCGACATCCGTTCCCGTCATATCAGGAGATGGCAATGGGCAAAGGACACGATCACAGTCATGCAACGGGAAACGAGCGCGCGTTGAAGTTTGCGGTTGCCCTGACTTCGAGGTTTCTTCTTGTGGAGTTGGTCGGTGGGATTCTGACCAAGAGCCTGGCGCTGATAAGGGGGGCGGAATGGATGGAGCCAAAGGCGGAGTGAATCGGTCGCTCCTGTGGATGTTATCTGTTTCCATATGCGGCACGATTCTGCTCATCGGGCTGCTGGCAGCGGCAGCGTCGTTCTGGTTCGCCTTTGAGGCGGCGCGCGACCTGCAGGACGGCGAACTGCGGGAAATTGCTTGGCTGATCTCTCCTGGTGATGCCAGGCTCCTTGCCTCGCAAGATGGGTTCGCGCAAGTCGACGAACCGGAGATCGGAATCTGGGTGCTCAAGACATCCAAGCTAGCCACCCGCGTGGTCACGCCGGACCTATCGTTGACCGTCCCGGGCGGGCTATCTGGTGGACTGCACACCATCGACTCGCATGGGGAGGCGTGGCGCATCTACGTCAGAACGGTGGGAGCGGAAGATGGTCTGGCTGTCGCGCAGCGAACGTCGGCGCGAGACGAGATTGCGCGCGACAGTGCGCTGCGCACGCTCATCCCTCTGTTGTCCGTAATCCCTAGCCTGATCCTGCTGGCCGGATTTCTTATCCGAATCCTGCTTCGGAAGGTGCAGCAACTCTCTGCAGAGGTCGATAGGAAGGGCGACACAGATTTGGCACCGCTCGCCACGGCGGGTGTACCGTCGGAAATCCTGCCGTTTGTCAGTTCCACGAACAGGCTGCTTGGTCGATTGCAGTCTGCCATCGCACAGCAGCGCCAGTTTGTCGCCGACGCGGCGCATGAACTGCGCTCGCCGGTTGCCGCGATGACGCTTCAGTTGGAGAACGCCTTGATCAGCGCGGAGGCGGATCCTAAAGCAATCTTGGCTCGCCTTGCTCCGTTGGGTGCGAGCGTCACGCGCGTGCGCACCCTGGTTGAGCAACTGCTGCTTCTGGCCGAATGCGAGGCAGGCCCGCCGACTGTCAGTCACAGCATCGATGCTAAAGCTGTGGTCATCGATGTCCTTGGGGAGATATTCCCGTTCGCGGATTCCAAGGACATCGACCTTGGTTTGGATGTCGGGGAGGCACTGACCATTCGAGGAAACGAGCCGAGTTTTCGTGCGCTGATTCGCAACGCCATCGACAATGCGGTCCTTTACACACCACCAGGCGGGAAGGTTGATGTACGACTGTATCGAGAGGGTAATGCTGCCGTGTTCGAAGTGGAAGACTCCGGACCAGGCATCCCAGAAGGAGAGCTTCCTCGGGTGTTTGACGCGTTCTATCGGATTGTCGGGTCGAGGCAGTCAGGGAGTGGGCTTGGGCTGGCTATCGTCCGGAGTGCAGCGGCAAGACTCCATGGGAAAGTCAGTTTGCATACCATCACGTCGGACGGCAAGACAGGTTTGCGGTTTGTGTACACGCAAGCCCTCGCTAACGATGAGAGTAGGCGTGCAGCATTGTAGTGGCGGCCGCGCGGCAAGCCGACGCGTACTAGTAGTGGATCGCAATGCGGCAATGATTCCTGCGTATGCGACGTCACTACATGAGGCGGGGTGTTTCTAGGGTCGCGCGTTATTCGCCACTATTACGATAAGCCATCTTATCGATATGGCAATGTTTTCCGGCTAAACTACCAGTTTGCAATGTTTGCAATTTGCGGCCGACCGAGCGCGGGGGAGCCTTCCACCCCTGCCCGCCGGATGACTTCCCGATGCCAGCCTCGCCCACATCCCCAGACATGCCCGATGCGGCCTCGCTGGCCGCCTTGCGCGCCTGGTACGCCGGTGCCCCGTCGCGCCAGGCGGTCGAGCGCTATTGTCCCGACGCACTGGAGAGGGGCCAATCCGCGCGCGGTGTGCTGGGGCAGATCCGGCGACAACTGGCTGAGGTTGCCTTGCGGCGTCACCGCCCCGATCTGGCCGCTCTGTTTCAGGCAGGCGTCACGACGCGCCCGGTTGAGGCCAAAACGATCGCTCGCGCGATAGAAGCACTGCGATCCTCGCCGACGCCTGAACCCGGGGTCAGTGACGATATCGATCTGTGGCTGCCCGCACGCGCGGTAACGGCGCTGCGTGCCCGCGGCATCGCCACGCTGGCGGACCTGACCGTACGCATCCCGCGGCGACGGCGATGGTGGGCAACGATTCCGGGACTGGGCGCCAGAAGCGCTCAGCACATCGAATCGTTCTTCGCCGCACAACCCCAGTTGACCGAACGGGCGCGCGCCTTGATCAAGGCGGCACCGGCCGAGCCCATCGTGCCCTGGGAACGGATCCGGCTGCCGCATGAGGTCGACGGCACGCGCGGCGCGTTTCGCGCACCAAGGCGGATGTGCACGCTCGCGGCCAACAATGACCATGACGCGATCAATGCCTGGCTGGGCCTGCATGAATCTGCCGAGACGCTACGTGCCTACCGCAAGGAGGCCGAACGCCTGCTGTTGTGGGCGATTATCGAACGGGGCAAGGCGCTCTCGTCGCTGGCGACGGAAGACGCCACTGCCTACCGCACCTTCCTGCGCCGCCCAACGCCGCACCAACGCTGGGTTGGACCTGCACGGCCTCGTTCTTCACCGGAGTGGCGCCCCTTCACCGGCGGGCTGTCGGCGCGCTCGATCGCCTATGCCCTGTCGGTCCTGGGTGCGATGTTCCGCTGGCTGATCCAGCAGCGCTATGTGCTGGCCAATCCGTTTGCCGGCCTCAAGGTGCGCGGTGGCCAGCGTGGTGCTGACCTGGACGCCTCCCGGGCGTTCACGGCGGGTGAGTGGGAGTTGACCCGAACTATCGCCGACGGGCTCGAGTGGTCGCACGGCTGGACAGCGTCGGCCGCGCAGCGCCTGCGCTTCCTGCTCGATTTCGGGTATGCCACGGGGCTGCGCGCCAGCGAACTGGTGGGCGTGACGCTCGGCGGCATCGAGATCGGCGCGCGCGGCGAACGCTGGCTACACCTGGTGGGCAAGGGCGCCAAGCCTGGCAAGGTCGCGTTGCCGCCACTGGCCCGCCACGCGCTCGACCAGTACCTGGCGCAGCGCGGCCTGCCGGTGACGCCCGCGCGCTGGAAGGGGGACACGCCGCTCGTCGCCAATCTGGAACGGTCGGAAGGGATCACCACGCCGCGGCTGCGGGACGTGCTGCGCCGTTTCTTCCAGCTGGCGGCCGAATCGATCCAAACCGACCACCCCGCCCTGGCGGACAAGCTGCGCCGCGCCACGCCGCACTGGATCCGGCACACCCATGCGACCCACGCTCTTGCGCAAGGCGCTACGCTGACCACGGTGCGCGATAACCTGCGCCATGCGTCGATCACCACCACCTCGATCTATCTGCACGACGACGAGGTGCAGCGCGCTCGGCAGCTGGAGCAGGCCTTCGCGCGCCGATAGGTCATGCAGCCGATCCACGAGACCGCCTATCCGGCGCTGCCGGGCGAACTCAGCGCAGCCGAACTGAAGGCGGCCTTCACACTGACCGCGGCCGAAGTCCGCTTTGCGCGAAGCCAGGCTCGCCAGACCTCGACCTCGGTCCTGATCCTCGTTCAGCTCAAGCTGCTGCAGCGCCTCGGCTACTTCCCGATGCTGGCCGATGTGCCGGCCGCCGTGATCGACCATGTTGCTTCGGCGCTGCGCACCCGTCCCCTGTCGCGCCGCACGGTCTTGCGCTACGACGTCTCGGGCACCCGGTCACGGCACCAGAAACTGCTGCGCGCCCACGTTGGCATCCGGCAGGTGGACGCCGACGCCCAGGAATGGCTACATGTGCTGGCCTCGGAAGCCGCGCACACCAAGGTCGAGTTGCCGGACATCGTCAACGTCCTAATTGAAGAGCTCATCCGGGGACGGTATGAACTGCCGCCGCTGGCGGGCTTGCAGCGGATCGCTGCCCTAGCTCGCCACCGATGCAATGAGGCCATCTATCGGTTCATCTCCGAGGCGCTGGATGCTTCGCTCATGGCCAGTATCGACGCGTTATTCGAAGGCAATGGCGGCAAGTCCGGCTGGGAACAGTTGAAGCGCGAGCCCAAACGCCCGGCCACGCGCGAGATCGCCAGCTTCCTCAAGCACATCCAGGGTCTGCGGAAGCTGGCCGACGGGCTGCCGGCCGCGCCAGCCGTGCTATCGGTGCCCAAGCGAGCGCAACTGATCACCGAAGCGCGTGCGCTGGACATTGCCGAGATCCGCTCGCTCAAGCCCGTCAAGCGCTATGCGCTGGCGGTGCTTTTCATTCAGGCCCAGCTGCAGAAGGCGCTCGACGACGTGGCGGAGATCTTCATCAAGGTCATGCGCAAGTTCGAGTCGATCGCCAGGACTCGGCTACAGCAATATCAACTGGCCCATGCCGACGCGCTGGAGGGCTTGGTCAGCCAGTTCCGTGACGTGCTGCAGGTTCTGCAGGACGACGGCATTGCCGACATCTTCCGTCTCCAGAAAGTGCGAGAAGTCCTCGGTGACGATGCCGTCGGCGCGCTGGCCCGCTGTAACGAGCATATCGCGTACGCCGGCAACTTCGATCTGCCGTTCATGCTCGCGCCGTACCGCCCGCAGCGCTCCCTGCTGTTCCAGTGTGTCGAGGTGCTGCCGCTGCGATCCAGTTCCCAGGACAGGGCCGTGTTGGTGGCGCTCGCCTGGATGCAGGGCTTCCGGACCTCGCATCGCGAGTATCTGCAGCTCACCGACGAAGACCTGACGCAGCTGCCGCTTGACTGGATCCCAGACAAGTGGCAGAAGGCCATCTTCCCGGGAGGCCGTTCCACGCGTCTGCTGCACCGCCGGTACTTCGAACTGTGCGTGTTCCACCAGGTGATGCGCGAGCTGAATTCGGGCGATCTCTACGTCGAGGGCAGCGATCACTTTGACGACTACCGCGTGCACCAGGTCTCGCAAGAGGAGTTCAGCCGCGAATTGCCGCGCTACTGCGAAATGGTGGGACTGCCAACGGACGGCAAGAGCTTCGTCAAGGAACTGCAGGAAAGACTGAGCACGGCGCTCGAGGAAGTCGATGCAAACGTGCCAGACAACGACGGCATCGAACTCAACGAGCAGGGTCTGGTCATCCACCGGCCCGGCAGGGAGCCCGAGCCACCCAACAAGATGCTGATCGACCAGGCCATCACGGCGTCGATGCCGCAGATCAGCATCCTGGACTTGCTGACCGAGACCGAGCAGTGGTTGGATTTGCACAAGCTATTCGGGCCGTTGTCCGGGTTCGAAGCCAAGCTCGACGATCCGCGCAAGCGCTTCATCAGCACGCTGTTCTGCTATGGCTGCAACCTCGGTCCCAGCCAGACGGCGCGCTCCGTCAAGGGTCTGAGCCGCAAGCAAGTCGCCTGGTTGAACCTGCGCCACATCACGGAAGAGCGGCTCGACAAGGCCGTCGTCAAAGTCATCAACGCCTACAATCAGTTCGCACTGCCGAAATACTGGGGCTCTGGCAAGCGGGCTTCCGCAGACGGGACCAAGTGGAATCTGTACGAGCAGAACCTGCTGTCCGAGTACCACATCCGGTATGGCGGCTACGGCGGGATCGGCTACTATCACGTGTCCGACATGTACATCGCGCTCTTCAGCAACTTCATTCCCTGCGGCGTGCATGAGGCGGTCTACATCCTGGATGGACTGATCCACAACGGCTCGGATATCCAGCCTGACACCATTCATGGCGACACCCAGGCCCAGAGCGGGCCGGTGTTTGGCTTGTCCTACCTGCTGGGCATCAATCTGATGCCGCGGATGCGCAATATCAAGGACCTGGTCCTGTACAAGGCCGACAAGCGTCGGAAGTATGACCACATCGAACGGCTGTGCCGGCGGTCCATCGACTGGTCCCTGATCGAACGGCACTATCCCGACATGATGCGGGTCACGGTCTCGATCAAAGCGGGCAAGATGACGCCCTCAACCATCCTACGCCGGCTGGGCTCGGAGAGCGCCAAGAACAAGCTTTACTTTGCGTTCCGGGAACTGGGCCGGGTGATCCGCACGCTGTTCCTGCTCAAGTACCTGAACGACCCGGAGCTGCGCCGAGTCATCCATGCCGCCACGAACAAGAGCGAGCAGTTCAACGACTTCGCGCAGTGGCTGATGTTTGGCGGCGACGGTACCATTGCCGAGAACCTGCGGCACGAGCAGCGCAAGGTGATCAAGTACAACCAGCTCGTGGCCAACATGGTCGTCCTCTACAACGTGCAGTGGATGTCGCGCAAGCTGAAGGAACTGCAGGAGAAGGGGCATCCCATTGACGCCGAGGTGCTCAAGGCGCTGTCACCCTACCGGCGCGAGCATATCAACCGACTGGGCGATTACCTGCTGGACCTGCAGCGGCGCGTGCCGCCGTTGGATCCATCGATTGATTTTTCTTTAAAATCAGCCGCTTAGCGGAGATGTGGCGGATTTTTTACGAATCCCGGCCGATCCTCTTTCCGGCGGTCATGTGCGCCCCTTATCTTCATGCTATCATTTTCGAAAATGACGAAATGATGCGCGCCAATGAAAGCCACTTCCAATGTTGTTACCAGCCCAACCTGTGAAGTAGCGTGCTTCGAGCAAGAAAAGGTCGCCGCGATCAAGGCCGATCTCGCTAAGGATGAGCATCTGCTGCCCCAGTTGGCCGAGCTGTACAAACTGTTGGGGAATGCCGTGCGCCTGAAAATCCTGCTGGCGCTGGCTGATCGCGAACTGTGTGTGTGCGACATCGCCCATGTGCTGAGCCTGAGCGTGGCCGCCACCTCGCATCAGCTCAAGCTGCTGCGCGACCGAGGCTGGTTGACGATGCGCAACGACGGGAAAATGGTCTATTACCGGCTCCATAACGAGAGTCTGCTCAACGCCCTCAAGGGCGATCTGTGCCTCCTGCAGCAGCGTCTCGCCTAACCCGTTCACCGACCGGAGAGCGCTCATGTCATCCGCTCCTCAACAGCCAATGCAAGCTGCCGCCTGCGGCGACTGTTCCTGCTCGGCAGTGACAACAAAGGCTGGACAGTCGACGCCAGTGATGGACAGCTTGTCCGGCCGACTGCTGGCGCTGTTTAGCGCGGTCCTGGTCCTGGTCGTCTTGCTGGCCGTGTTTGCGGAATCGCTCGGCTGGTTCGACCGGCTCAATGATGTCGTGCCGTGGCCGGTGTGGCTCGCTATCGTGGCCGCCGGCGGCTACCCGATCTTTCGCTCGGTGCTGCAGGCGGCGTTCAAGCGCAAAATCACGTCGCACACCCTGATGACGGTCGGGCTGATCGCCGCCGTCACCGTCGGCGCCTGGCCGGCCGCCGTGATGATCGTCGGTTTCATGCGGCTGGCCGACTACATTGAACACTTCACCGCCACCCGTGCCCGCACGGCCGTGCGCCAGCTCACCGAAATGGCGCCGCAGACGGCGCGCGTCGAGCGGATTGGCCGCGAGGTCGAGTTGCCGCTGGCAGGCGTGCAGGTGGGCGATATCGTCATCGTCCGTCCCGGCGAGCAGATTCCGGTCGACGGCGACGTGATTGGCGGGCAGGCGACGATTAACCAGGCCGCCATCACCGGGGAGTCGATGCCGGTCGAGGCCGGACCAGGCCGCCGCGTGTTCGCGGCCAGTTTTGCGCAGCTTGGTCACTTGCGCATCCGCGTCACGCACATCGGCGCCGAGTCGACCTTCGGTCGCGTCATCAAACTGGTCGAAGAAGCCGACCGGCACCGCGCTCCCATCCAGCGGATCGCGGACCGCTTTGCAACCTGGTATCTGCCGGTGGTGATCGGCGTGGCGCTCGTCACCTACTTCGTCAGCGACAATACCCTGGCGACGGCGGCGGTGCTGATGGTGGCGTGCTCCTGCTCGTTCGCGCTGGCCACGCCGGTGGCGATGATCGCCTCCATTGGTGCCTCGGCCAAGCGCGGTCTCCTGATCAAGGGTAGCAAATACCTGGAATTGCTCGCGAAAGCGGATGTTGTGCTGCTCGACAAGACCGGCACGTTGACGCTCGGCCAGCCGCGTATCACCGACATCGTCCCTTTCGACGATGCACTCGAACCAGACCAGTTACTCACGCTCGCCGCCAGTGCAGAGCGCTATTCCGAGCACCCCTTGGCCGAAGCGGTGCGTGCCGCCGCCGCACAACGCCATTTGTCCCTGCTCGATATCCCCGACTTCACCGCACTGCCGGGCCTGGGCGTGCGTGCGCGCCTGGACATCGGTGAAGTGAGCGTGGGCAGCCGGCGCCTGCTCGGCGACGCCAGCATGGCAGCCACCGCAGCGCAGCTGGAAGCGGAAGGAAAGACCTTGCTGTTTGTCGCCATCGATGGCAAGCCGGCCGGCGTATTAGCGGCGATGGATACGCTGCGTCCCGAAGTGCCGGCCGCCTTGCGGGAATTGCAGCAACTGGGCATACGGCATCTGGAGTTACTCACCGGCGATAACGAACGTACGGCGGCGGCACTGGCTGCGCCGCTCGGACTGGCGTACCGTGCCAACCTGATGCCCGATGACAAAATCGCGATCGTGCGCGAACACCAGCGGCAGGGCCGTATCGTCGTCATGGTCGGCGACGGCGTCAACGATGCGCCGGCCTTGGCGCAAGCCGATGTCGGTATCGCCATGGGCGCCGCCGGCAGCGGCATCGCGATCGATGCCGCCCACATTGCGCTGATGCGCGAGGATTGGTCGCTGGTGCCGGAAGTGCTGCACGTCGCCCGCCGCACCATGAACGCCGTCAAGATCAATATCGGCTTTACCGCCCTGTACAACTTGACCGGCTTGTCGCTGGCCTCGCTCGGCATTCTGCCGCCGACCATCGCCGCCATTGCGCAATCCGGTCCCGATTTCGGCATCCTGATCAATTCCGCGCGCTTGCTGCGCACGCGCGGCCGGGCAGATGCCGTTGCACAAGATAACCCCGTCGAACCGTTTACCCGCGCAACTGTACCGCTGAAGCCAACCGCTACACCGCGACAATCCCCCAGGTAATGAAAGGAAGCTGACATGACTTCATCAACAAACAACAAGAGCCGCAAGCCGCTTGTCATCGGCACGGTGTTGGTCGTAGCCGCGCTGGCGGCGGGCGGCGTACTGTGGGCTGGCGACAAGCCGGTGCTCAAGGGCTTGCCGGATTTGCTGGGCACCCAGCGCGCCTTGCCTTCCGGTACCGTCCAAGTGGAAGATCTCGCTGCGGACATGAATAATTACAAGGGCACGATCACCGTGCGCGGTGTGATGGCCGCGGCATCGCCCCAGGATCCGACACTGTTTTCGATGATCGATTCGCGCGAAGCGCGGGTCTGCTCGGATCTGCATTGCGCGAAAACCTATTTGCCGGTGCGGATGACCGGCACGCTGCCCAAGCCGTGGGATGAATTGAATGTGCGCGGCAAGATCGCCGACGATCAGAAGCGGGGCTTTCTGTTCGTGCAGGCTGACAGCGTCGAAAACCTGGGCTCGATCAAGTAACGCGCGCGATGAACCTGTCCAAACTGGTATGGCGCAACCTGTTGCGCCGGCGCGGGCGCTTCGTGTTTACGCTCGCCGGCGTGGCGATCGGCATGGCGGCCTTCGTCGCGCTGATGACGATCGGCCAGGGCTTGACCCGCGAAATCCGCAAACAGGCGCAGAGCCTGGGCGCCAACCTGGTGGTCACGCCCAAGGGATGGTGCGCGTATGAGCAAATCTCGGTGCTAACCGGCGAGCAATTGCCGGAAGCGATCCCGATGGCCGAACTGGACAAAATTACCCGCGTGCCGGGCGTGAAAACCGCGGTTCCCTATCTGAATGAAAAGACCGCATTCCGCAACCAGCCGGTACCCGTGATCGGCATTCTGCCCGACGAGATGCGCGTGCTGCAAAAGTGGACGGTCGACGCCGGGCGCTATTTCAATGCGCCAGGCGAGCGCGCCGTGGTCGTCGGTTTTGCGATTGCCAAACAGTTCAAGCTGCAGCCCGGTGACGAATTCACCGTGCGCGGAAAGCCGCTGCATGTGATCGGCGTGCTGCAGGAGACCGGCACCAAGGACGATATCGCCGCCTTCATTCCCTTGTCCGTCGCGCAGAAAATCTACAATGTAGACGGTAAAGTCTCGTTCATCGCGGTGCAAGTCACTGACCTGGAGCAAGTCGATGCGGTCTCCTTGCGCATCCAGGAAGTGGCCAACGTTGCCGTGGTCACCGACAAGCAACTGCTGTCGTCGATCCTGTCGATCGTCGGCACCGTGGGCGCCGCGATGCAGGCGATCGCGGCCGTGGGTGTCCTGGCCGCTGCGTTCGGCATTGTCAACACCTTGCTGACCGCCGTGTATGAGCGGAGGCATGAAATCGGCATCATGCAAGCCGTTGGAAGCACCCGGCGCACGCTATTCCTGTCCTTCATGTGCGAGTCCGGATTGTACGGATTGCTGGGTGGCGTCCTGGGCACGGCGATCGGGATGGCGGCGGCCTGGCTGTTCGGCCCGTATCTGACCAATAACGCGTTCACCGCGTCGTTGCCCCAGACATCGGTACCCGCGCTGGATGGCACCACGGCCATGATGACATTAGGTCTATCGATCGGCCTTGCGCTGGTCGCGGGACTTTATCCCGCGTACCGAGCGGCCAAGCTGTCGCCGATGGAGGCAATTCGCCATGTCTGAGACTTTGATTCGTGTCGAGAATGTCAGCAAAGTCTATGGCACCGGGGAAGCCTCGACCACCGCACTGGACAATGTGAATTTGACTGTGAAACGAGGTTCCTGGCTCGCCGTCATGGGACCGTCCGGTCATGGCAAAAGCACGCTGTTGCAGATCATGGGCGGGCTGGACCGGCCGACCGCAGGACAGATTTATCTCAATGGCTTGGAACTGACCGCATTGCCGCCGAATGCGCTGGCACGCTCACGTGCGAAAGAAATCGGCTTCGTCTTCCAGTTCTTCAATCTGTTGCCGCATCTGACCGCCTTTGAGAATATCCAGATGGCGCTATGGTTCGGCGGGATGGAATCACGTGCGGGGAAAGCGCGTGCGCTGGCATTGCTGGACGCGGTCGGATTGACAGGCAAGGCGAATTTCTTCCCAAGCATGCTGTCGGGCGGCCAGCAGCAGCGCGTGGCGATCGCCCGGGCACTGGCCAACGATCCGGACGTATTGTTGATGGATGAACCGAGCGGCAATCTCGACTCGGCATCGGAGGCGGAGCTGCTGCAGTTGCTCAAGCGCCTGCATGCGCAGGGTAAAACCATTGTGATGGTCACCCATAACGCGGCAGTGGCCACCCACGCCCAGCAAGTGGTCCGCGTCAAGGATGGGCGGATCGAGGAGGCCGACCATGCGCTTTAGCAAAGCTGCGCGCGCGGTTGCAGCGTTGGCTGTGCTTGCTGCCGTCGCCGCTGGCACGTATGCCGTATTCCCCAAGCCGGTGGACTCCACGGCGGCCTTCACCACGATCGACGGTCGACGGATCGCGCTGAGCGATTTGGGTGGCAGAATCGTCCTGGTCAATTTCTGGGCGACCACCTGCGGTACCTGCCTGGCAGAAATGCCGGAACTGATCGCCATTTACCGGCAGTACCAGCCGCGCGGCCTGGAAGTCATCGCCGTGGCGATGCCTTATGACGATCTGCAGCAGGTGCGCCAGTATGCGGCGAAACAGGCCTTGCCATTCCCGGTGGTCTTCGATCAGGGCGGCGCGCTGGCACGCGATTACGAGCAAGTCCAAGTCACACCGGTGACGTTCGTGATCGACCCATCCGGGCAGCGGATCTCCAAGACAGTGGGCGTCATCAATTTTGCGAAGCTGCGCGCGTTCCTGGATGCGTCACTCCCAGCCGGTCGCGCGTCGTAGCAAGCACCTAACTCAGGAGGCTCTTATGGTGAAAAAGCGCTTGATTTCCGGCTTGGTGCTGGCGGCTTGGTGCGGCGGCGTGCTGCCACCTGCGGTCGCGCAGCAATCGTCCGCACCGGGGTTGCAAAACCGCGTTGCGGGACTGTTTTCCAGCAATAAGGAAGACGAACTGCTCGAACCGGATGATGCCTTCAAGCTGAAAGTGTCGTTCAAAAACGCCACGACGCTCGTGGCCGATCTCATCCCTGCGAATGGTTATTACCTCTACAAGGACAAGGTCCGATTCGCGCTGAAGGATGCCAGCGGCGTCGTGATCGAGGCGGTGAATCTGCCGCCGGGCGACGTCAAGATGGACCAATTCTTCGGCAAGATGGAGACCTATCCGCGCCCGGTGAAGGCGGAAATCACGTTGAACCGCGCGCCCAAGGCGAAAGATTTCACCCTGGTCGCCACCTATCAGGGTTGCAATATCAAACAGGGCGTCTGTTATCCCCCCATTGTAAAGTCGATCAAGATGACCTTGCCGTAGGCGCGCAGGCAGGCATTCCAACTATCGCCAGTGAACATGGCCGCCTGGGAGGCGGCGCAGGCGGATTGCGATAAAAAAATGTCATCGGTAGTGTAGTGATGGTCTGCCGAGCTGCCGAGCGACGAAAACAAGAGGCAGGGAGCCCACCGCTGTGAGCAGTATTCATGAAACAGCCTATCCGCGATTCAAGCCGGAGTTGACGCAACGCGAGGTCGAGGAGACCTATACACCGACGGAAGAGGGAACGATGCGGCGTCGCTGGCCGCGCTACGCGCTTGGTACGAAGGGCTGTCGGCCCGCGAGGCGGTGGTGCGCTATCTGCACGAGCGCAAGGCCAGCGGCCAGTCCGCGCGCGGCATCCTTGGCCGCATCCGACGGCAAGTGATTGATTTCGCGCACCGCCGGCAGCGGCCCGACCTGGCCGCGTTGTTCGCACACGGCGCGACCGAGCGAGTCGGGCGGACTAAGGCCATCAGCCAGGCGGTCGACTGGCTGCGCCGCTTGCCCCCGCCGCAGCCGCAGGCCGGCGACGACATCGGCCAGTGGCTGCCGCCTCGTGCCGTGGCCGCGCTGCGCGCGCACGGCCTCGAGACGCTGGCGGACCTGACGGTGCGCATTCCGCGCCGGCGTCGCTGGTGGGCGGCGGTGCCCGGCCTTGGCCCGGCGAGCGCCCGGCGGATCGAGGCCTTCTTCGCCGAGCACCCGCAACTCACCGAGCGCGCCCGAGCGCTGATCGCCGTGGCGGAGCACGGGGTGATCGTGCCATGGGAGCACCTGCGCCTGCCCCACGAAGTCGACGGCTCGTCCGGGACCTTCCGCGCCCCACGGCAAACCTGCACCCTCGGCGCGTCGAACGACTACGCGGCCGTACAGGCCTGGCTGGCGTTGCACGAGTCACCGGCCACCCAACGGGCCTATCGCAAGGAAGCGGAGCGGCTAATCCTGTGGGCGATCGTCGAGCGCGAGCGCGCCCTGTCGTCGCTGACCATCGAGGACGCGATTGCCTATCGCACTTTCCTGCGTCGGCCGACGCCCCTCAAGCGTTGGGTGGGGCCACCTCGACCACGCACCTCAAGCGAATGGCGCCCGTTTGCGCAGGGCCTGTCACCGCGTTCAACGGCCTATGCCTTATCGGTGCTCGGGGCCATGTTCCGGTGGCTGATCCAGCAACGCTATGTGCTGGCGAATCCATTCGCGGGCATCAAGGTGCGTGGCAGCGCGCGTGCCGCGCCGCTGGATACGTCCCACGTGTTCACCGAGGGGGAATGGCTGCTGGTGCGCGCGCTCGCCAACGGACTGGAGTGGTCCTATGGGTGGGAGGCGCCGGCGGCCCAGCGCCTGCGATTCGTGCTCGACTTCGCGTATGCGACCGGCCTGCGCGCCAGCGAACTCGTCAGCGCAACCCTCGGCGGCATTGACATTGATGCCCATGGTGACCACTGGCTCAGACTGGTCGGCAAGGGCGCTAAAGCGGGCAAGGTGGCGCTGCCCCCATTGGCGCGCGTGGCGCTCGACCAGTATCTGGTGGAGCGCGGCCTGCCGGTCACGCCAGCACGGTGGGACCCGAGTACGCCGTTGATTGGCGGCCTTGGCCAGGATGTTGCTGGCGGCATCACCGGCACGCGGCTGTGGGGCGTGCTGCGGCGGTTTTTCACGCAAGCGGCGGACTTGGTCCAGGCGGACAGCCCAGTCGCCGCCGCGAAGCTGCGGCAGGCCAGTCCGCATTGGATGCGCCATACGCACGCGAGTCATGCGCTCGCGCGTGGCGCGGAATTGACGACGGTGCGGGACAACTTGCGGCACGCGTCGATTTCGACGACCTCGATCTACCTGCACGGCGACGAGGTGAAACGGGCGCGGCAGATTGGCGCGGCGTTCGCCGCCACCTGGCCCCCTCACGCATGAAGAGCCAGCGGACGGGTCTCGGCGGGAAGGCCGCTAGTGACGACGGCTATGAATTGTCTCCCGCGTCGGGTCGGATTAGACTTAGTAGCTCCGGCAGCCGCTTCGCCACAGCGCGTTGCGCGTCGCGCTCGATCGCGCGGTAAATCGCCAGCACTTGCTCGCCGGTCGGCGTGAGTTTCGCCCCACCCCCGGCAACCCCCCCGCGCTGCTTGAGTACCAGTGGCTCAACAAAGTCGCCATTCATCGCAGCCACCAACGACCAGACGCGCTGGTAGCTCATGCCTAGGCGCCGGCCAGTCTCGGCGATCGATCCGGTCTGCGCAATCCCTTCGAGCACGTCGGCCTTGCCTGGGCCGATCGCCACCGCGTGCTTGATCTGCACCCGGAAGCGCGTCTTTTCGTCGAGCGGGGAGGCACTGAGCATCGGTTTCATGGTGCGCCGTATTATCCACTGATTCCCGAGCCTGCGATATACTCCACAAGCGATATCGCTTTTGGAAGATATCGATAGCTAGACCGCCTGATCTCTAGGACGTTCCATGCCCATGCTTCGCCGCCAACTTGCCTTGTCGCTCGCCACGGCCCTTATTTCCGCCGCGTGGCTTTCGCCGCTGCACGCGCAGACGCCGCCCACGGTGGCAGCGGCCTCGGACCTGAAGTTTGCCATCGAGGAAGTCGCGGCTCGCTTCGAGCGCGACACCGGCCAGAAGCTGCGGCTGGTCTTCGGCTCTTCAGGGAACTTCTATTCGCAAATCCTGCAGGGCGCGCCGCTTCACCTCTATATGTCCGCCGACGAGGACTTCGTGTTCAAGCTCGCGGATGCCGGCAAGACGGTGGACCGGGGCCGGCTCTACGCCGTGGGACGCATCGGAATCATCGTGCCACATGGCTCGCCGTTGAAGGCCGATGGCGAATTCAAAGACCTCGCTGCGGCGCTGAAGGACGGCAGACTGCAAAAATTCGCCATTGCCAACCCGGAACACGCACCCTACGGCGCTCGCGCCAAGGAAGCGCTGCAGCACGCCGGCTTGTGGGACGCTATCCAGCCGAAGCTGGTGCTCGGCGAGAACATCTCGCAGACTGCGCAGTTCGCCACATCGGGCTCGACGCAGGGCGGTGTGGTCGCGTTGTCGCTGGCCAAGGCGCCATCGGTAGCCAAGCTGGGCGAGTTCGCGCTGATTCCGCAGGCGTGGCACCAACCGCTGAAGCAGCGCATGGTGCTGATCAAGGGCGCACCGCCCGCCGCGCGGGCGTTCTATGAGTACCTCGCCACCCCGGCCGCGCAGGAGATCATGGTGCGCTACGGCTTCGTCATGCCCAAGGAACCGTGAGGCGAAGGACGGGAACATGGACTGGCAGGCGCTGACGCTCTCCCTCGAGCTGGCGGCAGTCACACTCATCGTGCTGCTGCCCGCGGGCCTGTGGCTGGGCCGCTGGCTCGCCTATACGGCCTTCCGCGGGAAGGCTTGGATCGAGGCGCTGGTGGTGCTGCCGCTGGTATTGCCACCCACGGTGCTCGGCTACTACCTGCTGGTATCGCTAGGCGGGGCCTCACCGCTCGGTCGCTGGGTGGCAGAGACCTTCGATATCCGCCTCACCTTCAACTTCCTCGGCCTGGTGCTGGCCTCCATTGTCTTTAATGTGCCCTTCCTCGTGCAACCGGTGCAGCGCGCCTTCGAGGCGATTCCGCGCCAGCTTGGGGAGGCGGCCGCAGTTAGCGGCTTGGGGGCATGGCAAACGTTCTGGCGCATCGAGCTGCCGCTGGCCTGGCCAGGGGTGCTATCGGCAATGGTCCTGACGTTCGTGCACACATTAGGTGAATTCGGTGTGGTGCTGATGATCGGCGGCAGCATCCCGGGCGAGACCAAGACGATTGCGATCGCGATCTACGACCGAGTGCAGGCCTTCGACCTTACCAGCGCCAACCGCATGGCCTTGCTGCTGCTGGGGCTCTCGCTGGGCGCGGTCGGTGCGTCCTTGTTCGCCTCCGCGCGGTTGACAGCTAGGCGATGAACGAGGCGTCCCAAATGATCGACGACCGGTCGCTCGCCGTCGAGATCGAACAGACGCAGCCGATCCCGCTAGCCGGCGCCTTCCGTTGCGAGCCAAGTGAGTTGCTCGCGCTGGTCGGGCCGTCCGGTGCGGGCAAGACGTCGATGCTGCGCATCCTCGCCGGACTGATGCGGCCCGAGCGCTGCCGCGTGGCCGTCGGCGGAGAAGTCTGGTGCGACACCGCGCGCGGCGTGTTCCTGCCTCCGCAGCGCCGGCATGTCGGGCTGGTTTTCCAGAACTATGCGCTGATGCCACACCTGAGCGCATTGGATAACGTCGCCCTGTCGCTGCTGCACCTGCCGCGCGGAGCACGGGTGGACCAGGCGCGGCACTGGCTCAAGCACATGCACCTGACGCCCGAGCAGCAGTCTAGGCGGCCGGCAGCCCTCTCTGGCGGCCAACAGCAGCGTGTTGCCGTCGCGCGGGCGCTGGCGCGCGAGCCGCGACTTCTCCTACTCGACGAGCCGTTCTCAGCCGTGGACCAGATGAGCCGCCAGGCCCTGTATCGGCTGCTGGCTGACTTGCGGCGTGAGCTGGCCATTCCGATCGTACTGGTCACGCACGACCTGAATGAGGCGCGCATGCTGGCCGACAGACTCGTCGTGATGGACGCTGGCCAAGTGCTGCAGCAAGGCTCGCCCAACGCCATCCACCGCGCGCCCCGCAACGCACGTGTGGCCGACCTGGTAGGCATCCACAACCACTTCCAGGGGCTGTGGATGGGTCCGTCGGAGCAGGCCGGCTGGGGTCTGCTGCGCTGGACGCAGCAGGGTAGCGATCCAAGCCGTTCGCCGCTGCTCAAGGTGCGCGACAAGGGCAAGATCCCGACGGGCCAGCCAGTGAGCTGGGTGATCCCAGGCGATGGCATCACAGTTCTCGACCGCCAAGCGGAGGCTGCGGGCGTGTTTCGTGCCAAAGTGACCGAGGCCCGCCACCTGGGCGAGATCACGCTGGCGACGCTGTCCCTTGCCGACGTGAGCGGGACGCAGTTGCGTTTGACCATGTCCGGCCCGCAGCGCCTGCGATTCACGGTCGGCGAGATACTGTACATACGCCTGGACCTGGATCTCGTCCACGTAATGCCGCTGCGGCAGCGCTGACTGATGGCTAGCCTCAATGTCCAAGGCCCTCGCCGACACGTTGCAGCATTCGTTGGCGGCACGCTGGTCGGGGTGCTCGGCGGGCTGGTGGGGCTTGGTGGCGCAGAGTTCCGCCTGCCGCTGTTGCTGATGGTGTTCGGCTTCGCGGCCTTGCAGGCGGTGATACTGAACAAGGCGATGAGCCTGGTGGTCGTCACCGCGGCGTTCGTTTTCCGCAGCGCTGCCGTCCCGCTCGTCGAGGTCGCGTCGAATTGGACGACCGTCGCCAACCTGCTTGGCGGCAGCCTGATCGGCGCCTGGTTCGCTGCAGGCTGGGCGACGCGCTGGCAGGGTGCGACCCTACAGCGGGTGATCGCGGCCCTGCTGCTTGTGGTTGCCGTGGTGCTGCTGGTCGGCCACGAATCCGACGCCAAACATCCGGCGCTGGAAGGCGCGTGGCTGATCGCCGCCGGCGTGGCGGCTGGACTGCTCATCGGCGCCGTTGCGTCCCTGCTGGGCGTGGCCGGTGGTGAGCTACTGATCCCGACGCTGGTGCTTCTATATGGTGTCGATATCAAATTGGCAGGTAGCCTATCACTGGCCGTCAGCCTGCCCACCATGGTGGCGGGCTTTGCGCGCTACAGCCGGGACCGTAGCTTTACGGTACTGCGTGCGAACCGCGCTTTTGTACTCTCCATTGCTGCCGGTTCGATCTTCGGTGCGGCGATTGGCGGCTTGTGCCTCGGCGCGGTGCCCGTGAATGTGCTACTGCCGGGCCTGGCCGTGATCCTCATCGTCTCCGCCGTCAAGGCATGGCGGTATCCCTAAAACGCCTGAGATCGGGGCGGACCGGCTGCCTGCCGCCCTTATATCAAAAACAAGCAGATTTCACATCTCATCATAACTGCTGGACTTGTGATAGCGGATTGGCCGTATCTTGGCATGACCCCGGAAGCACGCCGACCGGCAGGCCGTCGGAGGAAGCAGAATCCAGCCGAAAGCCTGCGATCGAATTGCTGGTTGTCCCTAACACATACACAAAATTTCCCGAGGGGGTGATTGCAACGTCCACCGGGGCGGCTGCGCTCGTAGGAAAACTGGTCACGGCAGCGGCATTCCCACTCCCATCAAGCGTAGCAACGCCGACGGTGTTCGTTCCGAAGTTCGCCACGTACAAATGGCCGCCATTGGGTGCGACTACCAGGCGAATCGACCCCGTGCCTCCTGCAGTAAAAATCGATTCCTGCCCAACTTCGAACCCACTGGACTGGTCAAATCTGAGCCCCAGCACCTGGTTGGCTCTCGCATTGGATCCATAGAGGGAAGTGCCGTTTGGTGCTACTGCCACGCCGTTGGTCTGACCTGTCCCATCGCCATTCCACGTGCCTCCTTCATCTGTGAGGGTGTATGTGTCTGACGCAATCTTGTATGCCTGTACGCCGGGACCAGAACCCACAAAAAGCCACTGGCCGGACGGATGCATAGTGACCGCTTGCGGTGATGGGAACCGGGTGGGAACCGACCCCGCGACAGGGCTCAGGACACCGGATGCGGGATCCAGCTGGAAGCCTACGATGGTGCTGGAATCCACCAAGACCCCGAACCCGACAAGCCCAGAGGGCAGGAATGCCATATCGTTGACCTGGCCCCCAGACGAGAACGGACTGCCCGGCACGGATGCGAGCGCCCCATTAAGCGGATTCACGCGATACACCGAAATGGTCCTATCGGCCCGATTGGGCACTACCACGAACTGAGCCTGCACGCAGGTGACGGCGATGTTCGTAACGTTTGCGGCCGCGAGCGTGCCGCTGCTGTTGGACACGGTACAGGTCTGCCCGGCCGGCTGGGCTGCCACCGTGACGGAGTACGCGGTGGCGCCGAGCCGAGGAGTCGGCATGGTGAAACCGCCATTGCCGCTGATTACCTGGGTGTCGCCGTTCGTGTCGGAAAGCTGCACGCTCTTGCCGGTGGCCAGACCGGAGACCGTGCCGCCAACCGTGTAAGTCGGAGGCAGGGACACGTTGCGCGTGAGCGCGGCATTGGCACAAAGTCGGTTCCGAGTGGGCGCGTCGGCACAGGCGATCAGTGTGGCCGTGCCGGTGGCGGAGGCCGAGTTGGGGCTGGCCACCTGTACGCTGCGGCCGTCCGCTGCCGGCGTCGCCACGAAGGTCGCGTCGTCGCTGGTCCACGTCCAGTTGGCCAGATCGGCTACCCCGTCCACGCCGTCCGATCGGCGCACGGTGGCCGTCACGGTCTGCGAAGCGCCGCCGGCTGTCACCGCCAGCGTCGCGGGCGTCAGCACCAAGGTGTAGGACTTGGCCGGCGCCGCCTGCACCACCAGGTGCGTCATGCTGGTGACGCGACTGCCGTCGGCAAGTGTCGCCGTGGCCGTGATGTCGGCCGCGCCGGCGGCCAGGGTCTGGACCGTCGCGTAGGTGCCGACCGGCGCCACGACCGAGGCCGACACGGCGGCCGGCGCCTTGTCCGAGGCGGACACCACGGTGGCCACGGCCGGATCCGAGGATGTCCACGCAAAGCTGGCCCCCTTCACCTCGCTGCCGTCGACGGCCAGCAAGGTCGCCTTCAGCGTCAGCGTGTCCCCGGCCACGGGCGCGGCGGTGCCGGCGTCAACCACCAGGCGCGAGGCCGCCGGCGTCGTGGTCGGCGTCTGGGGACTGTCGTCGGAACCGCAGGCGGCGAGCAGCGCTGCGGTCAGCAAGGCGAGGCCGGCAGCGCGCGCGCCGGCAAGAGCGTGTGGAAACATGGACCCAACCCGTATTTATGTGGAAGGGGCCGCTCTCCCCCTTTCCGGGCTGGCGGCCAATGGCGCCCTCGTCGGGGCGTCTTACGCGCGAATGTAGCAGCGTGAGGGTTGCGGCACATCCCCGCTTTGGGGGTGAGCGATCTACAATGCAGCGCGCAAGCCATTGCAGGTTCGAGTTTCCGATGCCATCGAGCCAGCCGATCCAACTATCGATCCGCGAGGAATCTATGTGATCATCCGTGTACTCCACGCCTTCTGCATCAGCGGATTCCTTCAATCGGAAGTAGATCGTCTTCAGGTGGAGAGTCAATCAATGAGCCATATCTTTGGCGGCGAGTGGACCGAGCAGAAGTTGGTAGCGCTCCAGAAATATCTGGAGGCGTACCGCCAGATATTTACGAAGAACGAGCGCGCACGCTATTTCCGCACCGTTTATATCGATGCCTTTGCGGCACCGGCACCCGCGGCGAAGCCCAGCAATTTGGCCAGCGTGCCGCCGCTGTTCGATCTGGAAGAAACTTCCAGCACGCCGCTGAAGGCTTGTGTCGAATTCCGCCGATTTCCGCGTGCAATAGCGGCGCTTACCCGGCGGACCACGGGGTGTGAAGCAAGCGCTCGGTAGGCCCGGATGTTGGCGGGCTAGGTCCTCGGCGACACTCAGCGCCAATACCTGTGGAGCACGTCTTGCTGCTCCTTCGTCAGCACCGCCTCCATGCGCTTGTGTGCATCGACTGTCGAGTCATACATTTGGCTGCGCAGCTTGCCGATGGTCTTATAGGCGTCGTCGATGGCGGCCTCATCCGGCTTTTGCGCGCCGTAGAGGTCGCGCAGCCGCGCCTGCTGGTCCATCATGGCGCCTACGGTGGTCCAATACGCCTTACGCGTGTCGTCGGCGATGCGATTGATCTTCGCGCGTTGTTCGTCAGACAGGTTCATGCCCGGAATGCGCGCCCAGTGCTGCGCACCCATGCCTATCCCGTGGCCCTCACCATAGCCCCCTCCCCCCATCATGCCGGGGCCCATGCCTCCGCCCATCATGTCGGGGCCCATGCCGTAACGGCCATACATCCCATAGCCGGGCCCACGCGCGCAGTCGTTCGTGCCGCGCGCTGCGGGAGCAGGCGGCGCCGCCATCGCCACGATGGCAACTGACGTGAGACACAGCCCAAAGGCCTGGCGGAGGGTGAGCTTCGATGTGTAATGCTTGGACATGGCGTCTCCTAGCTTTGGCAATTGCGGTCACCGACTGGCCGCCCGGCGCCGGCGTCCGCATAAGGCAGCCCCGCTTCGATGGGCAGTCACGTCCCTCGACCACTCGTTCCATGATCCAAGGTAGAGGCGTGCGTCCTGTATGCCGGCTTCTTCCAGAGCGACGAAGGTGTTAGACGCACGCCAGGATTTTCTCGGCCGACTTGAAGGGCTGCCCCGTGGCAGACGGCTTCATCATGCGGTACCCACTCGATCCAGACAGAATGCGGGATGCGGCCCTTGCGGGGACAGAAGTCCTCTCCGTACGGCGATGAGCTCGCGCCGATCCACTCGTCGACAATACGCACGTCGAGCTTGACGATGCGCGGGTCGTCGGCGATGCGCTTCATTTCCACCAGATCCAACAGCAGGCCGTTGTCGTCGTCCGTGGTGGGAAAGGTCGCGCAGGCAGGTGTGAAAACCTCGGTCGTACTCGGCAGGCGGCCGCACTCCACGCCTGGTAACCACCCATGCAGGACCTTGACCTTGTCGCGCGGATAACCGAGGTATCGGAGCAGGATGTATCCCCGGCACGATTGAGCGAACCCCGGGGCCATCGCTTGCTCATAGACGACCGCTGTTTCGTTGACTGACAAGCCCGCCTTGCCAAAGGCCGCCGCAAAGGTAGCGCGCAGCGCCCCGAGACCCTGGGGTGTGGTGGTTGCAAGATAGGTGAATATCTCGCGGATGCTCACCGCGCCATGGAAATGCGCCTCTGCGTAGTGAGCCGCATCGCTCGTATCGATCAGCACGACCTCTTCCGAACGGATTGCTTCGTCCAGTTCGGCGGCCGATATGAGTACGCTGGCACGCATGGTGGTCCCTGTTTAGGTGTGGGGTCGCGACTCGCGGACGGCCGGCATCGTCGTGGCCAGTGCGCTGTAGGACTGGCCTGACGGCCAGTGCTTTGCGTAACGACCTCTCATTTCCGATTCTGGGATAGCCGGCGAACCTGGCGTTGATTTGTGTCAACCCACGTTCGACCTACGATCAAGCGCGCGCCGCACGCGATTTCGCCTGTTGGATCAGTTCGAACACCATCATCCCCGCCAGCATGGCCAGAACGAAACCGGCGGCCTTCGGATACCCCGCGCCCAACGCGACCAATGCGGGCCCCGGGCAGAAGCCCGCCAGCCCCCAGCCGATGCCGAAGGTGGCACTGCCGAGAATCAGGCGCCATGTGATCGACGTGCTGGAGGGCCACTGCATCGGCAATCCGAGCCACGAACGTGCACGGCGCCGGGCGACTAGAAATCCGAGTGCGGCCAGCAAGATCGCGCCGATCATGACAAAAGCGAGCGAAGGGTCCCACACGCCGGCAGGGTCCAGGAAGCCCAGGACCTTGGCAGGGTTCGCCATGCCCGACACCATCAGGCCGAGCCCAAATACCAGCCCAGCTACCCACGCAGTGATCACGCCCATCTCACGCTCCCAGCAAATGACGTTGTACGAAGACGGTCAGGAAGCCCGCAGCCATGAAGGTGAGCGTGCCGGCAATCGACCGTACCGAACCGCGCGAGATTCCGCACACGCCATGACCGCTGGTACATCCGCTTGCGTATCGCGTGCCAATGCCCACGAGCAAGCCGGCCACCAGTACCTGGGGCCAGCCCCCCTCGATGCTGGCAACGGCAGGATGACCCGCCAGGCGGCCCAGCACCGGTGCGGCGAGCAGCCCCGCAAGGAAGGCAACGCGCCACGCCATGTCACGGCGAGGCGCGCCCAGCAATCCGCCCAGGATGCCGCTGATGCCGGCAATGCGGCCGTTGAAGAGAATCAGCACGGCCGCCGCCAAGCCGATAAGAAGCCCGCCGCCGAACGAAAGCGACGGGGTGAAGTGATCAAGATCCAACGTCATGGGTTTTCCGAATTGATATTTCCTCCTAAACCGCGGCGCATCGAGAGGCGCGAGCGGGTCCGGCAGGCAATCGGCTCGTGTCGACGATGGCCGACCCAAGCCGCCAAGAATATGCGGCAGCGTCGAATTACCGCTGCCCGATGTGCCCGGCAGGACCGAGAACCGGCTTTACTGCCCGGCATCAGGCATGCCAGGTCATCGGCCACGCACGGCTTCACGCTTCACCAGAATGACGGGGCACGGCGCATGAGCGATGACACGGCCCGCCACGGAGCCGACGATGGCATCGAAGAATGCGCCCCGGCCGTGAGTACCCATCACATCAATCGCTGACGCATCGACGGAGCGTGCAAATTCGACGATGCGTTCTGGCGCGAATCCGGTCAGCGCGTGCTGCTCGAACGACACGCCGCCTAGGTTCACGATCTCGGCGGCCGAGCGCAGTATCCGGCTGCTTTCGTCCGCGTGCCATGCTGCCAGGTCGGTGGCGCTGATGTATGACTTCACCTCGCCCAACACGTCCGCCATGCAATGGACCAGATGGACGATCAATGGTCTCTTCAGCAACTTTCCGGTGGCTACAAAGAGCGCCGCCGCATCACTGTACGTTGACCCATCAGCGGCAAGTACGATGGCATGCATCACAGGCTCCTTGAATCGAGGACGGCAACGAACGCTTATGCGCTGCACAGCACTGGGAATGGCGCTAACGCCACACGGCGATTCTTTAACCGGTGTATCCGCCCCATGCTGACAAGGTAGGCGACGAATCCTCCCTGCATTTGGGCTGGATCAAGGAAAACGCCGTGTCTTTCGTAGGGTCTGGGGTAGCGGCGTGGTTGCGATAATCGGATCATCGGCACGCCGGAACGGATGCGCCCGAGACCAGATTCAAGGGGCAGCGGGGTCGTCCTTCATCCCGACAGAGAATGCCGGCGCAGGATACCTTGTTCGTCGAAGACCTCGCCAATAGGATGAGAATGGCACGGCGACCGGCCCAGATCGTTTTCATCATCAACCATTTCTTTTCACTACGCCCGGCATGGCACGCACACTGTGCGGTCTAGCCGCAATTCTCGCTGCGTTCAAAGTCTTGTCAACACCTGCACCAAATCGAGAATTCCCGCAGTGCAGCAAAATGCTGTGAGCCTCAGTGGCAGGCGATATCGACGCCATAACCATTGCACGGCAATCGCCTTGCGCTGTGTCAACGGCCACCTCCCATGCGGACATAAAGTGAAATCCAACACCGCAATCACACGGCGGAATCAATCATGAGCTTCCTCGGCAATCCTCGGTCCTGGGTCAATGTCATGATCCTTGCCGCCTTCACCGCATCGGCCAGCACGGCCGGCGCCCAAGCGTCTGCAAGCACGCCCAAGGCCACCTTGCAGCAGGTCGCCACCAGCATTCCGTACCTGTCGGGCGGCATCGGCGCCGACGATGTGGCCCGCATGCGCTCGCTCGCGCCGCAGTTCAATGTGCACCTGCGGTTCCAGGATCGGTCGGATGGCGCGTCGCTTGCGGACGTCAAGGTGCTGCTGCTCAATGCACGACACGAACGCGTCCTGCGCGTGGTGAGCGAGGGGCCGCTGTTGTATATGCGGGTGCCGCCCGGCCAATACTATCTGGCGGCGGTGTACCAGGGCATCATCCAGGAACGCTCGCTGAGCGTTGGCCGAAAGCCATTAGACCTCACCATCTCGTTCACGATGAATAGCGAGGAAGCCACCTGGCGGTACTGCAAGCGTCAGGCCGACCTGTGCGAAGGCATGGCCCCTTAAGTGCGCGGCACATTTAAGACGGCGAGACGGCTCGGATACGGCGAACGAGTTGCGGGCGCGCAATCGGCGCCAAACGCTGGCAGGGCCAGCAGCGTGCGCGCCAGCCTCAGCTCAGATGCGGAGCATGAACCAGCGGCCTTCTAGCAAGCAGGCCGCCGCGCTGCTTTGGCAGAGCCGTTGGTCTCCCTTCTCCGAAGCACAACCTCCGGTGCGGCCTGATCCGTCAGTCTGGATTCGTATCAGCAACCAGCTTGGAGTCGAAAATGCCAGTCCCAGGGAAGTCGCGAAGCGCGAAGAGTTGGATCCTAAGCCGCTCGCGTGAGCGCTGTCGTGGTGGCGCAGCGCCGCGCTGGCTGGCGGACTTGCTACGTTGGCCGCGATTTCTCTGAGGTTGTGGTCGTACCAGCGGCTAAGCGTCAGCACACAGCATCAACGGGCTTCGCTACAAGATCAACTTCGGGCGGCTCAGACAGCATTGCGAGCCGCACCGCAACTGCAGTACGTTGCTGAGCTATCCGATGGGAAGGCAGATGCAATGCTTGTGACAATCGATCGCCGACATAAGGAATTGGTGTTGCAGCGGGTGAGCGGTTTTTGGGAAGGCGAAGACAAATCCGCGCAACTCTGGGAGTTGAGTTCAGGCGTGCGATGGCCTTATCACACCGAAGGGTGTGACCGTGGCCAGGGATACGGGGGCAAATCCACTTCGCGGTTGGGCAGCCACGGAAGGAGTTGTGGCGGCGTTCACCCCTTCGCGCTTCCTGGGCTCATCGCCTGTGCGCTGGCTTCCGCTTGTGCCTACGCTTCTGCGATAAGGGAGCGTTCGGTTCTTTCCAATTCAAGCGGGTGCTCCTCCACGCCTAGACCACGTCCTACCGGACTTCGGGTCGCGGTACTTCGGGGGTAACGGTTCTTTTTCGCCGTTTGCCTTGCTACCAAACTGGTCGGCCGCAGCGGCGTTTGGGGGCGATCTCCTCTACCGTCAGACCATATTCGACCATCAAACCTTGGATTTGGGCAATGATGCTCGCCGCCTCGTTGGCCCTTACCTCTTCCAGCTTGGCTTCCAGAGTTTCCTTTTGCGCAATAAGTTGTTTGTACGTTGCCATGTCTTCGTCCTCACAAAGTTGCTGGAGCGCAAACTCTTCCTCAGAGCGCATACATAGTGGTCGACTTGGCCGGCTCAACTTGCAGCTTCCACGCGAAAATGCTCGATTGATTGCCCCGCATTTACAGCACGTTGCAACCAGCTCGGAAGGTCCCCACGCCCGTCCCAGGTCTGGCCCTGAGCGTCGCGGTAGAGAGTTGCGCTTGCTGCTGACTGGTTGTCTTGCCGCGGCTGGAAGCAACCAGCTTCCTGCAGGTTTTCGAAGTGGATACCGAAACGAGCCATCTGCGTTCTTATCCACACAATGGCTTCCGCACGCTCACGCAGCGCATGCATTTCAGAGTTTTGAAGAAGGGAAAGTTGCATTCGGGAATGCCGACCAGATGATAAGGCGCTACGATGAACCCAGCAGGACAACGACTCTAAAGGACATCGTATCCCCCAATTTTAGCTCGGCGTTTCGTTTTTTGGGAGGAGAATACTCTTGCAGCTTGTGCGCATTAGGAAATCCCCTTCGCAGCGCGCCAAGGCGTTGCCCTACCGTGCTCAATCGAAGCAATTCGTCACTCCTGATTGTCAAATGCGCGATTGTGACGGTTATTTCTCGTCCGAAAAATCAAACGCGGGAATTGTAGTAAAGCGTTCTTCCATTTCACCGCGGACCTTGGTTGCAAGTGAATTGAATGCGTCCAGTTTGTCGAGGCGGTCAGCCAACGCCCTTCGCTCCTGGGATTCCAAATCACCCCCGTGCATCAGGTTATGCTCCCAATTCAGGAATCGAGCCAGTTGTACCTCGCACATCCTCCCCCCTTGACTGCGACCGGTGTCCTCACCTCCGACGGGATGACGACAAGAGGAAGCTCGATGCCGCCACGCTCCACACACTCCACACCCACTCGGAACGGCTAAAAAGCGCTGGCGCTGTACTTGAAGCCGGTCAGCAAGGTCATGTACTGCGAGGAGTGCGGATCGAAGTGCCGGCAGGTCCATGAAACGGTAGTGCGGCGCGTGCGCGATCTTCCGCCGTTCGAGTACCGGGTAGTGCTCCATGTTCCCCGCAGGCGCGTATGGTGCGATCAATGCGGTGGTCCGCGCCTGGAGCGGCTTGAATGGCTGGGACGCTACCAGCGAGTCACAGCCAGTGGGCAATTGTTGCGTAGCTGCACGGTGCAGGCTGTGGCGGCTTTCTATGATCTGGGCTGGCATACCGTCAAGACGATCGACAAGGCGCGTCTACGCGAGGCCGTCGTCGAGCCAGATTGGTCCAGCATCCGCTACCTGGCCATGGACGAATTTGCGCTGCACAAGGGCCATCGCTATGCCACGGTGATGGTCGATCCGATCGGACGCCAGGTGCTCTGGATCGGCCAGGGCCGCTCGCGCGAGACGGCACGCGCCTTCTTTGAGCAACTCCCGCCAGGCGCGGCCGAGCGCATCGAGGCGGTTGCCATCGACATGACCAGCGCCTATGAACTGGAGATCCGCGAGCATTGCCCACCGGCCGAGGTGGTCTTCGACCTCTTCCACGTCGTGGCCAAGTACGGGCGCGAGGTGATCCACCGGTCCGCGTGGATCAGGCCAACCGCCTGTGGCACGACCGCCCGGCCAGGCGAGTGCTCAAGTCCACGCGCTGGCTCCTACTGCGCAACAAGGAGAACCTGAGCGACGCTCAAGCCGTGCATCTGAACAAGGTGCTGCGGGCCAATCAGCCGTTGCTGACGGTCTACGTCCTGAGAGACGAACTCAAGCAGCTGTGGTTCTACCGCCGCCCGGGATGGGCGCAGAAGGCGTGGGAGCATTGGTGTGAACAGGCAAGCCAGAGCCGGATTCCTGCTCTTGAACTGTTCGCCCAGCGCCTGAAAGCCTACTGGCACGGCATCATCGCCCGCTGTCGGCACCCGCTGAACACGAGCGTCGTAGAGGGAATCAACAACACATCAAGGTCATCAAGCGTCGGGCCTACGGCTACCGTGACGAGGAATACTTCTTCCTGAAGATCAAGGCAGCCTTCCCCGGAATTCCTCGTTGAACCAAAAATAAGGCCGTGAAGACCCGGCGGAAGAGAATATTTCATCCAATGGCGCGCTGTCTAATGTAACTGCGCTGGCCGAGGTGGTGACACTCAAATAAGCCCTATGCCTGTGTAGCACACGGCACACACGAGCCTACTTCTGCCCAGCAGCCTGCTGCGTCAATAATTCAATTAGCCCATCGATTGCTCGCTCATACGGTTCAGTGGAACCAGCAGCGCGAGCCAGTATATAGCTGCCCTGGCGCACGGCCAATATTGTCGTGGCCACTGTGCCGGCATCCAAGGATGGCAGGAGACGCCCCGCAGCCTGCGCCTCACGCAACATCGCGGCAAAACGTTCCGTCATCCAGATGAACGCCTGTTCGATGGGCTTGCGAAGCGCTTCGTTTGCTACTACTTCGGGGTCTACCGCAAGGCCACCAATCCGGCAGCCCTTTAGCACGTCGCGCTCCAGACGCAGAAACGCACACAGCCGCTCGAGCGGATCACCGGGCAGGGTAGAAAGCGCCTTTTCCGCCTCGGCCACGAGTTCTGCAGCAGTGCGTTCCTCCGCCGCCTGGGCCAAAGCAGCTTTGGACCTAAAGTGGTGGTACATGCTTCCTTGCCCGATACCGGCTCGATCCTGAATCGCCCGCGGGCTCGTGCCGACATAGCCACGCTCCCACAGCAGGCACTGGGTCGTTTCGATCAGTTTCTCGATAGATGAATTCATGGCCGCATTGTACCTACTAGTTCGTTTTTATGTAGAATGTGTACCTACTAGTACGTATAAACGGAGCATTCGTAATGTACACAGGTCGCGCTTCTAGCCCGTCAGCACCCAAAATCTCTACCATCCCCCGTCGTAATGCGTCGCATCACCGCTGGATTGTTCTGGCAGTAGGTGGCGCAGCGCAGGCGAGTTTCTCCGTAGCCTTCACCGGATTACCGGTTGCGGGCGTTCTGATGCGCAGCGCCTACCAGATGTCCACCGAGCAACTCGGCTTTGTACTTGGGTGCATGGCACTGGGCGTCACATTCTCGGAAATTGTCTGGGGGCTAATCACGGACGTGTTCGGCGATCGAAGGGTACTGCTGACCGGATTGTTATCGACGTGCGTAGTGTTGCTGGCAATGGCCATGTTCATGGTGCCAAGCGACGGGGCGGCACCGGGTTATTTGCTGCTGGGCGCCTGCCTAGTATTAGTGGGAGTCCTTAGCGGCAGTGTTAACTCATCGTCGGGACGAGCGATCATGGGCTGGTTCACCGACGAAAAGCGCGGATTGGCCATGAGCATTCGGCAGACCGCGATCCCGGCAGGCGGCGCCATCGGCGCGGCATTGACGCCATGGCTGGCGCATTCCTTCGGTTTCAAGGCAGTTTTTGCGGTGTTTGCAGCCATTTACGCGTTGAGTGCACTACTGACCTGGCTCTGGCTGCATGAGCACGAAGCGCCTGCTGCAACGGCCTCATCCACCTCGGTTCCGGCCCAAGACCGATCGCCTTTGAAGCGCCTCGACATTTGGCGGCTGGCCATCGCAAGTGGTTTGCTTACTGTCCCACAAATCGCCGTACTTACCTTTGGGGGTATTTTTCTCCACGACACAAAGGCTGCTGACCTAGTCACGATCTCGGCGGCAATCATCGTGGTTCAAATCGTCGGGTCAATTGCTCGCATCGCACTCGGCATGAGGGCTGACAGGGGAAGCGACAGGCGCAAACTGGTTCGTGATACGGGCGTGCTGACAGCGCTCGCTGCAGGGGCTCTGGCGACATTGACCAATGCACCCATGCTTTGGGTCCTGCCTCTGGTTTGCTTGTGCGGCGTGCTGGCCAGCGCATGGCATGGCGTTGCCTATACGGAGATCGCAGTGATGGCTGGAGCGAAGCGCTCCGGTACGGCTCTGGGCATCATCGGCATGACCATTTTTGCGTCCGCCTCCATCACCCCGGCACTGATCTCTCTCACCATCGCCAAAGCGTCATGGCAAGCGACGTGGGCTATGGTCGCTCTCGCCGCCTTAGTGGCGGTATCGTTGGCCCCGACAAAGCTTGCTGGCCGTGGTTCTCTTAAAAAGTGAGGCTTCCTTGGAAGCGTGAACATTGTTACTGTCTACGTGCAATATTATAGCTGTTTTTATATAAAAAGAAAAACATTGATAATAACCATTTCATCTATTTTCAGATAAGATCTTCGACCCTTTAAGACATGGATAAGCTATCGAATCTTTTCAATCAGTACCGCTCGTTACACCATAATCGCGAAGATTCTAAGCTCACCAGACACTTCTTGACTAAACGACTTCAACGCCATGATTCCGTAATCTTTGTTGCAGTCGGCGAAGATCGACTATCTGGCTTTGTACAAAAATATCCCACGTTCTCGCCTCTCTCCGAAAAACGTGCATAGATCCTGGACGATCTACACGTCACACCCGAAGTGCGCCCACAAGGGATTGGAGCCGCCCTCTTGTAACATGCCCTGAATCAGGCCCGTGAAGTGAGGGCAGCATGGGTAAACTTGAAAAAAAGTTTGGATAACTTGGTCGCGCAAGGGTTGTACCGTAAAAGAGGATTTCAACGCATCAATTACTTCACTTTCTCTTATTATCCTAGCGACAGTGATAGGTCGAGCAATAGTATTTCGCTTAATGACTGAGAGAAATTAACCTTCATCCCTTGACATGGCTTTAAATATTTTCATATATGGACCTTAGAATTACTGCTCCCGATCCCGGGAATTCGACGGCACTTTTCACCGTTCCCTATGCAGCGGAGGATCCCGGACCGGGTCTGATACGCATCCGCCATACGGCCATCGATGTTAACTTCATCGACATCTATCACCGCTCTGGCTTGTATCCATTGCCGTCACCTCATGTGCCAGGCGTAGCTGCAGCAGGAGTGGTGGAGGCCGTAGGCGTAGAAGTTAGAGGGTTGCACGTCGGAGATCGCGTTGTGTATGGCGGGCATGTCGGCGCTTACGCCAGTACTCGTTTGCTGCCGGCGCAGATCGCCATTCGCATTCCGGATGGTATTCGCTCGCTTGCCGCGGCAGCTTCCTTTTTCAAGGGACTGACTGCTCATATGCTACTGATACACTTGGTCCACGTAGAGTCAAATACAGTGCTACTTGTACACGCAGCGGCAGGCGGGATGGGACAAACGCTGACGCGATGGGCTAAGCATCTGGGCGCAACAGTTATTGGCGTCACCGGAGACAACGCAAAGGCCGAGATTGCGCGCGCAGCCGGAGCCGATCACGTCATTGTTGGACGCAATGCCGACCTTGAGCGTGAGGTTGCCGCCATCACTTCCGGGCGGGGAGTGGACTACGCGATCGACGGCATCGGCGGCCAAACGCTGGCGCGTACGTTAGGCTGCGTACGAAAGTTCGGCGTGGTCGCAAGTATCGGCCGAGCCGCAGGCCCCATCCCTCCGCTGAGCATGGATGCGTTGGGACCCGCCAGGTCGTTATCGCTGGCGTGTCCCAGCGTGATGGCCTATGCGAGTGACTTGTCAAAATATCACGACGCGGCCTTAGCCGTGATGAACATGATCGCCTCAGGTAAGGTAAACGTGACGGTCGATCGATCTTTTGCACTAGCCGACGCCAGGTCGGCACATGCAATGCTGGAATCTGGCCAGACTGCGGGCAGCTTGTTGCTAATCCCTTAGAAATTGTTGAGCTGTTGCGAAGTTAGTTCATGCAGGGCTTTAGCCTGCCCCAGCAAATCAATGAACAGGCAAGTGACAGGAAGGCTTCGTGGACAGGGGCATATCGTTCGTGCCAAATCTTCAGGCGTCTGAACGAGTGGAGCTAAGCAATCGAGCGCTCCGCGACCCAGCAAGTTTTGCCGAGTCTGCTGCCGTGAGCCGAACCGATCTTGGCAAGCACGGGGGTGATGCCGCACTTGCGCAAGCGCTGTAGGTGTGGCTCGGAACTCTGTAGCGCCTGTCGCCTTGGACGATTTTCGGCTTGCGCGAAGGACGTCGCGCTTTTCGCGAATGGGAGGAATCGCCTCAACCAACGGATCGAGTTCCATGAAGTCGTTGCTGTTCGCTCCGCTTAGGATAACCGCGAGTGGGATGCCTTGGGCGTCGACGATGAGGTGATGCTTGCTGCCGAGCTTGCGCCGGTCCGTTGGGTTCGAGCCGGCTTTCTTCCGCCGCATGGCGCGAACCGCGCCCGTCCCCTCCGATCGCCTTATGACAACCACGGGGGGACATCCGTCCTTGCAATAGAGCGTTGCCTGCTCTTAGGGCTGTCCTCGTGAAAAGTGTTGAGCGGGCTCTGGTATTACAACCCAATCGTGCTTGCCTTCCTCCCAAACCGAACGAACGGGAGCTGGGTATGTTGGATCGCAGATTGCCCCGACAGCGATCCCAATCAAGGCGGGATGTTTCCCTGCGCGGGCATAAACATTAGACCCGCAAATTGGACAGAAGAAAGCCTCGAACGTACCCCCTGTTTCGGTGGGCCTTTCAAAGCAGGTCGCGTTGCCCGTTATTATGCCGCAATCCTCCGAGTAGTAGGCCAATACGCCGAACGGCGACCCGCTTCGCCGCTGGCAGTAGCTGCAATGACAAGCGACAACCGATGAACTCGGCCCCGGCAAATTCACGGAAAGCTGCCCGCACTGGCACTTGGCGTCCAATGTCAATTCCATACTTGGCGCAACGTCCGCAATGGGAACGTTCAGAGGCCGTTGCGGCTTCTCAGCGGACAAATGCCCCAGGCCGGCTGAAGCGACCACTGGCGCAGGCATATATGCAAGCCAGCGATCGAGGAGCGACCGGACATCCCAATTGGTTCGCCCGATTTCGCATTCTCCGCTCTTGTTGCGGCAAGCAGCAGGACGATAGCCCTCCCGCCTGACAAGCCTGTGGCAGGGCAGATTCGAACCGCGGTTCAGACGCCACCTTCGCGTTCGATGACCAGGATTCGCGCCACGCCGTCGGGATGCGCAACATGCTCAAAACCTATTCCGGCGAGAAAGATATCACCGTCCTCACGGATAACAACTTGCTCGGCGCCCGCCTCCCGATATCGCATGTGCACTGTGTCGTCAAGAACAGCAAACACCTCCTCCCCATCGATGACATGCCACTCATACGGCTGGTCAGTCCAATGCAGGCGGACCGTGGTCCCGGTCATGTTCGCCAGGTCCAAAGCTCCCCACGCACGAGCAGCCGTATATTCGTTGCTTCGAACAAACCTCATTCGTTTCTCCTTGGAAAATGATGTCACTACGTATCAACGCATACAGCCATGCCTGGAGCATGGCAACAACAAGAAAGAAAGCCGTTTCTTCCGGAGGTTCAACCGAACCTGGGCAGAACATTCACGAGCTGATGCCTCAGGCACAGGAGCGGGCTGGCCATCACGCGAGGAGGCGTGGACAGCCATTGGTCCAGGCTATCAACCAAGCTGCGCGTCGGAGGCTTGGCGAGGTGCGCCTGGAACGCGGACTCGTTGGCATAGAGCTCGTACAGGCGCAAGGAGTTCGGGTCGGTGGCGCAGCCTGGCACCGCATACAGGAGCGTTCCGGGCTCGGTCGCAGCCATGGCTAAGAGCGCTCAAGTGCCTCACGCAAGGCATCCATATGTTCGCGGCCGAACTTCGAGCTCAGATCAGTGCGTACAAATCACCTCCTGTGCAATTGCGTGAATGGGAAGAGTGTGGTTCGGATCCCTAACATCCTGGCGCTACTCACCGTCCCCACAAGGGAGCATTGTTTCAAATCAGCCTGCCCAGAAATACGTCTTGCACGCCGCGCTTGAATCCACGTCCTCGGTCCACCCGGCCGACTTTTGCGCGCAACCGAGTTCTCTTCTGCAGCCGATCCGCTTTTTTGCCCGGCGAGGCGCGCCGTACAGTGGTTCCGCTGTCTCATCACCACAGATCGGAGCTCACATGAAAGCAGTACAAATCCAGAAGTACGGCCCTGCAGAATCTCTTGCCATCACCGACGTCGACATGCCCGTGCCCGGGCCGGACGACGTCGTCATTCGCGTCCATGCTGTCGGCGTCAATCGCCTCGACCTTCTTCTTCGCGAAGGGAGCGTATTCCAAGTCCCGCTGCCACGCATTCCCGGCACGGATTTCGCCGGAGAGATCGTCGAAGTCGGAACAAATGTCAACAGTAGTCGGGTAGGCCAGCGCGTGTTCGCTGCCCCGATCCTGTCGTGTGGTCAGTGTGAACACTGTCTGCGTGGCGACGATAACCTCTGCAGCAAGTTCGGTACGGTCGGTTCGACCATCGATGGAGGCTATGCGCAGTTTGCTCGCGTCCCGGCCCGCAATGCCATTGAACTGCCCGCCCAGATGGACTACATCCGGGGTGCGAGCTTCGCCCTCACCTATGCGACGGCTGCCGCAATGTTGCGGCGCGGCCGGCTCGCAGAGGGTGAATGGGTGATGATCCTGGGCGCCAATGGCGGCCTCGGCTACGCCGCCGTAGAGCTGGCCAGCGCCATGGGTGCCGACGTTATTGCAATCGGCCGCACCGCCGATACTGACGAAGCGCTGCGCGGCGCTGGTGCTGCCTCAGTGGTGCTGGCCGGACCCCGCATGGCAGATCAGGTGATTGAGCTGACGGGCGGCCGTGGTGTCGATCTCGTTTTCGAGCACGTGGGTGCGGCCACTTTCGAGCAATCGGTGGCTTCACTCGCAATGGACGGCCGACTGGTTCTGGGCGGTGTGACGACTGGCACGGAGGCACCGATGGACCTGAAGGCACTGTTTGCACGCCGCTTGGAGGTCCTGGGTTGCCGGGGCAGCGGTCGCCGGGACCTGGAGCAAGTGTTAGATCTCGTGGCACGCGATAAAGTCAAGCCGCACATTCAGCAGGTGATGCCCCTGGAGCAGGCGGCACAGGCACATCGGGATCTGGAATCCGGTGTGCGTCTTGGAAAAATCATTCTGACTGTCTGAGGAGGACGTCATGTTCATTGTTCTGCTGCACTACGTTCAACCCCTGTCGGCAATCGAATCGTTCATCGAGCAGCATCGTGAATTTCTCGACCGGCACTATCGCGCTGGTCACTTCGTGTTGTCGGGCCCCCAAGTGCCGCGCGTCGGCGGTGTTATTCTTGTACGAAATCTGGATCGTCAGCAGTTGGATGCAGTGGTGGCGGAGGACCCCTTCTACCGCGAACGGCTGGCGCGATACGAAATCATCGAGTTCAGTCCCAACAAATTTGCTGACGGAGCCCGGCAACTGCTCGCACCGACCAACTGACAACCAACGGAAACACAAGCATGGACATGCTGGCGGCGATGCGAGTCTTCCAGAAGGTGGCCTCGACACTGAGCTTCACCGACGCTGGCGAGCTACTGGGTATCGCTGCTTCCAGCGTTTCCCGTCAAGTTGATTCGCTCGAAGAATACCTGGGCGTCAAGCTCTTGACCCGCAGCACCCGCCGGCTGGCGCTGACGGAGCCCGGCTGTACCTATAAGGAACAGTTGGATGCCTTGTTGGCCGAGCTGGATGCTGTTAACGAGAGCATTGCGTCGTTTGCCGACGAACCTCGCGGGCGGCTTAAAGTCAGTTCTCCACGGGTCTTTGGCAAGCGCTTGTTGACGCCGCTGGTTCCTTCGTTTCTCGCAGCATTTCCCAAGATCACGCTGGAGTTGTCGTTCACCGATGACTATGTCGACCTAGTCGAGACTGACACTGACCTGGCCATACGAATCGGTAAGCTTGGCGATTCCAGTCTCGTCTGCAGATCGCTAGGCCGTTATCGGCGGTTGCTCGTTTGTCACCCCGATTTTCTGAGCGGGCGAGAAATTCCACAATCCACTGCGGACCTGCTTCACCACAATTGCTTGCGTTACCGCCGCTCCGGCGAGCGGGTTGCCTGGAGCTTCGCGAATCCCGACGGCGAAGGCTGTGTCGAAGTGGTGCCACAAGGCGATCTGGTAGCCAACGATGTTGAGGTGTTGCTAGAAGCGGCTCTGGCCGGGATGGGCATCGCCCTGGTGCCTTACTGGTTGGCTCGCGAAGCGCTGGTTGCGGGGCGGCTGGTTCAGTTGCTGCCGGACTTTCCATTGATTAGCACGCTGCAGGACGCCGGGATTCACTTTGTCTACGCACTCAATCGGCGGCAGTCGCGCAAGGTGCACGCTTTCATCGAATACGTGCAGCATCACACCGCGGCCCTGCTCATCTGATGACCGAGAAGCCAGCCTCATCGCCACACGCGACAATCCGAACTTTCACTCAAGATAGTCGGCCATTGTGTCCCTTTCCCTTCCTGCTAGGTGTGCAAGCGTGGTATTGCCCACTCGATAGTCATGGTCCTCACAATATTGCCTTGCTTGGAGAACGAACTCGCCATCGACTACTGCCCCAAAGACGGCCAGTGGGCGGCAGCACCTCCGTGTGCCGTGAGGACCGCGGACTGATTCAGCAGGCCTTCGCGCAACGTTCCCCTGAAATCGTGTAGCTCAGGAAACTTCCGCTTTTCCGAATTGATGTTGGCTGCACGAGCCTTGAACTCAATGAGACGGAATTTCGCGCCTTCCGCGAAAAAGAGGTCGGCCGAAGCCTCTTCGGGCTTGCCATCCATCGGCATTGCCACGGACATTGGTGGCAGCGCCTGTTAAACGAATGCATATTCAACGGTCTTCTCCCACCAAGTGAGAGAATCATCCACGTGATGATTTTGCTCTGGCACCGCCTGGACATCGGGGATTTTGATATGCTCAATATCGGCACCGTTCCGATTTCCTTAACCGAGACATTTTCAACGTAGGTTAAACTCGTACCCGGTCGGCCTCAGCCAATGCACCGCGCATGTGTGGACGAACAAACGTGAAGCCATCGGGAAGATGCATACCATAGCGCTGGGCCAGGATGCGCTGAGTGGCGGAGACACCGCGTTTTCCTTGAGCTTATCGGGATCGCACGTCTCCATACAGTTTCCAGGCAAACACCCAAAAGAAAAGCCTCCCGAAGGAGGCTTCCGACAAACTGGTTCGAAATTAACTAGCGACGCGAATGCGACGGCCTGCCAGCACGGATCCGTGCACCGTTGGCTCTTCAATCTTGCTGCGACGAGCCGCCGCAGTGCTCGTCGCCAGTGCGAACGCTGCCAATCGCGCACGAATGGCTTCCGGCGATTCAAACTGCCCGTTCTTGCGAACAAGGCGTGTGGTGTTGGCTTTCATGGTTCGGCTCCCTCGGCTGCTGCCGACAATTCGTCGCACAGGTTCCGGCTCTCGATTTTACTATTTTTCTTAACTTCGCGATGAAGGCCAAGTTCCTTCTAGTAGGAAACCAGTTCCGGGATAGGACGCTGCAGTGAAGCCACAGTGCAGCCAAACGCGGCGGCGAAGAATTTGAGATGCCGAATCGCCACTTTTGCAACCTGCCCCTTCAAATGGTTGGGTTCTGGCGCTCGGCTGAGCAGGTGAATGGAGACAACAACATGCCCATTGCTGATGCGACCCAGAAGTCAGCGCGCAAAGAACCGGCGACCCATCCTGTACTTCCGCATAGATCGCCGCTTCCACGCGGCGCGGCCGGCGCCGCGCCCGCGTCAGTTCATGTTCCCACGACCATCCGGGCACGAACCGACTCATGATCCATTTATCAGCGTCGGCGACATCCCGCCTGGAAATCGGACAAAAACTCGCGCGCTCCCCGTTCGAGCGAGAGCGCTTCACTAGCCGATTGCCCAGCCAATTCCCGACGCAGTTCGCATCGCCCCTCGGCATCCTGCCATTCTGCGCGACTGCCTCGCTATGCCGTGCATTTCTTCAGCGCATGTGAACCGCGCAAAAGAAGGACTCTACAGATTGCAGCACAAGGCAAACACGTTTCGCTGTCAAGAAAAGTACTCCATCAGACACGTTTACAAATCGTGTTGCGGTGACACAACCGGAAACGTGCCTCGTGAGTGGGCCTGTGAGTCGGGCACGCGAGGGTCCGTATAAAACTCGGAACGCAGCAGCGCCTGTCGTGACAGCGCTTCATTGCTGTCCAGCCAGTGGCCGGCGCCTTGCCTCATGGCGACGTGTGCCAGCATGTCGAGCCGGTGATAGTGCGTCGAATAGGCGGCGAACTTCATACGCTGAAGTTCTGTGAGTCAGCGCAAAACGTCGTATTCATCGGTGGCCCCGGAACAGGCAAGACCCATCTGGCGAGCTCGATAGGGATTGAGGCCATCCAGCAGCACACGAAACGAGTGCGCTTCTTCTCCACGGTGGAGTTGGTCAATCTCCGGGAGGCGGAGAAAGCGATAGGCAAGCCGGGGCAGCTCGCACATCGTCTCATGTATGTGGACGCGGTCGTCCTCGACGAGTTGGGCTATCTACCCTTCACCCAAACTGGCGGCGCGCTGCTGTTCCACCTGTTCTCGAAACTGTATGAGCGTACTAGCATCATCAATCATCACGACCAATCTCAGCTTCATAGAAGGGGAAAGTGTGTTTGGTGACGCAAAGATGACCACCGCACTGTTAGACCGATTGACGCATCACTGCTACATCGTCGAAACAGGGAACGATTCATGGCGAATCAGGCATAGCAGTGCAGCAGAAAAGAAGAAGCCCCAGACCCGGAAGAACAGCCAGAAAACGACAACTGCAGTGCCAGAATCTACACCAGAGGAGCTGTGACTATGAAGCGAGGGTGGGTCAAATTTAGATGAAAACGGCGGGTCAGTATTCGATGGACATCAGCACCGTGCAACTTCTCCACCCGACCTGTAACCTCCCCCAGCACCCTGCCCTTGTTCAAACGACTGAGGTCGCAAACGATCTTGTTAAAGTACTTTCCCGTCACCGTGCCGTCGTCGTGCTGAGAACCCTGGAACGCCGCCGAAATTGTTTCTAGCAGCCAGAGTATCTCCTGCACTGCGAGCCGGTTCTTCCCCTCGCTAAGTAGCCGATCGGACTCATCCAGCGATTGTTGATCGAGCCGCCTGGAGGAGCTTGCCGGCGTCAGAGGCAGGCTCCAACCCGCTACCGGCATTCGCTCCAGCACGGTTCTGGAGTCAGCTTTCGACGTACACCAGCCGCTCAGCGCTTCGTCTCAGCGCGCGCGGGGCTCCAGCTAAAATGGGAGCCAGCCCAACTCGCCCGACAGTCGATGCCTCTCATCATTAACGACCAGATCAGCATTCACAGAGGCCCGTTATACAAGTACAAGTCGTTGAGCGGTGCAAACTTCGAGCACACGCTGGAGATACTGCGGGACAATAAAATTTTCTGCCCGACTCCGCGCCAGCTTAACGATCCGGAGGAATGCCGGCCTGACCTAGTAATCGGAGACCTGAGCGATCGAGCGTACAAGGCCAAAATCGAAGCGTGGGCACGGCGTTGCATCGCACATCGAGACACTCAGCCAACCGAGGCAGAGATTCAGAATGAACTCGCCCAACTGACGCCCGGGAAACTGGCGCAGATGGCTGGCGCGACCGCCGGTCTATACCATATGGCAATAGATGAGCAGTACCGGATCCTCAGCATGGCGCTATCGCCTTTAAATGGTCACCTTTGGAGCGCGTATGCGGCGGATTACACCGGCGTTTGTATCCAACTCAATATCACTCAGCTCGTAGCGACCGCCTATCACGTGAAGTACAGCGATAACGTTCCGCTGTTGGACTTGGTAGATGACAATGGCTTCGCGTCCCTGGACATGACCGCCCTGCGGAAGCGCAAAGCTTGGCAACCAGAGGGAGAGGCGCGATTCATCCTGCGAGAGCCACCGCTAACCGAGGATCGACCGCTCGTGAACCAGAAGTTGCGCCTAGATGTCAACGCCAATCGAAATTTGCACGCTCGGGGCGGCCGATACTTGCAAAGAGCTGAGCCAATGTTCCTGCGCTCATTGTGCGGCGCAGTATTGATGGGATGCCCCCCGTGAAATAGATGCACAGCATCCGCTCCAGTCCGATCGGCGGCCGCCCGCGTTTGCCCTTGGGGTAGTACGGCTCGACTGCCGCTATCAGCCGCGACCTCGGCGCCGCGCTTTCCATTTCCGCCAGAAAGCGCTGACGGCGTGTTACCCGCTTCTTGCCATGGCTTTCGGCTTCCGCACAACTGATCTGTCGCTTCATCACCGGACCGCGGATCTTGGGTACCTATGACAACGCACATCCGCAATGCGATGACTCGCGCATTGTTTTAATGCCATTCGTGGCAGAAACAGGGAGGAAATGCGCCCCCGGGTGTTGCGGTGCGGCGAGCCTTCGGGCAGAATCGGCGGCTTGCGGAGATGGCATACCTCCCTTAACCGCCGATCCCATCGGCTGATGATGCCTACAGGTTCCTGGACAGGGAAGTTGTAGGCACACGCCCATACGGCGTCCTGCCGTCCAGGTTTGAGTTCTTCGAATCTGGTCCTCATGAAGAAAAAGTACGCTCCCCCGGAGCAATTGGCCATGCTGCCGTATCTGGTCCGCTGGCTGTTCTTGGGCTCGCTGATTGGCATCCTGGCCGGTCTCGGCTCAGCTGCGCTCCTACTGGCGCTGGATTGGGCAACTGGCACGCGCACGTCGCATCCATGGCTGCTCTGTTTCCTGCCCCTGGCGGGCTTGGCCGTCGGCCTGCTCTACCACTACACCGGGCGCTCGGTCGAAGGCGGCAACAACCTGCTGATCGACGAGATTCACGACCCGAAGCGCATCGTGCCCAAGCGCATGGCGCCGCTGATCCTGCTCGGCACGATCGTAACGCATCTCTTTGGCGGCTCGGCCGGACGCGAAGGCACCGCCGTGCAGATGGGCGGCAGCTTTGCGGATTATCTGACCCGGCTGTTCCGGCTCGACAAGGACGAGCGCCGCATCCTGCTGATGTCGGGCATCAGCGCAGGCTTTGCGTCGGTGTTCGGTACCCCGCTGGCGGGTGCGGTGTTCGGGCTGGAAGTGCTCGCCATCGGACGCTTGCGCTACGACGCGATCCTGCCGTGCTTCGTCGCGGCCATCGTCGGCGACCTGGTGCCGCCGCTGCTCGGTGTCCACCACACGCCGTACGCGATCCCGCTCGTGCCGCATCTCACGCCGCTGGCGATCGGAGCGGTGGTGATCGCCGGCATCGTTTTCGGCTTGGCGGGCATGACCTTCTCCGAGTTGACGCATCGACTCTCCCGTGCCTTGAAGAAGCGTATTCCGTTTGGCCCGCTGCGCCCGTTTCTGGGCGGCTGCGTGGTGGCTGCAGCCGCCATGGCGCTCGGCACGGACAAATATCTGGGCTTGGGCATCCCGACTATCGTGGATGCATTTCACAACCCGCTGCCCGCATGCGACTTTGCCGGCAAGATCGCCTTCACAGTCGTGACGCTGGCCTCCGGCTTCAAGGGTGGCGAAGTCACGCCGCTCTTCTACATCGGAGCGGCCCTCGGCAATGCGCTCGGCTATGTGCTGCCGCTGCCGTTCCCGCTGCTCGCCGGCCTGGGCTTCGTCGCTGTGTTCGCGGGTGCGGCTAACACGCCAATCGCATCGACCATCATGGCGATCGAGCTGTTTGGGCCGGAAGTCGGCACCTTTGCCGGCATCGCCTGCGTGGTGAGCTACCTCTTCTCCGGGCACACCGGCATCTATCACGCACAGCGTGTCGGTCAGGCCAAGCGCGCGTTCGTCCCGGAGGGGCTGCGTCTGTCCGAGGTTCCAGCATTCCAGCAAACGTCCACCGCAGCCGCGCTGGCTGCGCAACCTGAAGATGCTTCGCGCCAACCATGAGCAAGATCGTTTCCCTGCGTCTGTATTTCCATCACGCGGCCCGTACCCACCACCCGGGTGGCTGGCGCCGACTGCTGCGCCCCACGCTCGCACGCCACTTGCTCTTGCACGCTAACAAGGCCGGCATCGAACAGGCCATCCTGCACAAGGTGCATGCCGGCTATCTGCGAGGCGGCAAGCTCCGTCATCACCACGTCGACGCTTCGCACGGGCACCTGCCACACTGCCTGGAGCTGATCGACCTGGAACCGAAGCTGCGCCGCTTCCTGGAACACCACGCGGTGCACCTACGCGATGTTAGGGCCGTGTTCATGCCGTGCGAGGTGCACGAGCCAGCGCCCGCCAAACCGGCCATGGCTTGAGCAAGCCCCTGGCGTCCGACGGCGCGGGCTCTATCCTGATAGCAGTAAGAACGCGTTGAGGCATTCTCGGCCCATTCCGGGCCCTCAACGCGCTAACAAAAACAACGGAGGCTGCGAAATGCTGTCATTTGCTGCGGCTGTCGGCATGGGTGGAGCCTTCGGCTCCATCCTCCGATGGATGATCGGCTCATGGCTCAACCCCTTGTGGGCGGCTGTCCCGCTGGGAACCGCCTTCGCCAATGTCTCCGGTTGCTTCTGCATTGGGCTGTCCAGCGCGTTTTTTTCGTCGCACGCCGCGTTGGCACCGGAATGGCGGCTTGGCATCATCACCGGTATCCTTGGCGGTTACACGACCTTCTCGACCTTCACGCTGGAGGTGCTCACGATGTTGCAGGAGGGACGATTGCTTGCCGCCGTGGGCACGCTCGCTCTGCACCTGGGTAGCGGGCTCGTGCTTGCCGCACTCGGCATGGCGATTGGCATGCGGGCGTGGGGTGAATAGGATCGATCATGAAAAAAGGATATCAAGTCACTTTCTTCGCGCAGCAGAGCCACGTGCACGGCGACAGGCCGGCGGCTGAATGGCTGATGGAACTGCTGGCATCGATGGGCATTCAAGGTGCCACCATGATGGTCTGCACAGAAGGCATTGGGCACCACCATCACCTCCACGCCTACCACCTATTCTCGAAACACGATCAGCCTGTCGAGGTCTCGATGGTCGTCACGGCAGGGGACTGCGAGCGGGTGTTCGCCCGGCTCAATGAGGAGGCAGGATTGGCGCTCTTCTATGCGCGCACGCCCGTGGAATTCGGTGAGGCAGGCGGCGGTCCGGGCACCTGACGGGAGTGGCCTTTCTCGCTTGCAGACTGAAGTATCGGCTTGTATTCTTAGCTGCAGGGAGATGACATCCTCCTCGAACCGCCGCAAGGCTAATGATGTCTGCCAAGCCCAAGAACCTATGGGCATGCAGACGGATTGACGCCCTATCCCCGTGCATGCCCCTTGTTTTGCGAGGGATATGCACCATGATTTGCTCCCACGTCGTTTTTGCCCCGTCCGTCAGTTCAGACGGAGGTCATCATGGCTGAAATCTGGCCTGTTGCCTCTCTGTGGCTCGGCCTCGCGCTGCTGGCGACACTGCTGTCGATCTGGCTGCCTGTGGCGACGGCCCTGTCTGAGATCGTCGTCGGTACCGTGGCGCAGCTGGTCATCGGCGCATTCATCGGCCGAAGCCTGCTGCAGGCCGACGCGTCATGGATCCAGTTTCTGTCCGGTACGGGCGCCATCGTGCTGACGTTCCTGGCGGGTGCCGAGCTTGACCCAGCCGTCTTCCGCCTTCGATGGCGCGAGGCATCGGGCATTGGGCTGGTCGGCTTCTTCCTGCCATTTCTCGGCTGCTTTGCCGCCGCGAAGTGGATTCTCGGCTGGTCGACGCTATCGAGTTGGCTCGCGGGCGTGGCGCTGTCGACGACATCAGTGGCAGTGGTCTACGCCGTCATGCTCGAGTTCGGGCTTAACAAGACGACTTACGGCAAGACGCTGCTCGCGGCCTGTTTCGTCAACGATCTGGGCACGGTGCTCGCGCTGGGCTTTATCTTCTCGCCGTTCACCTGGAAGACCGCCGTGTTCTTTGGCGGCATTGTTGTCGCGTTCCTGATCCTGCCGTGGCTCACGCCGCGCTTTTTCCGCTGGTATGGAGGGCGCCCCTCAGAGTTGGAGGCGAAGTTCCTCTTGCTGGTGCTATTCGCGCTGGGCGCGCTCGCCACGTGGGCTGGGAGCGAAGCGGTATTGCCCGCCTACTTGGTGGGTATGGTGCTGGCGGGCACCGTCGGCAAGGATCACGCGCTAATTCGGCGCCTGCGCACGTTGACGTTCGGACTGCTAACCCCGTTCTACTTCATCCGGGCTGGCTCGTTCGTGTCGGTCGACGCGCTGATCGCCGCACCGGCGGCATTCGTGATCTTGCTCGCGGCCAAGGTTGCCACTAAGAGCGTCGGCGTCTATCCGGTCGCCCGGCTATATGGGTCACCGAACCAGGAGGCCTGGTACACGACAATGCTCATGTCGACCGGGCTGACGTTCGGCAGTATCTCGGCGCTGTTCGGGCTGACGCACGGCATCATTGATCGCGCGCAGTACTCGTATCTGGTCGCCACCGTCATCGGCAGCGCCGTGGTGCCGACGCTCATCGGCAATGCCTTCTTCCTGCCGCATCACTTGCTGCCGCAAGAGGACGGAAAGCCGTCTCCGCAGGTGGCTGAAGTGACGACCAGTGAATGACTTAGGAGGTCGCAATGTTCTCAAAGATCCTTGTTCCATTCGACGTGTCGTCCTCCTCGGAAAAGGCGTTCGACATGGCGCTCAAACTCCTGACGGACAAGCCCGACGCGACCCTGCACGTCCTGTCGGTAGCACGCACCCCGGAGATTGCAGATGACGTGGGGACCGAGGCCGAACTTGAGCACGCGCGTGCCTACTACTCCGGTAATTTCGGGGCACTCGCACGGCGGGCCAAGACGATCGGCATTGAAGCGACCTTTCATCTGCGGGCGGGGCATCCTGCCGGCCAGATTGTAGATTTTGCGGAAGAACTGGGCGTCGAACTCATCGTGATGGGACACCGTGGGCGCAGCGCGATTGAACGCTGGCTCGTGGGGTCGGTCGCGCGAGCCGTGATTGACCATGCCAATTGCCCGGTACTTGTGGTCCGATGACAGGAGACGCTACCGATGATCGACCTTGCAATCCCGGGCTTTGGCTGGCTGAAGCTGCATGCCGCAGTGTTCGACTTCAACGGCACGCTAGCACTGGATGGCGAACTGCTGCCCGGCGTGGCCGAGCGCATGCACCGATTGGCGGACCAGCTTGACATCTACGTGGTCACCGGGGACACCCATGGGACGGCGACAAAGCAGTTGCAGTCGTTGCCCTGCAAGGCCGAAATCTTGCAGGCGGAGGGCCAGGCCAAGGCCAAGCAGGCCTTCCATGGCCGCCTGCCGCTCGATGGGGTCGCGGCGATCGGCAACGGCCGAAACGACCTTCACATGCTGCAATGCGCTCAGTTAGCAATTGCCGTGATGGGATCGGAAGGCATGGCGACCGAGATCATGGTGGCAGCGGATCTCGTGGTCACCGACATCCATGCCGCATTCGATTTGCTGCTGCACCCCCGACGCTTGCTTGCAGGCCTGCGGGCCTGATTGTCAGGTTGACGCGCCCACACTCGGAGAGAGCCATGTTCGATATAAGCCATCCACTACGGCAGAGAGGCCCGGCGTACCGCTCGACCATGGTCTTTGTGGTCCTAGTTGGCGTGCTCAGTTTCTTCGCAGACTTCACCTACGAAGGCGCTCGCAGCGTGGCGGGGCCGTTCCTCGCCTCACTGGGCGTTGGCGCTGGCCTGCTTGGGGGTGATTGTTGGCCTGGGCGAGTTGCTCGGGTATAGCCTGAGGTTGGTCACCGGCCGATTCGCAGACGCCACTGGGCTACTGTGGCCTACCACCATCGTGGGCTACATCGTGCAGATGGTCTCGGTGCCGTTGCTGGCGTTCGCGCCGAATTGGCGAACGGCGGCCGGTCTGTTCATCTTGGAACGGATTGGCAAGGCGATTCGCAACCCGCCGCGCGATGTGATGCTCTCGCACGCCGGTGACCAGCTCGGCGGTTACGGCTGGGCATTTGGTCTACACGAGGCGCTGGACCAGTTTGGTGCAATGTTCGGGCCCCTGGTGGTGGCGGCACTCGTGGCGGCTCGAGGCGACTACCGGCTAGCGTTCAGCGCGTTGGCCATTCCTGCCGCACTCAATCTGCTGTGCGTGGCCGCAGCGCGGCTGGTGTACCCCCATCCTGAACGGTTCGCGTCCAAATCTGCCGAGACAGTCGCCGGCCCATCGAACCTGCCGCAAGCCTTCTGGATTTATCTGGCGGCGGCCGGCTTGGTGGCAGCAGGCTTTGCCGACTATCCCCTCATCGCATTCCACTTCGCCAAGAAGCACCTCTTTGGCGCTGAATGGGTACCCTTGCTCTACGTCATCGCCATGGCCTGTAGTGGTGGCGCGTCGCTTTTGTTTGGGCGCCTGTTCGACAGGTTCGGATTCCGCGTCGTGCTGTGGCTGGCGGTGGTTACCTGGCTTTATGCACCGCTGGTCTGGCTCGGCGGCTTTGTGTCGGCAGTCTTTGGCGCCGTCTTGTGGGGGGTGGGCATCGGCGTGCATGAGTCGGTCATTCCCGCAGCCGTCACACCGCTGGTTGCCCGCAACAAGCGTGCCTCCGCTTTCGGGCTGTTCACTGCCGGCTATGGTATTTGTTGGTTCCTTGGCAGCGTCGTTATCGGCGTCGCATATGAGCATCACGTCACATGGGCGCTGGCCTTCTGCGTGGTCACCCAGTTGCTGTCGATACCGCTGTTCGCGCTGGCGGGCAAGGGCATGCGCAATCCTGCGGGTGACCTACACTGATCGCATAGGTCCCGCTACAACGGGCAGCAGACCCAGGGAGTCCATCGTGCACGGTTACCAAGTCACCCTCTACACGGTCGAAAATCGGCGCTACCACGGCAAACAGCTGTCGCATTGGCTAATAGAACTGATGCGTGAGCTGAAGTTCCGTGGTGCCACGCATGTCGTTGCGGCAGAAGGCATCGGCCACGACCATCGCTTCCATAGCTGGCATTTCGTGGAGCTGGCCGACCGCCCGGAGGAGATCACCATGATCGCCACCGAAGCCGAGATGCAGACCCTGTTCGAGCGCCTGGCCAAAGAGGATGTGAAGGTGTTCTACGCGAAGTTCCCGGTCGAGTTTGGCTTCCTCGGCAAGAGTGCCCCGGCCCCCGAAGCTGAAGGAGTTGGCGCCTAACCGTGCCGCGACGTCTCTCGCTGTGAACAGACCGATTGGATGCCTGCGGGGTGCTATCGCTCCCACTATGGTCCAAACGCTGCGCGCTCGCCCAACTCCAACTCGATTTCGAGCAGCCGGTTGTATTTGGCGATGCGCTCGCCACGGCAAACCGATCCGGCCTTGATCTGGCCGCCTCCAATCGCCACCGCGAAGTCCGACATGAACGTGTCCTCGGTTTCGCCGGACCAGTGGGAGATAACATAGCCCCAGCCGGCCTTGCGGCAGAGGTCCACTGCGGCGATGGTCTCGGTGACGGTCCCGATCTGATTGAGCTTGATGAGCGCCGTGTTACAGGACTTCTCCTCAATGGCGCAAGCAATGAACTTCGCATTGGTGACCAGGAGATCGTCGCCGACAATCTGAACTCGGCTGCCGAGGGCCGCCGTGTGCTGCCGGAATCCATCCCAGTCGGTTTCCGCCAAGCCGTCCTCCATCGAGACAATGGGATACTTGTGGAGCCATTGCTCATAGAGGGACGTCATCTCGTCGCTCGTCATGACACGGTAACTGGTACGCGACAGACGATAGCGATCTCCTTGGTAGAAGGACGTCGCTGCGGCATCGATCGCAATCGCAATGTCCCGTCCGGGTTCATAGCCGGCGGCCATGACAGCTTCGAGAATAAGCTCGCACGCGTCCTCGTTGTTCTTGAGCAGCGGCGCATAGCCGCCCTCATCGCCCACGCTTACGGTGTAGCCCTGCGCGCAGCACCTTCCCCAACGCAAAGGTTTCCGCGGCGTAACGCAGGCCTTCAAAAAAGGGCGACGCCTCCTGACGAGTGGCAGCCATGGGTTGGGAATCGCCGATTGGAGGCGATAGCAGTTCAAACGAATTCGGGACTACGCGGTGCCCGTTATTTCCGCGCGTGTGCGTCGGGCGCGTGACTCACGGTTAAGCTCCCGGGAGAGCTCTGCGTGCTCCCGCATGCGATAGCTGTTCCCCTTGATGTTCACGAGATGGCAGTGATGCAGCACTCGGTCGATGAGCGCGGCAGCCATCACTTCATCCCCGAAAACAGCTCCCCATTCTTCGAATCCCTTGTTGGAAGTCAGTACGGTGGAAGCGTGTTCATAGCGTCGGCTGATAAGCTGGAAAAACAGCACAGCGCCGCCGTGCGTGATCGGCAGGTAGCCAATCTCGTCGACGACCAGCAACGCTGGATGGGTTAGCACCGTGAGACGACGAAGCAGTTGTCCCGTCGCCTGCGCTTCCTCAAGTGACGAAATCAAGTCGATCAAGGTACCGTAGTAGACGCGGCGGCCCCGCTTGGCTGCGGCGACGGCCAGGCTGATCGCGAGGTGGCTTTTGCCAACGCCAGGCGGGCCGAGCAGGACGACGTTCTCCCTGCGCTCGACAAAGCCGAGTTCGTGCAAGCTCTCGATTTGTTCGCGCTTGATCGATGGCTGAAAGGCGAAATCGAAATCCTCCAGGGTCTTGATAGCCGGGAGCCGGGAAGAATGCATTGCTGCCATCAGACGGCGGTTGTTACGCAGCTTTATCTAGCCATGCGTCCGCTGCGGCACTGGCCTCGCGTTCGATGTCTCCGAACTGGGACAAGAGTCGCTTGCGCGCCTGCTCGACGTAAAACCGATGCCCTTCGATCAGAGACTGGCGATATGGATCCCACATATGGAACAACACCTGACCAGACATACGTTCTCTCCGAGTAACGAGGGATTCAATCTATGTGAACTGCCACTCGTTCGATCCTTATAGTGGACGTGGGGCCTGTACGCCGTTTCCAACACCTCACTCATCAGCGGACCGATCCTGTCCACATACCCGCAGTTGAACCGTTGGTAGCCGAAGTTCTGCATACCGCCCACACGTGTTGTGAATGCGCCAAAAGAAAAACCGCCCGAAGGCGGCTTATATGTGTGATCCAGTGTCAGGCGGCGATGACCTTGCGTCTTACTTTAACGGTGGCGTGAAATCGCTCGCGCGCAGTCTTGAGATGCGAGGAGCCACCACGGGCAACCTCTGCCGATACGGCGTCGTCCCCGTGGATCACACGTTTTGCGGAATGACGAGCCAGCACCGCGGCCACATCCTTCAGGGCCCGCGGAGGAGGCACAGCCGGTTTGGACTTGGTAGTCATAATGTGATGCCTCGTTCTTCCATATAGGAATTCAGTATAACCCACGATGTACTGTCGGGCTGAAGATCGAAGTAGACGTCCATGGCCCGACCGTGCTGACGCCAATGTTCATCCCCACCGTCTTCCATGAACAACTCGTTCAAGGTGGAACAATGCGCCAAGTCCTCCGGAAGCCTCTCGGCGTCCTCTGCGGACAGCTTCGCGTCAAATCCTAGCAGTGGCCAAGTATAGTACCCGTTACGTCCACCGGCCGGACCCGCCGCTTGACATCCCACGACTGCCACGCCAAAACGCGCGACCTCGTGGAGCTCGACGGCTAGGCTGCGTGTTCCAAGACCGTGGCGCTGGGCCGTAGCCCGCAACTCGAAAAGCTGATTCCACATCAGGTAGAGATTGCCTGAATCCGGATCCTGCCACAACACCCGCTCCATTGGCTGCTCGAGCAGTTCGTGCTCGATGCTGAAGAAGAACGAATTACCCTCCCGGTCCAGCATGACGTGTATTTCACTTCCATCGATGGCGCCCACGAACCATGGCACCCTTCCCCTGGGGACTGGGAGCAAGTGTTCCGCCTCTTCATCCATGTGAACGTTCGAGGCGCCAGTGAAATACCTGCGGGTAATCGGATCGGTCATTTTTCTTCGTCGGGCAGCGCCGTCACTGGAGCGGAGCCAGGCGCGAACTACCAGCGCACTGGCAACCGCCAGTGCAGCAAGTCGCAGGATTCGCATACGTCTCCTCGGCAATCGGGCTCGCCGGGATCATAGCAAAGGCAAACGCGAGTTCCATTCAGCGCAGCTTGGCTCGTGGTTGACGCCATCTATATACGCACAACCCGTATCCGGCCATCATCTGGAAGGTTCGCACTTCACTGCTTTGCCGCCTGCATGGGCGCTCGTTATCTCTTCCCTCCGCGCGTCGGGAACCCGCTTAAAAGTATTTAACAAATCACTTTTTGGCAGACTTTCTAAGTTGACCACCCATTTCTTAGCTTCTTGATAATCTTTCTTATCAAGAAGCGAATCCTGGCGGCTGCCGCCCAGGAACCAGCAGACTGCCCCAGAGTTGGTCGTCTCTGCGGAAGCCTCGATTACGCCTTCACCTCCACGGCAGATCGAGAAGTTAGCTTGGACGACCGCGCAGCGCCTGTCGATATGCGTCCACGCCAGCACGCGCTGTCTTGAGCTCCTCCTCCAGAAAACTTACCCGCCCCGCCAGCGTGTCGCGCTCGGCCCGGTAGGCCTGCCGCACGGCGTCGGTCTCCAGCGCCCGCCGGCGCTCGGCCGCGGCCTGCCGCTCGCCCATGCGCGCCAGTTCCTCGGTGGCCGCCTGGAGCGCCGCCACCAGGCCCGCCTCCTTGTCGGCCAGGGCCGCCCGCGCGGCGGCAAGCGCCGCCTGCGCGGATGCCGCTTCGTCCTGCGCCGCCCGGCTGGATGCCTCGGCGGTGGCCGCACGCTCCCGCAACTGCCGATTTTCTTCCTCGAGCGTGGCCACACGCTGAGTGAGCAGCGCCGCCAGGATTCCCGACGCGGCGCCCTCCCCCACCGTATTGCCGCCCGTCGCTGACAACGCCGCGGTTGCCGGCACGGCCAAGCGCGGCGCGCCCGCGCCGGTTTCGTCCAGCGCGACCCGGATCTCCTTGTGCAGGAAAGCCCGCAGGCCGTCGTCCAGGATGCCGCGCCGCTCGGCTTCTACCGCGTCGGTCGGCTGGGCCTTGCGCTCGGCAATCACCGCCGCCACGGTCTGGCCGCTCGGCGACCGGGCGACGCCGGCGGCGGCGAGCAGGCGCCGGTAGACGGACGCCCCGAACGTGCGCCCGGTGATGCGATCAATCGCATCGAAGGCGCGGCGCAGGAAGGCGCGGTTGTCGGCGTGGGCGACGTCGAGTTGCTGCAGCGCGCGGGTGATGGCGAGCAGTTCGGCGTCGGCAAAGGCGGTGGGGGTGCGGGGCATGGGCGAACTATCAAACGGCGTCGAGACGGACGGCTGATAGTCTACCCTTTACTAATACGATTAGCAGTATCCTATACCTCTACGATTTGTCATTATCCTAATAATGACAAATGGATGCCCACAAAGGCTATACTGCACCTGCCGTGAGGCGAAGCCGCCTCCCGCCTTGGCTGGCGGGCACCTGCCGCCGCTTTTGCCCGCCGATTTCGCCGCCGTTGCCGCCTGATGGAAGATCTCCTGCCTACGCTCCCCTCGCTGGACCACCGCGACGCACTACCTAACGCCCTGGCCAGCCCCGTACTGCCAGCCGGCCAAAGCGATGCCCAGTTGGTGCGCACCTGGCTCGACACCAAGTACGCGGCGGGCCTCGGCATTCGCGCCAGCACCCGCGCCCAGTACGCACTCGAGGCGCACCGCCTGCTGTGGTACGCCCACGCGCTCGGCCGGCCGCTGGCCAGCTGGCAGGTAGCGGACGCTAATGGTTACCTTGCCTTCTTAGCCGATCCGCCAGCGCACGCGGTCGGGGACGGCCGTGTGCGGCAGGACAGCCCGGCTTGGCGGCCCTTGCGCGGCCCGCTCTCTGAGGCGTCGCGGCGTCAGACTGCCACCATCGTGGGGGGCCTGTTCGAGTGGCTGGTCGGGGTGGAGGCGCTGCGCGTGAATCCGTTCCAGGCGGTGCCGCGCGCTCGGTCGGCGCGCGGGCCAGGCTCGCAGCGCCGCTTCCTAGAGGCCGAGCAGCTAGCGGCCGTGTTCGACGCCGTCGAGGCGCGACCGGCGCCCACGCTATGGGCGCAACTGCACAAGGCACGTGACCGCCTGCTGCTCGCCCTGCTGTTCCACACCGGGTTGCGCGCCTCCGAGGTGACGGCGCTTACGTGGCCGGACTTCGAGCGTCAGCGCGGCAGGCATGGGGATTTCTGGACGGTGCGCATCCGCGAGGCCAAGGGCGGCAGTGACCAGCTCGTGCCCTGTGATAACGTCATGGCGGAACTGGCCCGCTTTCGCCAGCTGGTGGGGCTCTCGCCCGAGCCGCGTGCCACCGACACGATGGCCGTCGTCCCAGCCATGGCCGGAGGCCGGCAGCGCCTGGCCCCGCTCACCGACACGCTCGCGCTTCAGCGCCGGCTTAGCCGTCCGGTACGCACGCGCCAAGGCCTCTACACGATCGTGCGGCAGGTGTTCGAGGCCGCAGCTGTTCGGCTAGAAGCATCTGGATACGCCGAAGGCGCGGCAAACCTGCGGGCAGCGTCCACGCACTGGCTGCGCCACTCACACGCCACGCACCTGCTGCGGGCCGGCGTGCCGGTAACCGACGTGCAACGCACGCTGCGTCACCGCGATATCAACACGACGCGACGCTACACCCATGAGGCGCTGGAGGATGTCGCGCGCAGCATCGGCGGCAAATTACCGGCGGTGTAGGGTCGGCCGACTTCGCTGTGCCCTCCCCCTTCACGAGTTCCAAGGGTCTTGGGCGGGCGCGATGCCGATATCGTAGGCTTCCAGAAAAGCCGGCAGCAAGGGGAACTGCGCTAGCGGAATTGGCTCTCCTTGCGCCACGATGCGGACCCGATCGAAAATCGCCACGCTAGCTTCATTGGCAAAGCGGGACGTGAAATACAGCCCGTCAATGTCCGGGTAAGCCGCGTGGATGGCGGCGCTCCACAGGTTCGGACCGCGGTAGTCTGCCGTCGACAGAATGCGGTTGTCCATTCCAAGGTGAAAGTGGGGCTGCGTGAGGTCGGCCAGGCGCAGCGGGCGATTCGTTGCGGTGCCCAGTCGGCTTACGCAGCGCAGCGTCAGCTCCGCTTCGTCGAGCAGCAAAGGTAACGACTCGCCCTGAAATCGGTCCCGGACCACCGCTTCGGCCATACATGCCGCAAAACTCGGGGACGCATACAGGACGCCAAACGTATCGTCGGGTGCGTCAAAGCGGTAGGGTTGCCCTCCCGTGGAGCGGCGGTTGTAGTGGATCGGCCCGTAGACGCCGCGATGGATCCGCCACAACTTAGTTACCCCCGGGTCGAGTTCCTTCACCGGCATGACGCGGGCAGCCAAATCCTGCGGAGGCACCGGGCAACCCAGCGCCTCCGCTGTCAGCACCGGCATCAAGCAGCTCCCTGCTCGCCGGCGTACCGGGCGTTGATGACCTCGACGAGTGGCGCGATGGGCCGCGCGGCGTCCATCACCCAGTCCATCGGCCGTGCACCGTCAAGAACTTCCAGCGGGCGCTGCATGAAGTGATGGACCACCCAGCAACTGGCCTTGGCCGCGATAAACGGGGCGAGCACGGCTGCCAGTCGGCTAGCCTCGGCATCAAACTGCCATTGGGGGTAGCGCAGGCCGCGTTGCTTGCCTGGGGGCACCAGTGCATACAGCTGCCCGCTCAAGCGGGCTTCGTTGATCGCGCGGTCGGAGCGACCCGCGTACGCTGCCGCATCGCGTAAGGATAGGTTTTCCGGCTGCTGCAGCTCCTCCAACGCGTATTGGCGGCCGCGCTCCCGAGCAGCTTGAAGCGCATCGACAGGGCCATTCTGGGTGGTCGGCTTCGTGCCAACTTCGCCCAAAGCTTCCGCCGCGCCCAAGATCAACCGGTCCAGGAACGCGACCGTCATCTTTTGACTGTGCACCTCGTCCCCTGCCAGCTCCACGACTCGCTCTAGAAGCTTGTCGGCAAATATCCTGCGCCCGGCGTCCGTTGGCACGACGGTAGTTCTCGCTACGCCACTCGAGCCAGCGGCTTTGTAAGTGATCCTGCGATTCGGAACGGGTCGGTTTTTCGTTTCCATGCGAACATGATAGTTCATGAATTTCATGAAAGCAATTCTTGCCTGCCGATTTTCGTGGGCGTATTGCGCTTCGTTCAGTATATAAATACTGTTTGCCCTCGCCCTCTCGGCGCAGCGCATCGTACGAGGAAGGTTCATCGCAATGGCATGAGACGCTTCGGGCAACGGTAGCCCCGTTGCTGTGGGCCGCTCCGTGGTGTCATGACCAATTGCGCTCGCGCGTCCGGTGATCCGTTGCCAATTCGGCGATACCTCATCGCTCGATCATCTAACGCAGTTCCTATCCGTCGCGCTGCGACGAATTCTGGTCCGAGTGCTTCGGACGCGGGCTGGGTGACGTCTGCATGTCAATACGAATAGCAGCCGCGAATTCGCCTATGTTTGCTTGGTCGGTCTTTACCTGTTGTCGCCAGCGTACCTCTTGCCCTGCCCTATTGCCGATAGCTGCTATCACTGCTCACTTGGAACGACTGCCGTGATCAGCTAGGCCGCGTAGCGCACGGTAGGGCGAAACGAGCTTCTCCATGGCCTTTGCGCAGTTTTAGCAGCAGGTCTGTCCTCTTGATCTGATTGGTGAGCTGGAATCCCAAGAAGCCCATGACCATGTTCGCCACGGTGGGCAGGACGACTACGTAATCTGTCAAATCGGACATATGCCCGTCTCATGCGGCCGCGCTTAAATAATTTGCATTGATTTCCGGGCGACAGAAACGCCCGGATCGGCATTCAACAAGGCGTGAAGCCTTGATCTGCCAAGGCTTGCCGGACTCCCTATGGCTTCGATCTTCACGGAAGCCTCGTCGTGATCTAGGCCCACTCGCGAATGTCGAAGCGGGCCGCGAAAATGCCTAGTGGTAGGCAAGTTCCAGGGTAACGGTGACAGTGGGATCGATCTCAGGCACGTGGGCTTCCCGGTTTGGAAGGTTCGAAATCGAGCGTCACGCCGCCGTCCCATTCGAGCGTAACCGTGGCATGGCAAGTGCTGCAGTGCCCGGCGTCGCCATCGTGGGTGTCATCGTCAAAATGAACCTGGCCGCGATGGTCGCAGGCAGAGCAACGGTAGACGTACAAGACTTGGTCGGGCATGAAGCTTCCATTCGAAGTCGTCACAAGTTATGCAGCTTACTGCTTTTCAGGCGGGGCCTGGTCGAAGGACGGGCTCCGTGTTCGTTCGGAGATTCTTTCAGCGCAAAACACACCCTAGGCCATGGCATGAGCATTGTTCGTCGTGTTTGCCGCGTTGGCTGACCTGCGGTCGCGCAGCATCGCTCGCAACGCCGATAACGTCGAAGCCGCCTCCTTTCCCCGTTTCTCGAGCCGGCCGCTTGCTCTCTGGGGAGCAGCGTAGACCTCAGCTTTCTGGTACGCACCAGCGTGTAGTCGCCTTGCAAATTCGGCGAGGGAAGTTCCTACCAAGCGGGAAGTGACCGCACTTTGGACCTCGGTGACAAGCACTGAGCTTCCGTCGCTTTCGACTTCGAAATGGTTGCCTTTTTCGTCCACGAAACACTGCCGCGCTGCCCCTGCGAGTATCGAACGCACGAAATCGCGGTCCTGCACTTGGATTCGGGCTTTGTCTTCTTTGAGTGCCTTTGCTTTGCAGACAGCACTGAAATCGGTGCGGGCGGTGAGTAGGGCAAGCAGATACGCTTTTGGCACGCGTGCTTTCGCAAGACTCTCCCATGTCGCGCTTACGACATCTGAGAGAAAGTGGCCTTGCTCTTTAGCCTTTCGCATCAACCAAAAAATTAAATTTACATCAAGACCCAGGCCGCGCAGACGTGTCAGGTCCTGGGGGAGCCGATCCTGCTGTCTTTTTTGAAAGGAGTATGGGACACGATCTTCTGTAAACAGGACTCTCGTTTTGAGAGACGGTTGCGCCATAGAAGAGGGTGGTGGAACGGCCGGCTCGCCGAGCTGCGCTGTGTCGTCCTCGCCCGTACCCGTGGTTTCTTCTTCTTTTCGCGAGCTTAAGCCGAGCATCTCCGTCGCTTTTTCCGTCAGGTAAATGTAGGCTCCTGCGAATCGGCCAAATCGCTTCCGAACTTGAACGTCGACGGTAATTAGGCCCAAGTCGAGCAGTTCTCGTTGAGCACGGTACCAAGTAGCCGGCGACATTCCGGTTTCGGCACAAAGCGTTTCCCGGTGCTTAAAGATCTTACCGGTGGGGTCATCGTTATTCGCCGTGCGGGCGAGGGCGGCAAGAGCTGATCGGGCGCTACGCCCGATCCCGACGATTCGAGTTGCGCGCTCGACTGCTTCGATAGTCTTGCGTTTGAGGCGCTTGGGCGCCGGAGCAATCAGAGCGTCTGTCTGGTTAAGGTGTTTTTGTGGGCGAGCAACATCCTCGCCAGCAACGGAGCGTTGCGCGAAAGTCATATGACCTTCCCATTCGTAAAAAATGGTTGAAGTCGCTTGACTCAGGTTCGCGTTCCGCTACACTCCGACTAACGAATCCATGTCGAGTGGCTTCGGTGTGTAGCGGCCGGGAAACTGGTCAGCTTGAAGTTCTCAAAAGCCCACGGTTGCCGCCGTGGGCTTTTGTTTTTGTAGGATTACAGTCTAGACATGGCTTAAAACCTCGATTCGTAGTACGAAGTCCTTAAAAAACAAGCACTTAGCTTTTTGCGTCTTCCGACGCAGCTTTAGCTAACCCTTCCAGATGTTCGCGAATGGCCGATTGGGCCGCTTCCGCTTCTTCCTCGCTGCGGAACTCAATGCGCATGACTTTCTTTGCGATACGAACATCGCACCAAGTCGCCTTTCCCGCCTTGATTTTGAAGCCGGTAGATGCGGCAGGCCTGGTCTTAACCTGCTCGGCCTTAGTCATCCGTACGGCCTGCTGTTGATCGATCTTCTTCTCGGCCAACAACTTAACCGCTTCGACGACCCGATCCCCGCGACCGTCTTTGGTCGCCCTTGCCAACTCGGCGCCAGCATTCGACCCGAGCAGGTCTGGGCGGCTATCGAGAAGGCTTAGGACCTCGGGAGGCAAGTTCCGGAACGACAAAATCTCTGAGAGAGTCGAGACAGGTACACCAGCCTGTTCAGCTATTGCGGCTTGAGTCTTGTCTGGGCTGCGAAGCAGCAGTTCGTCGAACTTCCGAAACTTCTCGAAATCCGTTAAATCTGACTGCATAAGGTTCGCGTAGAACGCGCCCGTGTCAGCCTCGTCTGAACTAAGTTCGCCGAGCACGCAGCGTATGTGATCGCGCCCAAGCTCGCGGTACGCGTCTGTCCGGTGATGCCCGGAGACAATCTCGAAGCCTCCCGCAGGCCGAGGGCATACAATCACAGGATGAACGAGCTTGTTGTGCCTGAGGTTTTCCCTCAATTCGACATACTTCTCGGGAGGCATGAAGCGTCTGCGGCCTGGGACCTCATGCAGTTGGTCGATAGGCACATCCACTGCGCCGCCGCTGACGCGGGCCGACTCAAGTTCTGCTCTTAGTTGCGCGATCTCGTTAGCCTGTCGCTCAACCTTCCCTTGCATATGCATTAACTGACCGGGCGCAGTTCGCGGCGCTTGCGGACCGCGCGCAGCGGCTTTCTCCAAGTCTTCCGCCGTGACCTTGATGTTCCCAGCCTTTGCGGCAAGCTTTTCTCTCAAACTCATTCTTCAATTCCTTGCCAAAGCGCGCTGACCTTGTCGTCCACATAGTCGACAAACTCATCGCAGGGTTGGCGAATGCGTCGCATCGTCTCGGTGTTCGCCTCGCTAGAGGAGAGGTCATAGACCGTGCGAAATTGAATGCTGCTGTTACGGGCGAGGTCCGTCTCAGGGATCTCAATCGGCAGCACGCGCGACCCATAGACGCCGCGAATCCAGTCTGCCACCAGGCGAGGAGCGTTCTTTTTCTCCATGCGTGTCATGAGAACATCGAGAAAGTCGAACTCCTTTTTAGATCCCTCGCTCTGCTCTTCCATGCCTGTTACTAGGTCCGAGAAGAGTTGCCAGAACTGGACCATAGACGCGAAAGCCAAGGTGTCCGGGACCACCGGTACGATGACGCCATCGGCAGCGAAAATCGCGTTGATGGTCAGGTAGCTGAGGGTAGGAGCCGTGTCGAGGATGATGTAGTCATATTCGTCTTTCAACGAATCGAGGCCGTTACTTAACACGCGCTCGAACGGAATATGGCCTTCCTCTGCCGTCGCCCGAGCCGGAAGCATAAACTCCGCGTTGAAAAGCTCAGTAGACGAAGGAATCAAATCCAGGTTAGGCCAGTAAGTCTCCTGAGGAAGCCCTCGCATATCGAAGGACTCGCCCGCCAAATACGCCTCGATGAGCGGCATAATGGTGTTTTCGGACGACACCTCGGCATGTGGATTGATGCCATACAGCGTGGTTGCGCTTCCCTGCGGATCCAGATCAACGTGGCACACCTTCCGACCTCGCCGCAGACTCAAGCCCTGGCAGAGGAGGGTGGACATAGTGGTCTTCGTGACACCGCCCTTGAAGTTCGCAACTGCAATGACTTTACCTGGTCCCCTTCGCGGGACAGGCTTAAGTTCCGCTCGGATCCATTGCATTGCCTCGCTGAGGCTGAAATAGCGCACTGCACCGGGTCGCGATTGCTGGCCCTGAGGGAGATCCCCCTTTTTGAGGGACCGGTTCATCCGCGTTTTGTCGATGCCACACAATTCTTGTAGGCGGCCAGACGGGATCAGCGGGGCTTCCTTCCGAGGAAATGGCTCCAGCATCTCATCCCGAATTTTCTGCAGCATCACCGCGGAGAGATTTGCCAACTGCTTCAAATCCTCAGGCGTCGTCTTGCTGGGGTGGGCTAGCTTGATATCCATTCGGTTCAAAAACCTTTAAGCTGTTCACCGGAACCGCCGGTGGATCGTGCAACCGTTTTCGGCAAAAATGACGTCCGCGGTTGCGTTGCCGTGAAGGTTAGCGGCCCTTAGACGTATACGCAAGTTAACTTTGTGCCTGTTGTACCCGAGAGATCGAGCTGTTCCCCCGGTACTTACGGGTCGTTGTTAAAGTAAAAGGCGAGGAATTCTACGAAAGTGCCATATAACGCACAAAGAATGCGCGCCTCAGGAAGTAAGGCTTAGGCCAGCCTCAAGGACGAAGCGCGAGGTCGGGTTCTTCTTCGCCGTTGAGATAAACAGGCAATCCCTGGCGCGCGTGACGGCGACGTAGAAGAGGCGCCTTTCTTCGCTTTCTGGGCTTTCGCTGTCGGGAACGATTGTCTCTTCGGCTCGGACTATGGCTACGCTGTCCCACTCCCGTCCTTTTGAGGCGTGCATGGTGGTTAGCACGAGGGCGTCGGCGGCGGGTTCGTTGTTTCTCCGTCGAAGATACTCAAGGCGGGCCACGAATGGTCCGTTGAGCTGGCTGAGGACGTCGTAGCAGGTGTTGATGGCACGCTTGCCGGCGTCCTCAGTCACATACTTGAGCATCCATTCGCGGACCCCATCCAACGTCAGCGCATGGAATTCGCGATCGTATAGGGCACGCCATTCGGCGAGTCGTTTCAAGAAATCCCTGTACTTCTCGGCCGTCTCCTCTGATATTCCCGATTCGACCAGGTCCTTTTTGCGCGGGGCAGAGATCAACTCACCCTCGGCGGCTTCCTGGGCGTGAAGCTGTTGAAGCTCAAGGGTTCCGATGCCAGAGTATCCAAGTAGAGCATCGACACCAGTCAACTTTGCTCGCTGTATAAGCTCCAACATATCTCCCATCAGTGCTGCCTCGGGACGATCGAGGATCGATTTGCCGGCGGCACGGTAGTACTTCACTCCATGGGATCTACACACCGCCTCTATGGGATCAAGAATGCGATTAGTCCGAGCGAGCACCGCGGCGGTCTTCCCAGCACGAATCGCCGGCGCCAGCGTTTCAACTACGGCAACCGCTTCCTTGTACTCGTCGTCGAATCTCTTGAATTCGACTGAGCCGCCGGAGCCCCGATGTGCCAACAGGTCCTTCGAAATCCGCTGCGCGTTGTTACGGATAATTTTGTCAGCGGCACTCAGAATCTCGGAATGAGAGCGATAGTTCTTGCCGAGCACGATAGCGCGAGCATCAAACTCCTTGATGAACGCCTCCATGCCCTGATAGCCGAGGGCGTCACGAAAGCCAAAGATGGTTTGATCATCGTCCCCGACGACACACACAACAGAGCCGGCCGCCGCATGCAATGAAGTCCACCGCGATTGCAGGCTATCGCAATCTTGATATTCGTCGACCAGCAGGTGGTGAACGGAGTAGGGCCGGATGCCACCCGTTAGCATGCCGGCCACCGCCATGCGCAGCATGTCCTGAAAGTCGATCTTCCCGTTTCGTGACAAAGCGGCTTGGTATGCCTCGAAGATCTGTGCGTCTACAGTACCGGGCTTCGGATCGTCCAAATGATGCTTCGAACGTTCTATGGAGGCCAGCGCATCCTCCACCTTCCAATCGATGCCGCGCTCCTGAAGGATCTGGCCAACGATCGCTGCGCGGACACCGTCGGTGACGATGTCGTTCAACTTGCCTCCATTCTTGCCCAATTGCTTGTATGCGAGTGAGTGAAAGGTGCCTGCGACCAGCCGCTTTTTTGCCGTAGGACCCGCCAATTTGAGAATCCGATCGCGAAGCTCAATCGCAGCATCCTTGCTAAAAGTGACCGCACCTACGGTAAGGGCTGGGTTGCTCAGAAGCAACGCGGCTTTGGCGGCAATCGTCGCTGTCTTCCCTGCACCAGGCACAGCGACGGCCACGCAATGGTCGCGGCAGTCAACGACTTCCCGCTGGGACGGATTCAGCTTTTCGAGAACTTCTGCGAGAGACATAACTCGGTGTGGCGAATGCCTGGGATGGTCATTGACCGACTTGGTCGGACTTGGTGCCAGCAACGAAGAGGAAGTGCCACCAACTGCCTGTTGCTTGACTTGTGCCGTTATGCAAACAGGCACCATGTAAGACTTAGCCCCAATTGGTGGCACGTGCTGACACAATGTCCGACTTACGCTGTGGGTAACTCCGATCCGTCATCTGGCACCTAATGGCACCACGTCCAACCATGTCGGATGGCGACGGACTTGGTGCGACCATAGTCGCGCCGGAAGCACTAGATGCCGCGCACGGTTGTCATGAGCTTCAGGTGCGTCGTGTAGCTGCGCAGGCCCAAAGGCTGGAACTTACGCAAGAACCGCGACACCTCTTCATTGACGTCGCTCTGGTCGCGGATGCCGTTCCACACCATGAAGTCGAACTGGTCCATCGTCTGGTCGAATTTGATCAGCACCTGCAACGCCCGCACCGCGAACCGGGAGTACGCCTGGACCTCAAGGGAGACCGACGGGCGCTGGATCGTAGGTACAAATACGATATCCCCGGCCCCCCGCATCTCGGTTTCGCGTTGCTCTCGGTATGCGCTGGCCACTCGCACCTGCTCGTCCACATAGTCCTCGAGCTTCGACAGTTCGCGTTCCAGGAACGTCTCCAGTGTGGACAACTCCGTTCGCGTGAAGGTGCTCTGGCCGAAGCGCTGGAGATTCAGCGACATCCTGTTCATGTAGGGCCACCATTGTTCGAACAGGGGTCGCAGGCGCGTGTGATTCAGCTTCAGGGCGACAGACACGACGGCAGCGCCCGCGAGTTCGCGGTCCAGGATCTGCAGGCCCAGCTCGCGACGCCGGCGGATGATTGCCTGGCGCTGTTCCGGCTGAAGTTCGCGAAAGAGCTTCCGGGTTCGCTCGACCTCAGCCTTGCGTTGCTCATGATCGGCCGGCGAGAGCAGCCCCTCATTGCGCAGCGCATCGGCGGACGCGTCCATCTCGTTGAGCTCGTGCTCGACGTCCCCGGTGCTGTCGATGGTTCCGAGCGTGCTCGGGGTAGGGGAAGCCGCTACCGAAGCGTCAAGGCTGCTCTCATCGGCGGGGATCAGGTCGGTCGTGGTCATGATTTCTCCGTTTGGAAGGCCATCCACATGGCCTCGTCGTAATTGAGTGGCCGGACTATTTGCCGACATGGAACGACGCCGCGAGGCGCCAGCAAAGCAGGCCCACCAGGCACACCACATAGGTCCACCAATTGGCGAGCAGGGAAATCGGGAGAAGCAAAGCGGAGGCTCCAATCCCGAAGCAAAGCATCAGGCCGTGGGCTGCGACATGGAATGACACGGGATTGGCGAATCCCGCGCTTGCAGCGTGGATCTTTCGCGATACCGATCCGTCATTGAAAATCGCCAGAATCAACACTGTCGCGCCCAAGAGCCAGTGGTGGGCAACCGCGGAACGGTATAGCGCCCGATAGATGGTCAGCCAGAAGTGCTGCATCCAGCCGCGGCCGAACGTTGACGCGCCCCCGTCCGAGAAAGCAGTTGGGGCATCGGAACCGGCGAAGGATGCTTTCACCGCCCCAGAGTCGATGAACCACTCGCGAAAGCGAGCGTTTGCCGATGCCACCGCGATATCGGCCTTCTCCGTCCCAAGGACCCCTTCCACAGACGCCCTTTCGGAACGACTGATTTCGAACGCTGTCTGGTCCTGAATGAATGGCGCCAGCGTGCAGATCATGAGTGGCGAAATAATCAGCCAAAGACGGACGTGGGATGCGAATCGGCTACTTGCCATGGTTCAGATCCACCGCAGTAGCAGCAGGACGGGGAAGCTGGGGATCGCAACAAGCGCGGCCCAGAACACACCCGGCTTGGCGAGAGAGATGTTCACAAGCGCGAAGCAAGGTGCGGCCTTGGTGGCTGTGAACGCCTCAGGCGGCGTCTCGTCCGGGTAAGCATGCGAGACCAACCAATCTTGCATGGCCAGCGCCAGGGCCGGGTCGACGTTACAGATGCGTGCGGCCACCATAGCCGGAATACGGCGAAGCCGCTGCCCGACCCAGCGGGCGTCAGTGTGCAAAGTTGCCAGCGACATCGTAGCTCTCGAAGTAACGGGAGAAGGCGTATCCGGTCAGCACCCGGGCCGCGAGTTGAAACGCAGCACAGCGCTGGGAAACCTCGCCGGGGACCGGCTCGTCAACGACTTGGCAGACGTAGCCCGCCAGCTGCCGTTGCTCGAATGCCGGGATCGATTCGTGGAACGGGTACCAGACGTTGTACTTTTCGCCCTTGAATGCGGCATAGCGCTTGTTGTACAGGTCATGCGCGCGCGAGAAGAGGCCCTTCATGAACGCGACAGACGGATCACCATGCTTGCGCGCGGCGCGCCATGCTGCGATGCCGTCCGTCAGCATTTCTTTGATCAAAGGCTCTTCCCGCACACGGTAGTTCGTGCCGATGTAGTCGACCACGCGGGCACAGATCTCATCGAGGTCCGGAGAGAGGGTGAACACCGGGGAGAGCTTCGCCGACAAATTGTGTTGCTTGATAACTTCGCGGAACAGGCTGCTGCGCATGGATGGTTAGTCCTGAATAATTGGAATACGACCTTGGTAGACGGCGCCGCCGGATATCCGTAGGAAGTACTGGAGGTTCGGCAGTTGCATGACCAGGTCATGCGGAATCAGGGGTACCTTTTCAAGCTGTGCGGATCGCGAAACGGAGCCACTAAATTCACCTACGTGCGCTTCCGTGCCGGTACTCGTGCTGCTGGAGATCACCAGGTTGCGGATAGCCGTCGTCCCGGCCTTCTCGGCGAACCACTGCGCGGTGTCGATGTCTTCCAAGCGTAGAACGATCTGGTTGTTCAGATTGCCCAAAACCTGCTGCATTTTGGCCACGTTTCCAAGTTTTGCCGTGAAATCGGAACGCGTCTGGTAAGCAACGAACGCCTTGAAGCCTGCACCACGCCCCTTGTTGAGAAGCTGGAGCAACTGCTCGTTGATGGCCTCAGCCGTTTCGTCAACTTGAAGGACGATCTCGGGAGGCTTCGCGTAGAAGTTGTAGATCGCGCCAGCGACCGAAGCGATGTCCGCGAGCAGCATGGACATCACCGCTTGCGCGACCATGGAGTTCGACAGGGAGTCCGCACCGACGTAGAGCACGGCCTTCTGTTTGATGACCTTGTCGATATCCCAGATTTCTCTATCGTCCTCGAAGTCATCCGCTTTGGGCGCTAGCATGAGGCCGGTCTCGCCGGTGGCCAGCATCTGCAGGAGGGGCAGGGCAGAGGCGATGATACGGCCGTAGTGGTCTCGATCGTGTTGAAACGTCGAGATGAGACCGTCGATCGACTCGTGGCCCTTGCCCAGATTCGAGAAGCGGTCGATATACAGTCGAACCATAGCGTCCAGACGGGTACCGCCACCTTTCTGACCGACTTGCTGCATGTATCCGGCGACCTCGTCTTCCCAGTCCGTCATGCCGGCTTCGGGGAAAAAGCGCTGAAGCGCACGCTCGAGCAGGTTGTTGATACCGTTCTGTGCGTATTGGAGGATGGAGCGCAGGTTGGGCTTGTCGCCGACGTAGAGCTCGCCTTTGACAGAACGATCGATGAACAGGAACGCAAACTGCCGGAACGGGCCTTCCTCCATGAGCTGGGCGACGCGCGTGGGTATCTCCGACGGTTGCGACCAGTTTTCCAGTGGATTCAAACGGATGGATTGGGACGGCGCCGCCTGCTTCCAATACAGAAACTTCCGACCCGTACGCTCGCATTCTCGCCGGCATCTTGCGACCCACTCGACGTCGTTCTTCGGATCGATCACGATCAAAACGTCATTAGGGTTATGAATAACCTGCGTGGAAATCAGTTCGAATGTGCGCGTCTTGCCCGCACCGGTGGTGCCGCTGATGGACGTGTGGCCGCCCATCGCCTTGTAGTGAAACGGCACTGGCTGCTTCTTGGTCTCCAGACCCGCAATCCAAGGTTTGCCTTGAGGCGAATGGTCCGCAATGCTGTTGGCGGGAGCAAAGGCCTTTTCGATGGCACGTACCGTTTCGTTCGGCAACCATTTTGGCAAGCCGGGAATATCGGTGGACGGCATGCGCAGAATATCGTGCGCAAGTTGACAGTGCTTCTGGGTCCATTCGTAGCCGGTGCCGAGGTACATGGCGTCCACGTCTTTGTCCTTCGAGCGGAGACCGCGGCTGGCATCGAGAAGATCATCGATCTTGACCACGGTAAGCCACTTGGTGGAAATGGCGAGTCGGAATCTGAGGGCGCGCCAAACCTGCGCGGACCGTAGCAGTAGGGCACATAGGCACAAGAGCGCGAAATAGCCAGCGTGCGGCATGCCGCTCAACAGAATCAACAAAGCTGCGACGGTCCAGCCAACGGCCGCGCGAAATTCGTAAATGGGCCGGAAATGGTTGATGTAGTGATTCATCATGATGCAGTCTCCGGCGCGATGAGACGTCCTACTTCGTCGACCAACAGAATATTCTGGCCATCGACCTTGTATAGGTGCTTGCCCTTTCGCAGATGCTCGACAAGGGTGTCGGACGCCAGGCCAAAGTTGCCGAGCGAGCGCTTGCTAATCGAGACTTTGCCGTCGATCCGCGCGACCTTGGCTTTGCCGCTGGCAACGTCCTGGGCCAGCGCCTTGAAGAACTCCCGCATCAAGTTAGAGCTGCCGGCCAAAGCCTTGAAGGGATCGTCGGCGGATAACTCCTTGCGCAACGAACGCGCTCCGTCGAGCTGAACCACATTTCGCGCCGCCGAGGCATCCGAGGCCGTGGCATCCGGCGATTCGACCTGAGCCTGCGAACCAAGGCCCGCGGATTCCGCTGGCGAGACGTTACCCTTTCCGTCGGCGTGCTGCGTGGAAGTGGCCGGCGGCGGCGCCGGCACCGGTGCGTCAGCCTGAGCCAAGGACGGATTGACAGCCTTCTCCAGCCTCTCGGCTGTCGGAACGGGCGTCGAGTCCGGGGGGAATTCTGCTTTTCTGGCCTTGATCTCGAACTGGGTCAGTGTGTCGATGGATTGCCGTACAACCTTATGCAGCAGCGTTTCGAGTCCGGTCGGTCGAGGATCCGGATTGATCGCACCGAAAAGCTCGGTGAGCACCTGGCTGTCGAAGGCACTTAATCGTTCGCTACCAAGAATCTCGCGCGCGAGAAGTGCGGTGCGCATACGCTCAATGGGCTGGATAGCCTCGCGTCTCGTGACACGGTAATTGCTTGTGCCGACCCAGGGACCGAAGGCGCCGTGGGCAGCGGGGATCCACTCTGCACCATCGCTGTCGCGATAGAACTGAAAGTGACGGCACGGCTCGTCGAGCCGCGAGCAGCACGCTGCAAGGAAAAGGGCGTAGAGATACTGAGGCTCGAGCATGCGCCGGCGCTCAGACGGCTGGTCTGCACCGAACTTCTGCGCGCCGGACAGGCGCATCGCAAAGTACGCCGCTTCGACCGTAGCGCGGAATGCACCGCCCGGTTCCGCATGTTCAGCGAAGCGCAGGGGCATACTGGAAAACCAGTCCGCGCACCGCGTCAGAATGCTCAGCCACTTTACGGCGAACAAGTCGCCGGACACCTCGTTTGCATACTGCCGAATCAACGCGATCCGGCTCTCGTGAGCTGACAAAAGCGCTGCTGCCGGCATCGAGGAATGGGTGTGCGTACTCATTATTTCAACTTCGCAAGGAACTTGCCGATGCCGCCGGCGGCCTTGAGGCCAACCCGCATGGCCCCACCGCCGCTGATGCCACCACCGGAGCCGAAGATCGCACCGGCGATTTTAGGAAGCTCGAAGGCGACAAGAATCATGAACAGCGCAATGCTCATGGCATACACGGCACCAGCCAGCGTCGCTGTGCCGGCGCTCTTCTGATCGATAAGCGTGGACACCAGTGCACTCGAGACGAGGCGAGCCATCACAGCGGCAACGACCGAATACATCGATGCGCCGATCATATAGTCCAGCCACGAAGAGAAGTAGCGACGGCTATAGTCGGAGAATCCGAGGGCGACTGCGATAGGTCCAATTACAATTCCGATGGCTGCCGCAATCTCGCCCAGGGATATGAAAAACGTGTAGAGAAGAGCTGCGAGGGCGCAAAAAACGAACGCAGCCAGCAACAGCATTCCAGCAAACGCTATCATCAAGACGTCTGAGATACCGCTTGCCGCCTTCATAGACTCAATATAGGAATCAATGAATCCGGCGCCGACGGAAGCGAGCGTCATCGCAGGTGACATCGCTTGTGTGCCTGCGATTTTGTCGGCGAGATGCTGGAAGTATTCGTAAATGCCAGGCCCGAACTTGTCATATCCGGTGTAGAGGGACGCGAAGATGCCAAGCATAAGGAGCGTCTCGAAGACCTCGGTCCAGGCCGCGACAGGTTGCGACGCCGCGGCGAAACGAATTCCAGCCAACGTCAGCGAAATGACGGCAAGCCCGAAGGCGATCTTGTCCGCGTCCGGAGTGAGGGTCTTGCTCAATGTGGTGGCGCCCCCGATCAGACCGGTACGGAACGATTCGAACTGGCTGAGCCAGCTCTTGAGCGATTCACCAATCGATCCCGGCTGCGCGAATAGCCCGGGCTTGCCACCCTTGTTCGGGGCAGTTTGCTGTGCGGTGTCGGTGCCCGCTTCAGGGGCGGACGCTTGTGCGAAAGCCGGCGGCGAATGCAATAGAAGGGCCGTCAGAAGCAAGACGATGAAGCGGGCGATCTGCATAGTGTGTGACGGTCAGTTGGACTGCAGCTTGCGGGAGAAGACGCGGGCCCGGAGGTTCTTGAGCTCTTCATCTTGAGCGGCTGCCAGTGATCGCATCGCTTCTGCGCTCTGGGTCTCCTTGGCAACGGTCTGTTGGTCCCGATCGGCGTCGGCCTGGGCACGCACACTCATGAGCTGTAGCAAATCGGAGTTCTGGCTCGCCAATACGTCGAGCATCTGGTTCGTGGTTTGCGCGGCAGCTTGCGCGGTTGCCGAAAGCTTGATTTGCGACTGGATCTTCTGGCGGCGCTTGGCGACCGATTGTGTGTTCTTGAAGATCTGCTCGCCCAGGCTGAAGAGCGCCTTGGCAGTTTTGTCGCCGTTGGTCAGGAGGGAGCGCTGATCTTCGAACCACTGTTCCTTCGTCTTGCCGGACGAGACGACCATGCTCTGAATCTTCTTCAGATAGTCGGCGTTGTCGGAGACGGTGCCATAGAGGTCCTTGAGCGTGGTGCCGTACACCTCGTACTTTCCGATCTCGTCTTTGATGCTGTTGAACTGCTCGGTGATGGCCTCTGCATCCAGACCTGTAGCTTGCAGCAACTGATTCGCCATCATCTGGTACTGGTAGACGATGTTGGTGTTCTCGTACACCTCGGACTTGATGGACTGCAACGCCGAGATCGTGGTTTGCACCAGACCCACCCAGTCGGTGACGGGTAGGGCGGCGTGAGCGGGGGCGGCGCCGAGCACGGACGCGGCGACGGCAAGGTTGGCGATCCACTTCTTCACTCTTATATCTCCCTGTTTAGGCTGCGCGCGCGAGCATTTCGCGCACGTAGCGGTCTTGCCAGTCGGGCTCGCCCGACGCGTAATGGGTGTCGCAGATGGATTGCGCCACACCGTCCGAGCGCAGCATCGCCACCATCTCGTCGTTGAAAGCGGTCTGGAGCATGCGGGTCTGGACGTTGGTGATCCAGAGGTAGTCACGGTTCGGTACCGCATCGGAGATCATCTGGATCTGGTCTTTGGTCAGGCCAAACATGTCTCCGTAAAGGTCCGTGCTCGTCTTTGCCTGGCTGTTCGGCAGATAGATCCAGTTGGCGATGTTTTCCTTGAGGATTTCAAAATTCGCCACACGCGCGATTTGCCGCAGGGACTGCGTCGCCGCCCAGATGGCTCCGTTGAGCTTCCGGATGGTGGTGATCCAGTCTTCGAAACGCTTATAGAAGCGCTCGTTCTGAAAGAAGAAGCCGCATTCCTCCACTTCGATGACGGTGTAGCGGATGCCGTCCATCGACTGGCTAATCCGGTAGAACGCATAGTCGGTGAAGAGAGCTGCCGCCCGAGGAAACTTCTGGAACAGTTCGCCGCACTCGATGCAGAGGTTGTCGCTCACTGCGAACGCATCCTCGACGTGATCAAAGAAGTGGCCGTACTGCCCGCCCACCAGCCAGATCTGAAGCCGCTCGCGCAGATCGGCATGGAGCATCGTGGAGAGGGCACTGAGGGTCCACCGCTCGCGGGGATAGCTCGCGAGCAGCTTCACTGCCTCGAACATGTCCTGACTCTGTTGCGGAGAAAGGGAGAAATCGTCGTCTTCGAGGGCCAGCGTTAGCCATTCGGTGACGTAGGTAAAGCTGCCCGGGTCGGCGAGCAGAGACAGCGGATTGACCGGTGTGCTCGCCTGGAACTTGCCGGTTACGTCGATGAATGCCCCCCCGCTCAGCAGCGTGGGGATACGCGTGGAGCGGTCTTTGTCGAAACGGATGCGACGCGCCTTGTGCCGATCCGCCTGCGACACTAGGAAGTTGAGGAAAACTGACTTCCCCGCGCCGATGGGCCCGATTACAAACAGGTGTCCATTGCCGCCTGGTTGATGCATATCGACGCGCTGGCCAGTCCGATGACGGGTGGGCAGGCAGGTGAGTGGCGGCACTTCCGTGCCTGTCTTCTCCGACAGCCAGTCGTTGCGCGTCGGACCCTCGAGCACCGACCGTACAGGAGCAATGTCGGAAACCGCGGGTGTCTCGACAAACTGCAAGCGTCGCTGGCGGTCCCAGCGGCCGGGCAGCGTGCTGTTCCACGCCGCCATCAGATTGGTCTTCTCCCGAATCGCGCCAAAGCCAGCGTTCGTCAGTGTTCCTACCACCTCGCTGACGGCATCCTCGCATTCCGCCTCGGTGTCGGCGTAGACGACTATGGAGATGTTGGCGAATCCGTGCTGTACGCCTTCAGCGGTCAGTCGCTTTAGTGCCTTGCCCGCTTCCTTGGCGAGTTCCTCCCGCCCCTCGTCATTCTCGTTCTCCTCCTTCGACATATATTGCTGGACCATCGAACGGAGGTTGACCGCCGCCATCTTGTAGAAGCGGCGCACCTTCTCGATATAGGCCGTTGCCCGGGCGGTGTCCAGAAAGCGGTACATGATGCAGATATCCAGCTCGGCGTCGACTTGCAGCAGAGTGTCGAGCGCCGCTTCCTGGAAGCTCATCCATTCCTTGACGGCAACGATAGCGGCATAGCGTTTGCCATGTGCGGATTCGAACAGAAGGCGCTCGGAGCCAACCGTAATTTCCGACTCACTCAGATGGGTGTCGAGCATCGTTACCGGGAAACGGATGCGACGCTTCGGCACACTGGGGTTGGCGACCTGGTGGAGCGCGGCGTAGCTGTCCTGCATCGCAAGGCGCGTTGGCTTGATGCGCGGAATCCCACCGGTAAATGCGTCCAGCATGGCTTCGAAGCGCCGCGTGTCGGAGCGGATTTTCTCCATGTCGAAGGCGAACGCGCTGCGGGCAAGGACCGTATCCTTGGTCGCTTCGAGCAGGGCGGCGAAAATCGGCTTACCGCCCACGGTCATGTGATGCCCAATCTTCTCGAAGAACTTGGCCACGCCCGTCTCGGGGGTATAGGCGATGCTCAGCGAATGCGCATTGCGGTAATACCTGCCCGTGGTCATGTGGGCGCGGTTGAGCGCGTCGAGACGTGCATCCGTTCCGTTGCTGAACTCGCCGTCGACGTATCCCTTGGTACGTCGGTGCGTCAGGCGCCACCAAGCTGTGATGCGGTTGTCAAAGGAGCGGCACGCTTGGTCGAGCTGGTCTCGCGCGGAGGTGATGTCGCTCGCGTCCGCGCTATCGGCATCCACACCACGGAATTCGTAGTTAGCGAGCAGTGATCCGTCCTTGTTCAGGATGAGCTCGGGAGTAATCGAGGTGAGCCACGGCGCGATTTCCGCCAGCGGCCGTCGTTTCAGCTTCAGCATGGCAGGTCGCTGTCAAAGCCATAGGGGCGGCGGAACACCGCGTGAGACTTGCCGTGCCATGGCAGCGACTCGTACAGGTCTCCGTACTGGTTGTAGACGTTCAGGATCTGGTTCCACCACGGATCACGACTCGTCAGCCACGCCAGCAGTGCGTGGCTGCACAGGCCATAGACGAAAACTGCCAGCGGGATTTGCCAGCCGCTCCGATATGTGACGTAGATCAGGAGCGCGACAATCGTCCCATTGGCGATAGCCAGACTTCGTACTGCGCCAGCGATCAGGCGCGGCATGGACAGGCCGATGCTTACGTGGTGCTTGCGCATGTCAGAAACCGACACAGGAGGCGATCAGGCCTAGCGACTTCAGGATGGAAGGGGCAGCGGCCGCTAGACCCACGCCGACGCAGGCGCCGGAGATAAATTTGGAGAGGGACTGTTGATGTGCACGCAAAACTGACCCACTGCCGTACGTAGTTTTCATCGAAATTTGACCCACGTGTTCCAATGCCTG
>NZ_JBXALD010000014.1:0-168536 GCF_058799075.1 Cupriavidus sp. GW822-FHT06G04 | reverse complement strand
CACTGCCTTGGCAGCGCGCTTCGTGTTGCGAGGGGGCGAATATTAGTGGACTACCGCCGTCTGCGCAAGCGCTTTCTTTAAAAAGATCGTCATTGCTTTCCAATGCGCCCGAATACCAACCGTGGCAACTGTCGCGGCGGGGACAACTTTGCGCAGGGAACTGTCCTAAGCTGCCAACCGGAGGGCGGCAAGAAGTCGACTCCTACTATGAAAAGACGCAGTTGAAGGAGACACCATGAATCAGTCCGTGGCCGCCGATCGCTCGCTAGTGACCGGTGCGACCGATATTCCGCTATCCGACGACACCATTCCCGCGTTATTGGCTCGCGCTGTCGAGGCAAATCCCGAAGGTGACGCTGTAGCCTTCCGCGAACAGGGAATTCGTTGGACATGGCGCCAGTTTGCCGATCAGGTCGACAGACTCGCCACCGGCTTGCTTGCGCACGGGATTGCCCGAGGCGACCGAGTGGGCATCTGGTCGCCAAACCGCGCCGAATGGCTGGTTACACAGTTTGCTACCGCCCGTATCGGCGCCATCCTCGTGAATATCAACCCGGCCTATCGGCAGGCCGAGCTCGAGTATGCGCTGAACAAGGCGTGCGTGAAGATGCTCATCACCGCCGCCAACTTCAAATCGAGTGACTATTTGCGGATGCTTCTTGCATTGGCGCCGGAACTCGCGCAGTGCGCACCTGGCCAGCTCCGCGCAGCGAGGCTGCAGCACCTTCGGTTCGTGGTGCGAATGGGAACTGAGCGCACCGACGGGATGCTCAGCTACAACGATCTCCTGAAAATCGCATCGCAAGCCGACCTCGACGCCATTTCGCGGCAATTGGATGCCCATGACCCGATCAACATTCAGTTCACGAGCGGAACGACGGGAAATCCCAAAGGCGCCACGCTTACGCACCACAACGTTGTCAACAACGGGCGCTTCGTTGCAATGGCAATGAAACTGGGCGCGTCCGACCGACTATGTATTCCCGTTCCGCTTTATCACTGTTTCGGCATGGTGCTTTCCGTACTGGCCTGCGTTTCGGTCGGGGCCTGCATGATTTTCCCGGGCGAAGCATTTGACCCACTGGCCACCATGCGCGCCGTGTCCGAAGAGCGTTGCACGGCGCTTCACGGGGTGCCGACGATGTTTATTGCCCAACTCGACCATCCCGATTTTGGGAAGTTCGACTTTTCCACATTACGCACCGGAATCATGGCCGGCGCACCATGCCCCATCGAGGTCATGAAGCGCGTCGTTACCGATATGCATATGGCGGAAGTGACGATTGCCTACGGCATGACCGAAACTAGCCCGGTTTCATTTCAAAGCGCCACGGACGATCCACTCCACAAGCGGGTTGCCACCGTGGGACGTGTGCAGCCGCATCTGGAATGCAAGATCGTCGACGCCACAGGTGAGATCGTGACACGCGGGGAAACCGGTGAGCTTTGTACGCGCGGCTATTCGGTGATGCTCGGATATTGGGACGACGACGCCCGCACGCGCGAAGCGATTCGTGACGGATGGATGCATACCGGCGATCTGGCCACCCTCGACAACGAGGGTTATTGCAACATCGTGGGTCGCGTGAAAGACATGCTGATTCGAGGTGGGGAGAACATCTACCCGCGTGAAATCGAGGAATTCCTGTTTCGCCACCCCAAAGTGCAGGCGATACAGGTGTTTGGCGTGCCCGATTCCAAATACGGCGAAGAGGTGTGCGCGTGGATCGTCCTCAAACCCGGCCAGCATGCTACGGAGGGCGAGATCCGCGATTTCTGCCGCGACCAGATCGCCCATTACAAGGTCCCGCGCTATATACGATTCGTGGAGGAGATGCCGATGACGGTAACCGGCAAGGTCCAGAAGTTCGTGATGCGCGACACCATGATTCACGATCTGGGCTTATCGCCCGCTGAAACGGCCTGACCCGGGGCAGCAAAAAATGACCATTCGAATCGTCAGGCTCGGGGAGCCGCGTGAAGAACACGAAGGGTTGCGCCTCGGTACGGTGCGCCGTCCGCCGCGCGGAGTGCCGAAGGCAGAGTTTGCAAGCCGAGATTTTTATGACGTCTGGTATCCGGTCCTGTCCCCTTCGGCCGAGTTGGTCGCCCAGGCGCAGTCCGCGAAAGACGAGAAGGCCTGGCGCGCATTCGAAAAGCATTTTCGCGCCGAGATGGCGCAGCCAGACCCAAACCGCACGCTTGACCTGCTCGCTGCGTTTTCGCACCAGACAAACTTTTCGCTCGGTTGTTATTGCGAGGACGAAGCCCGCTGCCATCGCTTAATCCTGCGAGCACTACTGGCGGAACGCGGCGCCGATATCGCCTGAGACATGCAGGCTATGATGCGAAGCTTCGCCGCGGACGTTGCGGCGAAGCCTCCTAACAGCCTCTCCTACGTCGATGGCATTGAACTTCGTCTGGCTCGGATTCTTCCTGGTTTCCTTTGTAGCCGCCTGCGTGCGGCTTATTGGCGGCGATACCACGGTATTTCCCGCCATGCTGACGTCTCTTTTCGACAGTTCGCGCACTGCGTTCGAGATCTCGCTTGGACTCGTCGGCGTAATGAGCCTATGGATCGGCATTATGCGCATTGGCGAACGCGCAGGTGTCATCGACCTGTTTGCACGCTGCGTCAATCCACTATTGCGCCACTTCTTCCCCGGGGTACCAGCTGGCCACCCGGCCCAGGGCGCGATGATGATGAACGTTTCCGCCAATATGCTGGGGCTCGATAACGCGGCTACCCCACTCGGTCTGACAGCCATGCGCGAGCTCCAGACACTGAACCGTCAACCCGCTACGGCCACGAATGCGCAGATTATGTTCATCGTGCTGAATACCGCCGGCTTGACGTTGATTCCGACCTCGGTAATTGCCATCCGCCAGGCGATGGCAGTCAAGCAGGGGTTGGTGAATTTCAATGCGGCGGATATTTTCCTGCCAACCTTGCTGGCAACCGGTGCATCGTGCCTGGCCGGCCTGCTCGCGGTAGCGTGGGTGCAGCGGCTCAATCTCTTCAAACTTCCCGTGCTTGCGGCTTTTTCCGTGATGTGTGCGGCGGTGGGCGGCCTGTTTGTCTGGCTGCGGCACGCGCCGCCCGATCAGGTCAGCCAATTGGCCGCCCTGGCAGGAAGCGGATTCCTTCTCTCGTTGATTATTTTGTTTCTGGTCTGCGGCGCCATCCGCGGGGTGAATGTTTACGACGCCTTCATAGACGGTGCAAAGGAAGGCTTCGGCGTTGCCGTACAGATCATTCCGTATCTAGTCGCAATTCTCGTGGCCATCGGACTGTTTCGCGCCAGCGGTTGCATGGATGTGGTCCTGCGCGGCCTGACCTCCGCCTTTACCTGGCTGGGTGTGGACACCGCATTCGTTCCAGCCCTGCCGGTGGGGTTGATGAAGATCCTCTCAGGCGCGGGCGCGCGCGGATTAATGGTGGACATCATGGCGACCTATGGCGTCGATTCCTTTCAGGCCCGGCTGGCCGCGATCATCCAGGGATCCACGGAAACCACGTTCTATGTGCTCGCCGTCTATTTCGGCAGCGTTAATGTGCGCAATACACGCCATGCGCTCGCGTGTGCGCTATTCGCGGATGGTGTCGGATTGATATCGGCGGTGTGGATTGGATACCTGTTCCGGTGACTTGTTGTACGACGACAACATCAATGCGCGCTTTCCAATACATTTATATGCGCAGCACTTGGTGCGTCGCAGCAAGTCGTGTATATTGAAGTCTGTCTCCTCCACCACCTCGGTGGATTCCAACCCGCGCACAACCTGCGCGGGTTTTTTTTACCCAAAATTTGCGGAATCGTCGCAGAGAGCGGCGGTTTTGGTTTCAAACACCTCACGAATAGGGCACCTGCCCCGTTCCGCACCCGCATTCTCCCTTCTGGTGCAACGGGGCACCGGTGAGGCGCAAAACAACGGTTTCGGTCGCCATTGTTGCAATGCAGCAATGGTCAATCTAGAGTGCTATCGGTACTCACCCTGAGACCTCAGGTCTCGCACTCTTCACCATGCGCCGCGCCCCGCGCTCCCTTCGTTATTGCCCCGACTCTGCAGCAACCCGCCGGGGCATCGTCTACGCGCTCTCCTTCTTCGCGCTGGCCGGCACCGCCTGGCTGACCTCCGACGCCGGCTACCTGTGGTCCGCCACGGCATCAATTTGGACATGCCTGGCCGACCGACAAGGCACGGCGGCTTCGCGCATTCGCGCGCTCGGCACCGTGGGTGTCGGCGGTGCGCTTGCCAGCATGCTTGGGGCGAGCCTGTCGGCGTCGCCGCTGACCGCGCTGGCCGTCGTAATCGCCGCGGGACTGGTTGCGGGACTGGCAGAGATCCGGGGTCCGGCGGCTGCGCTGTGCGCCAAGCTGCTTTACGTGGTGCTTATCGCGGCATGCCTGCAGCCGACGCTCAGTGCATCGACGCCGGCTCATGTCTGGATGGCCGGCGTTGACTTCCTGCGCGGCGGACTGTTTGCGTGTCTGGTGAGTCTTGTGCTGATTCCCTCGCAGCGCGATACGCGACCGCGTATGGAAATCATCGCCGTCTACAGCGTGCTCCTGCGGTTTGCGCAATGTCTCGCCACGTCGCCCACGCAGGACACCGCGGCCTACAAGCAGGAAATCCGGCTACGCATCGAAACCGCGCGTGCGGCCGTCATCGCCCGCCGCGGCATGTTCGATCCCATCGGCCTGCTCCACTACGCCTATGCGGTGCACGTTGCGGACGCAATCTTTGGCCTGCTGATCGTCGCAGGCGAACTGCGCGACCGTGCCGGCTGCAGCACCGGACACGGCTTGCCGCTGGCCTATACCGCGCGGTGCCTGGCCGACACGCTAGAGCAAGTTCAACAGGCGCTTGCCCCGCATGCGCCGGATTTACCGGCACTCAGCGCGATGCTGGGCGCGGATCTGCGGCGCCTCGTCGCCCAGCGCGCCAACGCGAGCGCGCCGCCCACCTATCAGTCCGCGCTGGCGGCGCTGGCGAAGCAGCCATCCTTCGATCGCTGGCGCGACACCTTTGTCTGGCCAAGTAGCGGCCTTGCGCGCATGGTGGACCGGCTTGGTCACGCATTGGCCGATGTGGCGGCGCGCGACGCACGGGTGTCGCGCCACGCCATACGCCTGGCGTTGGCTGGCGCGCTCAGCCTCCTGCCGTCGCAACTGCTCCAGGCTGATCATGGCTACTGGGTCGCAGTCACCGTGATCATGGTGCTCAGTCCACGCTTGCAAACCACGCGACAAATCTCGTTCCACCGGTTTGCAGGCTCCCTCGCCGGTGCGCTGCTGGCGTGCGCCATCGGCCTTGCCCACCTCACGCCCACGCTTGCGCTTGGCATCAGCACCTTGTTCCTCGCCGGGGCCTATGCATTGCGGTTGGCAGGCAATGCGGGCGGCTTTGCGTTTTGTTTGACGCCGGCTGTCATCCTGTTCTCGTGGCTGGGGGAGCCCGCGTCCAGCAGCAGCCATGTCGCAGCCTTGCGCGGGCTCGATACGGCAATCGGCTGCCTGATCGCGCTGGCTAGCTACTATGTGCTGGCGCCGCGCGCCGAATTGTCCCGCGCCTTCCGTCATAGTCTCGATGCCCTGGCCGTCAACGCGGTGTATCTGCGCGCGTCGTTCAGTGCGGCACGGGCAATTTCCCCGTCACATGCGCGACTTGAGGCGTTACGCATTTCTGCCGGTCGTGCTTCCACGCAAGCCGAGATGACATTGGCACAATGTGCGGAAGAGCTCGATCCCGGCCTTGCCAGCAGCCACAACGCCTTGCTCATCCTGACCCGGAAGATGGCGTCACTGGCCGGCCTGGTGCGGGCAGCGGTCGAATCGGGCGAACACCCTTCAAGCCCCGGAGCGGCGATCCAGGCGTTGCTCGTCGACCTTGAGGCGCGGCTGGCCGAAGTCGCCGTGCGGCCGGGCAGTACCGGCGTTACCACCGTAGTCGCACCCCTTCGCCTCACGCCGCTCACACCGGACAACGCTCCGCTCGAGCACTTTCTGGCGGAACAAGCCGTCTACGCCGATTCCCATATCGATACGGCGCACCGGACGGTCGCTGCGTTACGCACCCTCGCGGCAAGGCAGGCAGCGGCCAACCGCGGGCGTCTTACCGGCTTGCGCGCCGGCTAGACTCAGGGCAAGCGGCCAGGAGGTCTTGTCGACATACAGCTGCTGCGCCTTGCCGGATGGCGGCGATTGCCTATATTGAAGGGATATTCGCCGTTTCCCCGTTCCGGCAAGACGAGGTGCGCCATGGTCGATATCACCTTTCCCAACAGCAATCCCACCTACTGTGGCGCCAGCCTGACACTGTCGTGTCCGGCCACCGTCAACGGCAATCGGTCCCAGTATTCAGTCACCGCGGAAGCTCTGGAGGCGTATTGCGGGGCACGTTCCGCGCGTGAGGAGGATCTGGTCCACGCGTTCACGAACAATCGCACGCGCATCGAACAGCTCGCTGAAACCATGTTCGAGCTGACCGAAGCGCGCGAGATCGTCCTGCGCGGCGGTCATTTCCGCTTTGCAGGCTGACATCGGCAAGCGAGTCCAGGGTAGCCCGAGACCGATCGGCCGGCGCCTGCTTCAGGCGTCGGTTTCCCGGCCGCGCACCAGCAACACCGGCATCGTAGACTGACGAATCACCGCTTCCGCGACGCTGCCCAGCACCAGCCGCCGCACGCCGCGGCGGCCATGCGTGCCGATCACCAGCAGATCGCCGCCCCATTCCTTCGCTGCGGCGTTGATCGAACCGGCGATATCGCCGATCACGGCCGGCTCCGTCACCAGTCTGGTTTCGAACTTCACGTTTGCTGCGCCGAGCACTTGCCCTGCCGCTTCGAGCGATTTCTTGCCACTGTCCACATAGGCGCGCTCGATCTGCGATGGATCATAGAAGCCGGCGTCGAACAGCATCACGCCGTTATCGACCACGTAGAGAGCCAGGACCGTGGCGCCGCTGCCGCTGGCCACGCGGATCGCTTCCTGCAGGGCGAGATCCGAAGTGCTGCTGCCATCCACTGCCACCACGATCTTGCTGTAAGTGTTGCTCGCCATTTCCAATGCCCTCCGGTAGAAGATTGAAGCTCGATACTACACATGACGCCGGCCTCACGTCGTGAGCCGATTCTCAAAAATCCTCCGGAGCAGAGCGCCATTAAATTGACCGACCGGTCGGTTTATATATATAGTATCCGCACCGCTACACCCCCAAATGCCATACAGCCTCGACAGGCCGCCCCGTCCAGACAGACGAAAAGCCAAGGAGACGTGATGTACACACAGAGCCTAGACCTGCCAGGCCAGACCCCTGCCGCGTTGGCGTCGGTCGATACCCCGGACGAACGTCAGGCGGCCTTCGATGCGCGCATGGCCGAAGACGCCAAGATCGAGCCGATGGATTGGATGCCTGACGCTTATCGCAAGACGCTGGTCCGCCAGATCTCGCAACACGCCCACTCGGAAATCATTGGCATGCAGCCCGAGGGCAACTGGATCAGCCGTGCCCCTTCGCTCAAGCGCAAGGCGATCCTGCTGGCCAAGGTGCAGGACGAAGGCGGCCATGGTCTGTACCTGTACAGCGCGGCCGAAACGCTCAATGCGTCGCGCGATGACCTCGTCGATGCGCTGCACGCCGGCCGCGCCAAGTATTCGTCGATCTTCAATTATCCGACCCTGACATGGGCCGACGTGGGCGTGATCGGCTGGCTTGTCGACGGCGCGGCGATCATGAACCAGATCCCGCTGTGCCGGTGTTCGTATGGGCCCTATGCGCGCGCGATGATCCGCATCTGCAAGGAAGAGTCGTTTCATCAGCGCCAGGGCTTCGACGCGTTGCTGGCGATGATGCGCGGCACGCAGGCCCAGCGCGACATGGTGCAGGACGCCGTGAATCGCTGGTGGTTTCCGGTGCTGATGATGTTCGGTCCGCCCGATGCGGCATCGACCAACAGCGCGCAGACCATGGCCTGGGGAATCAAGCGCATTTCGAACGACGACCTGCGTCAAAAATTCGTCGACGCCACGGTGGAACAGGCCAAGGTGCTGGGCGTGACGCTGCCCGATCCAGGCCTGGTCTGGAATGCCGAGCGCGGGCACTACGACTACAGCCCGCTCGACTGGGACGAATTCTGGCGCGTGATCAATGGCGACGGCCCGTGCAATCGGGAACGCCTGGCCACGCGCGTAAAGGCGCACGAGGACGGCGCCTGGGTGCGCGACGCCGCGCTGGCGCACGCCCGCAAGCGCGCACGGCGCGACGCATCGGCCAAGGCCGCATAAGCCGCAGGAGAACCACCATGACACAACAAAGGGAATGGCCGCTGTGGGAAGTCTTTGTCCGCAGCAAGCAGGGCCTGGAACACAAGCACTGCGGCAGCCTGCATGCGGCGGACGCGCAGCAGGCGCTCCATATGGCGCGCGACGTGTACACGCGCCGGCAGGAAGGCGTGTCGATCTGGGTGGTGCCGTCGTCGGCCATTACCGCCAGCGCGCCGGCCGAAAAGTCCGAGCTGTTCGATCCCGCAGCCGACAAGATCTACCGGCATCCCACGTTCTACCAGCTTCCAGACGAAGTCAATCACATGTAAGGCCGCGCACCATGACGCAACCGATCGATGCCCGCGACGACGCACTTCACGACGCGATCGCCAGCCTGCCGCTGGCCCGCACCGCGCCGCTGCAATACGTGCTGCGGCTGGCGGACAACGCGCTGGTCCTCGGACAACGCAATGCCGAATGGTGCGGACACGGCCCGGCGCTCGAGGAAGATATCGCCATGGCCAATATCAGCCTCGACCTGATCGGCCAGGCGCGCCTGCTCTACGGCCACGCGGGCGTGCTCGAAGGCCGCCTGACGGGCCGCGAGCGTCACGAAGACGACTACGCGTACTTTCGCAACGAGCGCGATTTCCGTAACTGGACGCTGCAGGAACTGCCGCATCACGGCGCCCTGGCCGGCACCGCGCGTGCGGACCGTGACTATGCGGTGACGATCATGCGCAATTTCCTGTACAGCGCGTTGATGGCCGAGTTGTGGCCCGCGCTCGAACACAGCAGCGATCCGCAGCTTGCGGCCATCGCGGCCAAGTCGGCAAAGGAAGTGCGCTACCACCTTCGCCATGCGGCCGACTGGGTGGTGCGCCTGGGCGACGGCACCGACGAATCGCACGACCGCATGCAACGCGCGCTCGATCATCTGCTTCCCTACATGAACGAATGCTTCGCCGCCGACGACGTGGAACGCGAGGCCGCCGCGCAGGGCGTTTGCGTGCCGACGGCCGATCTGCGCGACGTCTGGGAAACAACGCTCGACGCCACGCTCGAAGACGCCACGCTGCAGCGGCCGGCGCCAAGCGCCTTTGTCTCGACGGGCAAGCACGGATTGCATTCCGAGCACATGAGCTATCTGCTGGCCGAAATGCAAAGCCTCGCGCGGGCTCATCCTGGCGCCCAATGGTGACCGCCATGAATCGCGCACCGGCCTGCACCCCGGCATCGGCTGCTGGAGCGTCGCCAGCTTCGCCGTTTGCGCCGACCTTTGCGCCCACTGCGCCCACTGCCGCACCTACTTCTGCGCAGACTGGCCCACGATCGCATCCGGCCGCCACGGCGACGCCGCAGGACCGGATCGCGCGCGCTTGGCAGGTACTGGAGGCCGTGCCGGATCCCGAAATCCCCGTCGTGTCGATCCGCGATCTTGGCATCTTGCGCGACCTGACGATTGCCGCCGATGGCGTCACCATCGAAGCCATCATCACCCCGACCTATTCCGGATGTCCCGCGATGTCGCAGATCGAGGAAGACGTTGGCGCGGCGCTCGCCGCGGCGGCGCTTGCGCCATATCGCGTGCGCACCGTGCTGGCGCCCGCCTGGACCACCGACTGGATTACCGAAGCCGGCCGCGCCCGGCTGCGCGCCTACGGCATCGCACCGCCACAGCAGTGCGCCGCCCCCGCCGCCCCCGCCGCCCATGCCGATCGCGGGCGTCCGCTGCGCTTTGTGCCGCGCGCGGCCGTCGCAGCCGAATCGGTCGCATGCCCGCGTTGCGGCAGCGTTCACACACAGGAGCTGTCGCGTTTTGCGTCCACCGCTTGCAAGGCGCTCTATCGCTGCCTCGACTGCCGCGAGCCGTTTGATTACTTCAAACCCTATTGAGCCCGACGGACCATGACCCCACAGTTCCATCCGCTGCGCGTGGCGCACATTCGTCCGGAAACTTCCGATACGGTATCGATCGCGTTCGACGTGCCGGACGACCTGCGCGACGCCTACCGTTTCACGCAGGGCCAGTTCCTCACGTTGAAGGCCCCGGTCGACGGCAAGGACGTCCGCCGGTCCTATTCAATCTGCTGCGGCGTGCAGGACTACGACCAGCGCGGCGAGCTGCGGGTGGCGGTCAAGCTGGTCGACGACGGCGTGTTCTCGACGTGGATCCACGACCATGTGTCGGTGGGCCAGATGCTCGATGTGATGACGCCGGACGGCCGCTTCCATGTGCCGCTGGACCCGGACGCGGCGCGCCATTACGTGGCGTTTGCCGCCGGCAGCGGCATCACGCCGGTGCTGTCGCTGATCCGCACCACGCTGGCCGTCGAGCCGAACAGCCGTTTCACGCTGGTCTACGGTAACCGCAGCGTCGACACCATCATCTTTTCCGAAGCGCTCGAAGATCTGAAGAACCAGTATCTGTCGCGCTTCACGCTTTATCACGTGCTGTCGCGGCAGCCGCAGGAAGTGGATCTGCTGCACGGCCGGCTGGACCGGGAGCGCGTCGCCGCCTTCCTGCAAACCCTGCTGCCGGTGGACGATATCGACGCCGCTTTCGTCTGCGGCCCCGCTTCGATGATCGATGAGGTGGAAGGCGCGCTGAAAGACGCCGGCGTCGACCCGCACAAGATTCACGCCGAGCGCTTCGGCGTGCCGACCGGCCAGCCGCGGCCCGCCGCGCCCGTGCACACGGACCTGGCCGGCACCGCGGAACTGGTGGTGGTGCTGGACGGCAAGCAGCACAAGATGCGCCTGCCGCTGGCCGACGCCAACGTGCTGGACACCGCGCTGGCCGCGGGGCTCGACCTGCCTTACGCCTGCAAGGGCGGGGTCTGCTGCACCTGCCGCGCCAAGGTCCTGGAAGGCAAGGTAGAAATGGAGAAGAACTACACGCTGGAGCCGTGGGAAATGGAGAAGGGCTTCGTGCTGACCTGTCAGGCGCGCGCGTTGACCCCGCGCGTGGTGGTTAGCTACGACGAACGATAGTCCGTGGGGCACGGCCTTGCGGCAGTCCCGCAAGGGTGTCAAGCCGCATCGCACCGCTATGGCGGGAACCCCACATGTCGGACAGGCGCCGATGTCCGATGAACCGCATGCCGTGATTACAATGGCGGAACACGCTTCATGCGTCGCATCGCCCTGCCAGGCGACCGCCTGCCGGCGGTGCTGGCGGCCGCGACCGACGGTCCGGGACCCGTCGCACCCTATACAATCACGGTCATGCAATATATCCATGTCGTCAACGGCGATGTCGCGGGCAACACGCTGCGCCAGGCGCTGGCCCAAGCGGCCCGGCCCGATCCGGTGGTGGTCCTGCGCGACGACCTTGCCGTCGGTCCGATCGCCGATATCGACAGCACCGGCCTGATTCGCTCCGGATTCTGGCAGCGGGTGGCGCCGCATTCGGACATCGACTTCGCGGCCGAAATGCGCCAGGCGCTGGACCAGTTCCAGCAACTGCGCCGCGACGATATGGAAGTGGCGATCTGGCACGGTCAGAGTGCGTCGGATCAACTGATGCTGCGTCGTGTCGTGTTCCATCTCTACCAGACGCCCCAACGCATCAACGAAGTGGCGATGGACCTGCGCGAGCTGGAAACGCCGGCGCATGGGAGCCTCACCGCCATCGGCATGTATCCGGCCTCCCGCCTCGCGCGCCGCTTTTCGACGATCGCGCCGGTGTCGGTGCTGCGGCTGGGCCGGCTCGGGTACGAGTGGCAACAGAACGTGAAGGAAAATGCCGACGTGCGCCTGTGGAAGGGCAACACGCTGGTGCCGGCCGCCTACCACAACGTGGACGATGTCATCCTCGAACGTGCGCCCGCGGACTGGACGCCGGCGGCGCAGGTGGTGGGCAGCGTGATGGGGGCCGTGGAAGGCCTTCTGACCAGCGACTGGTTCGTTTTCTGGCGCTGCCGCGAGTTGGTCAGCACTGGCCAGCTGGTGCTGCGCGGCAACCCGGAAAGCCTCGAATCCTGCGAAATCCGTCGCAATCATCTCTCCGCCAGCGCGGGGTGATACCCCAGCAGTTTCAACAGGCGGACCGATCCGACCCTTATGGCCAGAACCAAAGCGCCCGACTTCGAGGCGCAACGCGAGCAGATCCTTGACCTGGCGGCCGCTGCATTCGCCGCCACGAGCTATCCGAGCACCTCGATGTCCGACCTCGCCGCAGCTTGCGGCACGTCGAAGGCGCGGCTCTATCACTACTACGAAAGCAAGGAAGCGATTCTTTTCGATCTGCTGGACCGCTATACGCGGCAGCTGATGCAGATCGTCCTCGACGTGGAGTCGGCGGGCGAGCGGCAGGGCCGCAGCCATCGCGATACCTTCGGGCACCTGCTTCGCGCTTTTCTGGCCGAATACGAAACCTCGCAGACGCGCCATATCGCGCTGATCAACGACGTGAAGTTCCTGGCCGACGAGCAGCGCGATCAGATTCTGATGCGCGAGCGCGATGTGGTGGCCGCGTTCTCGCGCCTGCTGCGCCTGGCATACCCGGATCGCGTCACACACGACAATCAGACCGCGTTGACCATGACCGTCTTCGGCATGATCAACTGGACGTTCACCTGGCTAAAGCCGGGCGGCAAGCTGTCCTACGCGCAGTTTGCCGACATGGTGGTCGATCTCCTCGAACATGGCCTGGCGCCCGGCAAGCCCGGCGCCGCACGCTAGGACCACTCCGCCTCTTCGCGCTTCTGGCGCTGTTCCCGGTCCTGCCGGAACATCTCCTCGAGCTCGTCGCGCGCCTGCTTGGCCAGCGAGACCAACTTCTTCTGGTCCTTGTAGAACGGGTAGAAGCGGTCGATCCCCTGGATGTTGTGGCGGCGAAAGCGCAGCGCCACGCTGCGCGCCTCGACACGGTCGAAGCCGAGCCCTTCCAGCACGCGGCGGCCCAGCATCAGCGAGCCTTCGAACATCTCGCGTTCGTAGTTCTCGATACCCCGGTCCTTGAGCTGGTAGACATGGGACACGTGCCGCGCGCGCGTGTAGATCTTCAGGTCCGGCCAGCGGTGGCGCACCTTGTCGATCAGCGCGAGGTTGTCGTCCATGTCCTCGATCGACACGATCAGGATCTTCGCCTCGCCAGCGCCCGCGGCTTCGAGCAGGTCGATGCGCGTGGCGTCGCCATAGAAAATCTTGAAGCCGTACTGGCGCAGAAATTCGATCTGATCCGGATCATGGTCGAGCACCGTCACGCCGATGCCCTGTGCATAGAGCAAGCGCCCGATGATCTGGCCGAAACGGCCGAATCCGGCAATGATCACAGGGTTGTGTTGGTTGGTAATCTCATCGTCGGGACGCTGCGACATCGCGTTCAGGCGCGTCGCCAGCAGGCGGTCGAACAGCAGCAGCAACAGCGGCGTGGCCACCATCGACAGCGCCACGATCAGCACCAGCAGCGCCTCCGTTTCCGGTGGCAGCAGCCCCACGGTCCGGGCTTCGGAGAACACCACGAATGCAAACTCGCCGCCTTGCGAAATCAGCAGCCCGAACAGCAGCCATTGTCCGCGCGCGACGCCAAAGCGCCGCGCCAGCAGCGTCAGCACCAATGTCTTGATCAGCACGAAGGCTGCCACCAGGCCAAGCACCTTGCCCGGCGCCTGCGCCAGAATGCCAAAGTCGATCGACATCCCCACGGCCATGAAGAACAGTCCGAGCAGCAGGCCCTTGAAGGGCTCGATATCTGCCTCCAGCGCGTGGCGGTATTCGGAATCGGCCAGCAGCACACCGGCCACGAACGTGCCGAGGGCCATCGACAAACCCACCGCGTCCATCATCAGCGCGATGCCCACAACCAAAAGCAGCGCAAACGCCGTGAACATCTCGCGCATGCCCGTGCGGGCGATGATGCGCAGCGCGGGCCGCACCAGATAACGACCCCCGACCACCACGGCGCCGATCACGGCCACCGCCTTGCCGGCGGTCTGCCAGTTCTCGGGGCCATGCGCGGCCGCGCCCACCGCATCGGCCCCGAGCAACGGCAGCAGCGCGATCATCGGGATCGCCGCAATATCCTGGAACAGCAGGATGCCGAAGCTGGCCGCGCCAGCGCCCGTGTTCATCAGATTGCGCTCGGCCAGCGTGGCAAAGGCGATTGCCGTCGAGGAAAGCGCCAACCCGAGACCGGCCACCAGCGCGATCTGCCACGGCGCGCCAAACAGCGCGGCGGCGATGCCGATGGCCAGTGCACAAGCCACCATCTGCGCGGACCCGTATCCGAAGATCGACTTGCGCAGCGCCTTGAGCTTGCGCGGCTCGAGTTCGAGGCCGATCACGAACATCATGAGCACCACGCCGAACTCGGAAAAATGGAGAATCGATTCGACGTTGGTGACCAGTCGCAGCGCAAACGGACCGATCGCCGCGCCGGCAATCAGGTAACCAAGCACAGCGCCCAGCTGGAAGCGTCGCGCCACCGGAACGGCCACCACCGCCGCCACCAGAAATACCAGTAGCGCGATCAGGAAATCATGCTGATTCACGACGCATCCTCCTCGGCCGCCTCGGTCGCTGGCCATTCCTGCGTCTCGGGGGGCAACGGCGGCGGCGTCAGGTGCCGCGCCACATGCTCGATGTGCCGCGCCACGGCGTCGGTGTCGGCGTTATCGGCATCGTGCAGGACCACTGGCGGCAGCCACGTCATGCCGCACAGCAGCGCGGTCTGTTCGAGCGGCAGCAGGAAGTCTTCGATCGGGTGGCCGTGCGCGCCATCGGGACCGTAGGCGTCGGCATGGCCGCCGGCGCTGGCCACCGCCAGCATCGACTTGCCCCGCAGCGCCGTGCCGCCCGGCCCGTATGCCCAGCCGCTTTCCAGCACGTCGTCCAGCCAGAGCTTCATCAGCGCCGGCACGCTGTACCAGCGCACCGGGAACTGCAGCACAACGGTTTCAGCGGTGGACAGCAGGCGCTGCTCGGCGACGACGTCGATGTCGTAATCGACGTAGAGCCGGTAAAGCTCGCGCACCTCGACGTGCGGCAAGGCGGCCAGCGCCTCGGCAAGCGGATGATTGACGCGCGAGCGTCGCGGCGTGGGGTGCGCATAGATCACAACAATCGGTGGCTCGTTCATGTAGGAAGCTAATGGGTGAGTCAGAAAGGAGACCACCAAAACCGTGCGGCGTTGCAGCAAATCCACAGCCGGGGTCGCTGTGATGTGTGCATTATTCCGCCAAACTATTGAATCGATTGAATTTTTTCCGGCACGTCGATGCCGGGAGCCGGTTTGTCCACGGCAATACTTACGCCAGACTGACAATTCCACTACAATACTTTTCGCGTTGCAGCAACCTAGTGTTTGCCCGCACCCTGTCCGGATCCGGCATTTTGCATCACAACGATGGCAGGCCGATCATCACGACAGTGCTATTTTTATATTGATCCCAAAGAAGGAAACCAAGTGAACCCGCTCGAACTGAGCAAGGCCGTCGGCGCCGTTACCGACGAAGATCTGCGCCGAGCCGCCGAGGCAAGCCAGGCTGTCCAACGCCACACCATTCTGGTGCGGGAGTTGGCAGCCCACCATCGCTCGCGGCTGCTGAAGCATTTTCTCGCCCTCGGCGAGGAGGATCGCCTGCTCCGTTTTGGCCAGTCCGTGGGCGATCACGTGATCGAAGCGTACGTGGAAAGCATCGATTTCGACCACGACAGCGTCTTCGGCGTGTACGACGAACACCTGGAGCTGGCCGGCGTCGGCCACTTCGCCAACCTGCGCGACAACGCCCAGGGCCGCGTGGCGGAGTTCGGCGTGTCGGTTTCCAAGAGCGCGCGCGGCCGCGGCGTCGGCAGCGCCCTGTTCCAGCGCGCCGCCATGCACGGCCGCAACAGCAACGTCCGCACCTTGTACATGCACTGCCTCTCGCGCAATGCCGCGATGATGCACATCGCCAAGAAGGCCGGCATGAAGGTCCAGTACGCGTATGGCGAGGCCGATGCGTACCTTGAACTGCCGCCCGCAGACACCGTTAGCCGCCTGACCGAAGCCATCGACGAGCAGGTTGCGGATCTGGATTACCTGATGCGCCGCAATCTGCGCGATGCGCGACGCTTCGGCCTGCGCTTCTGGCGCTCGCTGGTGCCGCAAAAGGGCACCGCCTGACCAACGCTGGCAGTTCCAACGAAAACGGCGCACCGCATAGGTGCGCCGTTTTGCTTTCCGGCTCCCGTTGGCTCCCGTCAGCCGCCGTCGCCTGCTGCCTGCCCGTCAGGCGCCGTTGCCGACCGGCAGTGCCGTGGTGTCCTTGATCGATTCCAGCGCGAAGCTCGACCGCACGTCGATGACCGACGGATGCGCCAGCAACTGCTCCTGCATGAATCGCGCGAAGTGCTCCATGTCTTCGACATAGACCTTGAGCAGCAAGTCCATTTCGCCGGTCATGGCGTGGCACGCCGCCACCTCGGGCCACGTCTGGATCGCCGCACGGAACAAGTCCAACGGCGCCTTGCCCTTGGGCGTGCCGCCCTGCTTTTCCAGCCGCACATTGATATAGGCCAGCAGGCCAAGCCCGATCTTGTAGGGTTCCAGCAGCGCCGCGTACTGGCGGATCACGCCGATTTCCTCGAGCCGACGAATCCGGCGCAGGCAAGGGCTTGGCGACAGGTTCACGCGCTCCGCAACTTCCAGGTTGGTCAACCGCCCGTTGGTCTGCAGGACCTCGAGAATTTTTCGGTCGATCTTGTCCAGCTCCACCTTGCTCACGTTTTTGTTGCTCCGCAATAAGTTTGTCAGCAATTTTTTTGCGCAAATTTATCAAGTCGTGCACAACTCCGCAATTTATTTCATCTAGAGACGGGTGTGGCGACGGAATGCAGCGGACGCATGCATCACGTTGCACAGGCAAGGATGGTGCCAGCCCCAATAAAAAACGCGGCCCGAAAGCCGCGTTCTGTTTGCGAGTGGATCCCCGCGCCGCCGTAGTGACTGCGGCTGAGTTGGCGATCAGTGGCCGACTCAGTTGCCGCTCGGCGAGGGCACGGCGGGCGTCGATGCGCCGTCCGGACCGCGACGATGCATGCGGTCACCACGCTCCTTGTGCATCTTCTCCATGCCGGCCTGGATCTCGGCCATGGTCACCTTTCCGTCGCGGTTGGCGTCCAGCTTGTCGAAGCGATCGGCCATGCGCGGGAACGCCGCCTTGAACTCGTCGCGCGTCAGCGCACCGTCGTTATTCTTGTCCGCTGCCTTGAACTTGGCTTCGAATTCGGCCTTCATCTCGGTGCGGCGTTGCTCCCACATCGTCTTGCGGTAGGCCGCCATTTCCGACTTGTCGAGCTTGCCGTCGTGATTGCTGTCGATCTTGTTGAACAGCGCGTCGAATTCCGCCTTCGAGACCGAGCCGTCGTTGTCGGTGTCGACCGACTTCAGCCAGCCCATGCCATGTTCGCCCCGTTCACCCGGACCGCCCATATGATGGTGCGGCCCCGGCATGCCGGCTTTCGGTGCCGGCGTGGGCGCTGGCGCCGCGGTCTGGGCGAAGGCGCCGCCCACCATCAGGAAAGCGGCCGAAGCTGCGATAAAGCTCTTGAAGATCTGCGACTTGTGATTGCGTTGCATGTCTGTGCTCCTTTTCATCACGTTGGGCATGTACGGATTAGAACGCAGGCAACCGCTCAAAGTTGGCACTTTTAATACGATGTTACGGGGCTCACAGATTCGACTTGGGGCGTAAACATGCGCAAGACAGTCAAATATTGCGCAACGGTTTGCAACACACGTTTCGTCGATTGGATCATTGTTTCGGCGGAAGATTCTCGCCAATCGGACGCGGCTGCCCCTGCTGCGCGGGCTGGAATTGCTGCTGCGGCTGGCCATTCGGCGCCGGAAAGCCCGGCGGCTCGTCATGCTGCGCCGTGTCGGGATTGCTGGCGACCGGCGGCGGCGCGGCTTGCACCGGCGCCGGCATGGGCGTCGACAAAGGCGCGGCCGCGCCCGCAGGCGGCGTGGCCGGCAACGCGCCAGGGCGCGCCAGCGAGACAGCGTTCTGCAACGGCAGCGCGATTTCCTGACGCACGCCGTTTCGTTCAATCACGATATTGCGGCCGTGGATTTCCTTGAGCCGGATTTGCGGCGACAGCGACGCGCCCGCGCGCACTGCCTTCGGCGGCCCCCCGTCGAGCGAGAGGATGGCCGCGGCCGGGCCGACGCCGTCCAGATCCGCCACCACGCCGATCAACTGCACGTCGCGTACGCCGGCCTGCGCGCTGCCGCCGAACAACGTGGCAACGGCCCCGGTTTCGACCGCATCGGTCTGGGCCACGCGCGCGGATTTCGGCACGGGGATCGTGCGCATGGCGCTGAACACCAGAAACCAATGGGTGACCAGCGCGCACAGCGCCACAAACAACACGAGGCTGGCCACGCGCGGCAGCCAGGCGGCGGAAAGATCGAAGCGAAAAGCGGGCCGAATCAGGGTGGGCACGGACGGGTACGCCAGGCGGCTTGAACAAGGATCGCCTAGCGTACCAGACGCATGCGTCGATTGTCTGTCAGTCGCGCCACCCCGCGGCGATACCGATCAGAGCAGATCGTCGAGCAGGTCGGGACCGAACACTTCGCGGTGGATATGACTGACCGGAATGCCGGCGGAAATCAGCGCCCGGCGCTGCGCCTGCATGAAGCCGATCGGGCCGCACAGGTAGAACTGCGCGTCGTTGAACCCGGCGGTCCGCTCGGCCTTCAGCAAGGCGTCGATCGGCATCTCGCCGGCGTGGTCGAAATCGCGGCCGGCCACGTCGTCGGCCTGGGGCGTTTGGTAACTGACATGCGTATGAAGGTTGGGCATCCGCTCGCGCGCCCAGGCAACGTCGCGGCGATGCGCGTGATGGCCGCCATGGCGCGCGGCGTGGGCGAACAGCACCGGGCGATGCGGATTTTCACGCGCCAGTGTACGCAGCACCGACACCATCGGCGTCACGCCAATGCCTGCCGACATCAGCACGATAGGGCGCCGATCATCGAGACTGGGCGCGAATTCCCCCCACGGCGTGCTGACTTTGAGCGTGGCGCCCACATGGGCGTTGTCGTGCAGCCAGTTCGACACCGCGCCGGCCGGCGTCTGCGCATTGCCGGCCTCGCGCTTGACCGATATGCGCCACGTCGGCAGGCCGCGCTCCTGCGACAGCGAGTACTGACGCAACTGGCGATGGCCGTCGGCAAAGATTGCCTCGACGCTGATGTACTGCCCCGGCTTGAAGTCCCGCAGCGGCGATCCGTCGTCGGCCGCTAGCGACAGCGCCACTACTTGTTCGCTCTCCTGTTCGCGATTGACCACCCGCACGCGCAGCAACTGGCCGGCGGCCACGCCATGGCGCTCGTAAAGCCGCGCCTCGGCGGCAATCAGGTCGCCGGCCAGCAGCCAGTACGCTTCATCCCAGGCGGCTAGCAGCGGCGGCGTGGCGGCTTGGCCCAGCACCGCGGCGATCGCTTCGAGCAGGTATTTGCCGACGATCGGATAGTGCGCCGGCGTCAGTCCCACGGCCACGTGCTTGTGGACGATGCGCTCGATCACCGGGGCCAGCGCATCGGCGCGGTCGATATTGGCGGCGTAAGCGAACACGGCCGAAGCGAGCGATTGCTGCTGCGATCCATTGGCCTGGTTGCCCATATTGAACAGTTGCTTCAGTTCCGGGCGCGCGGCGAACATTTCCCGGTAGAAATGCGTCGTGATGGCAAGACCGTGCTCGCGCAGCACGGGTACGCTGGCATCGATGTAGGGGCGGGAAGCAGCGGACAACATGAATGAAACTCCTGTTTTAATGCATATTAAATGCATGTTTTAGGGCATGAAAAAGCCGGCACGGCCTTTGGGCGAAGCAGTGTGCTTCGCACCTCAAGCCGCTCGCCGGCTCAGGAAATCGCGATGCAGACGGATGATCGACTCGGCCGTGCGGCTGCCTGCTACATCGGCCAGGGTAATCCCATCGAGTGCGCGATAAAACGCCTCTTCCGCGTCATCGAGTGCGCGCTTCAGGCGGCAATTGCCGTTCAGCGCGCACGGCGGATCGGCGCAATCGATGATGGATTTGTGCCCTTCCAACTCGCGCAGAATGGTGCCGATCGACAATTGCGCCGCACCGGGACCGAGCTGCAGTCCGCCATTGCGGCCACGCGTGGCCGCAATCCAGCCAAGCCTCGACAGACGCGCCGCCACTTTCACAAGATGGTTGTGCGAGATGTCGAATTGCTGGCCGACCTCGGCAATCGTGATCGGCCGGCTGCCGTCGCCTCGCGATACGTACATCAGCAGGCGCAGCGCGTAGTCGGAAAATCGTGTCAGTTGCATCGTGAGTCGGATGATAGATAAGGTGCATTTCTAATGCAATATTTTTGTTGCGTCGCACATATCAGTCGCCAGTCAGAATCGACCAAGAGTGCTGCACACGAAACAGTCACGCCGCGAGAGTTATACTTTCCGGCCATACCCAGACTCCAGGCACAAACACGATGCGCAGACTCGCCAAGCAGCCCGAAACCCTTCGCCGCCGCACTCGCGGCTTCACGCTGATCGAAATCATGGTGGTGATCGTGATTCTTGGCGTGCTGGCTGCGCTGGTGGTGCCCAAAATCATGAGCCGGCCCGACGAAGCGCGCATTGTCGCGGCGCGTCAGGACATCTCGTCGGTGATGCAGGCGCTCAAGCTCTATCGCCTGGACAACGGCCGCTATCCCACCACGGAGCAGGGCCTGGCCGCGCTGGTCAACAAGCCCACCACCGAGCCGATCCCCAACAACTGGAAGGGCGGCGGTTACCTGGAAAAACTGCCCAAGGATCCGTGGGGCAATCCTTACCAATATCTGAACCCGGGCGTACGCGGCGAAATCGACGTGTTCAGCTTCGGCGCGGACGGCCAGGCCGGTGGCAGCGGCAACGATGCCGATATCGGCAACTGGGAATAAGGCGACCTGATCCCATGAATCCGGCGACGTTGCGCGGCATGGCCGCCCTGCCCGCGCGTCGCCGGCGCGCCGGTTTCACGCTGCTGGAACTGCTGGTGGTCATGGTGATCGCCGGCATCGTTATCTCACTGGTGGCGGTCAACGCCACGCCAAACGACCGCGGTCGCGTGCTCGACGACGGCCAGCGCATTGCCCGCCTGTTCGAACTCGCCCAGGAAGATGCGCAACTTGGCGCCCGCCCGCTGGCATGGGAGGGCGACGCCAGCGGCTGGCGCTTCCTGGAATCGACGCCGCAGGGCTGGTTACCGATCCGCACCGACGTGTTTGCGCCCGGCCAATGGCGGCTGCCGCTCGACGGCGCCGCAATCGTGCAGGGCGGACGCCAGCTCGGCACCGGCCCCGTGCGACTGATCTTTGGACGCGAGCTGATCGATGAGCCGCAGCGGCTGGTGCTCACGCGCGGCGACATCCGCGTCGATATCGTAGGCGACGGCAGCGGCCGCTACGTGGCGACGGTGACGCCATAATGCGCACTGTCCCCCGCCGCCTCGAGATCGGCTTCACGCTGATCGAGGTACTGGTCGCCCTGACGATCCTCGCCGTGGCGCTGACCGCCGCCATGCGCGCGATGGGATCGATGACCGAGTCGAGCGCATCGCTACAGCAACGCATGCTGGCCGAATTCAGCGCCGAAAACCATCTGGCCACGCTGCGCCTGTCGAAGACATGGCCCGAATCGGGCTCGCGCGGCTACGACTGCCCGCAGGGCGGCGTGCCGCTGTGGTGCGAGGAATCGGTTTCCGGCACGCCCAATCCGACATTCCGCCGCGTGGAAATTGCGGTCTACCCGTCGGCCACGAACAAATCCGTGCGCCTGGCGTGGCTGGTCACCCTGGTACCCAATGAAACGCGCAACGCCCTCTAAGCGCCACGCGCGCGCCGGCTTCACGCTGCTGGAAATGCTCGTAGCCATCACGCTGCTGGCGGTCATGGCCGTGATCGGCTGGCGCGCGCTCGACTCGCTGACGCGCACGCGCGAGCGGCTGACTGACCACGATGCACGGCTCGATGCGCTAAAAGTGCTGTACGGCCAGTTCCAGTCCGATTGCGAACATCTGGCGCTGCCGGGCCAATTGCAGGCCAGTCCCGTGGAATTCGCCGCGAACCAGTTGCTGATGGTGCGCGATCGCCGCAACGAGGGCCAGCCGCCTGCCTGGCAGGTGGTCGCCTATCGCCTGGACGGCAACACCCTGGTCCGTCTGGCCAGCCGGCCCGCCATGACGCGCAACGACGTACAGAATGCGCTCGTCGCGCTGCGCCAGAGCGGCAACCCGAGCGGCCAGAGCGTGCAGGTGCGTCCGTTGCTAAACGATGCCGAGCGCCTTGCCGCGCGCGCGTGGGTGGAGCCTGCCGGCTGGCTGATCGATTCGGGCCGCGTGCGCGTGGCCCTCGCGCAAGGCGGCGCCATGATCAACGCGATCGAATCCGCCGGCGCCAGCGACGCGCAGGCCAGCAACAACATCAGCTCGTCAGCGGCCATCCGCGCCGTGGAGCTGAACGTGCTGGCCCGTATGGGCGACGGCGACGCGCCGCGCCAGTTCCAGAAAATCTGCATGACGGGGATGTGATGCATCGCCACGCCCGCCCCGCTCTCTCGCGTTTGCCCTCCCCGGCTTCTCGTTTGCTGGCCGCCCGCCTGTCGCGGCGGCAGCGCGGCGCCGCCGTGGTCACGGCGCTGCTGATCGTGGCGCTGGCCGTCGTGGTGGTATCGGGCATGCTGTGGCGTCAGCAGGTGCAGATCCGCTCGATCGAAAACCAGCGGCTGGTGGCGCAGGCGGCGTGGATCGAACGTGCCGCCGTGGACTGGTCGCGCCTGATCCTGCGCGATGACCAGCGGCGCTCGCGCGTCGATTACCTGGGCGAGCCGTGGTCGGTGCCGGTGGCCGAAACACGTCTGTCCGATTTTCTGGGCGCCGGCGTCAGTACCGATCAATCCGGCGAGACCTCGTTCGTTTCCGGCCGCATCCTCGATGCCCAGGCGCGCTTCAACCTGACCAACCTCTATGCCTGGCAGGCCGACGGCGCCGGCCGTGCAGCCAATATCGACGTGCAGTGGCAAACGGCGTACAGGCGTCTGCTTCAAACGCTGGGCCTCGATGCCGGACTGGCCGAACCGACCGCGCAGTATTTCCTGCGCGCCGCCCGGGGCGTGCCGACCAACGGCCAGCCCGCGCCGCGTCCGCCCGACAGCGCCGACGACCTGCTGGCGATCCCGGGCTACACGCCCGCCATGGTCGCGGTGCTGGAACCATTCGTCACGGTGCTACCCGAGCGCACGGCGGTCAACGCCAACACGGCCGACGCCGAAGTGCTGTCCGCCGTGATCGACAAGCTGCCGGTCGATCGCGCGCGCGAACTGGTGCGCCAGCGCGACCGCTCGTATTTCAACAATGTCGGCGATCTCACTTCGCAGCTGCAGAGCATCGCGCCCCAGGCGTCGGTAACGCCCAATTCGCTCGATGTGCTGACCCACTATTTCCTGATCTATGGATTGGTCCGGCACGACCGCGCGCGACGCCTCAAGGTGTCGCTGGTGAAGCGCGCCGATGTGCTCGGCAGTGGCAACACCACGCGGATCCTCTGGACGCGCGATACCGACGCAATGCCGGAACAACGCTGAAAAATCGCGGCACCGCAAGCCGTTGCCGACTGGATCGCGTGTCGGACAAACGCTCTCACAGAATCGGATGTGACGCCTATTGACGCATGTAAGTCACACAGGCAAGGTATGCTGCTGTGCCAGCCCGGCAGGCTGCGGGCTGGTTTCACTGCGCCCTCCGCCAGCAGGCCGCTCCGGAAAGACCGGCTGGCGATGCCAAGCCCGCCACGCGCGTTCGACGCGACATTCTTGATGAAAACAGGGAAATCTTGAGTACCACGCTCTACGTCCGCCTGCCGCACCGGCCGCATGACCAGCCGCAACCGTGGCAATTTGGCGAGATGCCCTTTGCGCTGGTACGCGCGTCCGTCGGGGAAAAGAACCGCCGTGCAGGCCTGCCGCACGCGCCCGAGCTGTTGCGCGAAGGCCACGCACTGCCCGCGGCAATGCCCGCGGCGGATCGTCTTGTGCTGATCGTCGCAGCCAGCGACGTGCTGCTGACGGCCGCCATGGTGCCGCCGCTGCCGCCCGCCCGCCTGCGCCTGGCGCTGCCGAATCTCGTGGAAGACATGCTGGCCACGGACGCGGCACCGTGCCACATCGCGCTCGGCCCGGCGCTCGATAGCGCGGCCCTGCCACGCGGGCCGCGCCGCCGCCTGCTGATGGTCACCGATCGCGCCTGGCTGCGCGCGGCGCTCGACCAATTCGCCGAACACAAACACCGTCGCCGCAACGTCGTTCCCGCGCAGTTGTGCCTGCCGCTGGTGGATGCCGCCGCGGCGCCTGCGCCGGCCCCGCTTACGCCCGCGCACCAGACGCCCGCCGCCGAGCCTGCGCTGGCCGCTGCCACCGATGCTGCCGATGCTGCCGACGTGCCTGCCGCTGCCGCCGACATGGCTGCCGCGCCAGCGCCGTCGATTCCGGCCGCCCCGGCCACGGCCGACGAGCAGGCCCAGCCCGCGACGCTGATGGTGGAACTGGCCGCTTCGGCGCTGGCGCAATCGGCATCGCTGCTTGACGCCGTCGCGCCGCCGCCCACCTCGGCCGAATCGGCCCGGCTCTGGCAACTGACCGTGCGCACCGGCCCTTACGATGGCTACGGCCTGCTGCTCAACGATCAGGCGCTGGCGGCGTGGCAGGTGCTGGCGCCGGCCGGCCAGTGGCACGGCGACAAGGCCGCGTTGCGCCATGCGCCGATCGAGGCCTTGCGTACGCAACGCCCGGTGCCCTCTGCCTCGCGCATCTCCGACGACTGGCGCGTATGGCTGGCGGGCGCCGAAGCCTGCCTGCGCGAACCGCAGATCGACCTGGCCCAGTTCGAGTTTGCCCAGGGCCGCATGGATCGCTGGAACGTGCTCGCCTGGCGCGCGCCCGCGGCACTGGCCGTGGCGATCGTGCTGGTGCAGATCATCGGCATGAACGTGCAATGGCTGATGCTGCGCCAGGAATCGAAGCGCCTGGAACAGGCCCAGATCGATGTGCTGCACGCCGCGTTTCCCAATGTGCCGCCCGTGGCCGAGCCGGCGCTGCTGATGCGCCGCCAGATGGAACAGCTGCGCACCGCCAGCGGACGCAGCACGCCCAGCGACTTCCTGCCGCTGGCCGATACGTTCGCTCACGCCGCGCGCGACCTTGCGCCGGACGCGCTGCAGCAGCTCGACTACCGCGCCGGCACGCTGTACGTCACCCTCAAACCCGGCACCAACACCAATGCGCTGCGCGATAGCGTGCGACAGGCTGGTCTGCAGATGGACGAAGACAAGAACCCACCCGACGCGGCGGTACGCGCCGGCGGCGCCGCCACACCACCGGGATCGCGCTGGACGGTCAAGGCGGAATCGCGCGCCGACGGCAAGGCGCAAGGCAGGGCCGGCGCATGAAACCCGTCATCCGCTCCGCTTCCGCCAGCCCGCTTTCGGCGCGCCTGAGCCGCCTGCGTCCGCGCATTCCCGAGCCATGGCGCGAGCGCTTCAGCGCATTCTGGAGCGCGCGCAATCCGCGCGAGCAGGCCATTCTGGGCGGCGGCACGCTGATTCTGGTACTCGTATTCGGCTATCTGGTGCTGTGGGAGCCGGCCGCCAGCGGCCGCGATCGCCTGATGCGCAACCTGCCCGCGCAACGCGCGGACCTGGCCGAAATGGAAACGCTGGCGCAAGAGGCGCGCGGGCTGCAGGCCAGTCCGGCGCCCTCGCTGCGTGGTGAAGCGCTGACGCAGGCGCTGCAGGACAGCCTTGGCCAGCACGGCCTGAAGGCCACCCGGCTGGCCGCCACCGGCGACAACGCCATCCAGGTCCAGCTCGACAAGGCGGCGTTCGGCGCCGTCGCGGGCTGGCTGCAGGATGTGCGCGCCCAGCAGCGGCTGAAGGTCACGGACGCACGCATCAGCTACGTCGGCGCCACCGCGCTGGTCAATGTCACGGCGACGCTGCAAGGTCCCGGCGCTGGCGGCCGCAACTGATGGCGCGCCTCGAAGCACTGCGCCTGCCCCGCCGCCGCGCGCGTACGCCGCGCGGCTGGCAGCGGCTGCGCTGGGCGTTGCTGGGCATCGTCACGGTCATCGTGACGATTGTCGCTTCGCTGCCTGCCGCCTGGATGGCCGATCGCGTCGCCGCCGAAACGCAGCGCCGCGTCCTCCTGGCGGATGCGGCCGGCACGATGTGGCAAGGCAGTGCCACGCTGGCGCTGTCGGCGGGGGCGGGCAGCCAGACGGCCACTGTCCTGCCCGGCCGACTGTCCTGGAACGTGGCGTTCTGGCCGTTGCTTGGCGGAACGCTGCGCGTGGTGCTGGAACAGGACGCCACCATGGCCGCGCCCGTCACCGTGTCGGTGTCGCCCGCCGGCTGGACCGTGCAGCCCGGCAGCATGCGTCTGCCGGCATCGCTGCTGGAAGGCGTCGGCGCGCCGTTCAACACGCTGCGCCCGGACGGCACGATGCGCATCGACTGGACCGCGCTGCAAGGCCGTTTCGCCGGCAATCAGAAGTACGGACATCTGAGCGTGCAGCTCGACCAGATGTCCGCCGCGGTCAGCCGCCTGCGCCCGCTGGGCAGCTATCGCGCGGACGTCGACCTCACCGGCGCCGGCGGCAAACTGCAGTTGAAAACCACGGCGGGGCCGCTGTACCTGGAGGGCAGCGGCACCTTGGGCCGACAGGCGCGCTTTGAAGGCACGGCGCATGCCGCGCCCGATGCCGCCACCCAGCTGGCAGGCCTGCTAAGCCTGCTGGGACGAACAGAAAACAACGTTACGAGGCTGCGCTTCTGAAACGCGAAGCCGCACGCTTGGAACCGATGATGAAAACGCAAGCACACCACCACTTCTACCGTACCGCCTGCGCCCGCGCCACGGCGCTGTTGTGCAGCCTGTCGCTGCTGGCGCCCGCCACCTTGTGGGCGCAGCCGCAACAGCAGGCGCCACAGCCCAACGACATCACGCCGCGCAATCGCGACCAGGTGGTGCTGAACTTCGTCAATGCCGACCTCGAATCGGTGGTCAAGGCGGTGGGACAGGCCACGGGCAAGAACTTCGTGATCGATCCGCGCGTGAAGGGCACCGTCAACCTCGTGACCGAGCAGCCGGTGTCGCGCGCGCAGGCGCTGGAAACGCTCGGGTCCGTGCTGCGCATGCAGGGCTACGCGATGGTCGAATCCAACGGCTTCACCAAGGTGGTGCCCGAGGCCGACGCCAAGCTCCAGGGATCGCCGACCGTGATCGGCGCGGGAAGCAGCCGCGGCGATCAGGTCGTGACGCAGGTGTTCCGCCTGAACTATGAATCGGCCAACAACCTGGTGCCGGTGCTGCGCCCGATGATCGCGCCGAACAACACCATCACGGCATACCCGGCCAACAACACGCTGGTGATCACTGACTATGCCGACAACCTGCGCAGGCTGGCCCGCATCATCGCTGCCGTCGACGCGCCGGCTTCGGGCGAGGTGGAACTGATTCCGCTCAAGAACGCCGTGGCCAGCGACGCCGCCGTGGTGCTGCAAAAGCTGCTCGACCCGTCCGCGGCGGGCGGGGCCGGCGGTGGCGCGCCTGGCGACGCCACGCTGCGCACCACCGTGGTGGCCGAGCCGCGCAGCAACTCGCTGATGGTTCGCGCCTCAAGCCGCGCGCGTGTGCAGCAGGCGCGCCAGTTGATCGAGAAGATCGACCAGCCGTTTGCACGGCCCGGCAATATCTGGGTAGTGCCGCTGAAGAATGCCGATGCCGTCAAGCTGGCGGCCACGTTGCGCGCCATCGTCGCCGCCGACGCCTCGTTTGCCAGCACCACCCAGCCCGGCGGACAACCGGGTGTCGCCGCGGGCACCGCGGCGCAGAACACCACGCTGCCGCAGAGCGGGCAGTACACCGGCGGCAGCAGCGCCGGCTACAACCGCGGCGGCTCAAGCTCGGGCGGCTTTGGCGGCACGAGCGGCTCCAACGCGTTTTCCGCATCGTTTGCCGTGAACCAGCAGCCCACCACCGGCGGCACCATCCAGGCCGATCCGTCCACCAATTCGCTGATCATCACGGCCAGCGAGCCGGTGTACCGCAACCTGCGCGGCGTGATCGACGATCTCGATGCGCGCCGCGCGCAGGTGTATATCGAGTCGATGATCGTCGAAGTCACGGCATCGCAGGCCGAGCAGCTCGGCATCCAGTGGCAGGGCATCGTCAACCAGGCGGGCAACACGCTCGGCGTGATCGGCACCAACTTCGGCACGGGCGGCCAGAACATCCTGAACCTGACGCTGGCGGGCCTGCTGTACCGGAACAACAACACGGCTGGTATCGCCGCCGCGCAGCAACTGGTGCCGGACCTGGGCGGCCTCAATATCGGCGTGGTCAACAAGTCGGCCGGACTGGGCGCGCTGCTCAGCGCGCTGGGCTCCAACGACAGCGTGAACCTGTTGTCGACGCCGAACCTGATCACGCTCGAAAACGAGGAAGCGAAGATCCTGATCGGCCAGAACATCCCGATCACGACCGGTTCGTACGCGCAGACCGGCAACACGTCGACCGTCTCGCCGTTCCAGACCTTCGACCGCAAGGACGTCGGCATCACGCTGCGCGTGCGCCCTCAGATCACCGAAGGCGGCCTGGTGAAGATGCAGATCTACCAGGAATCGTCGTCGGTGGTGGCCAACACGGCCAACCTGATCCAGGGGCCGACCACCAACGTGCGATCGATCGAAACCAACGTGCTGGTCGACGACGGCCAGATCATCGTGCTCGGCGGGCTGATCGAAGACAGCTATGGCGACGGCGTGCAGAAGGTGCCGCTGCTGGGCGACATTCCCTACCTCGGATCCCTGTTCCGTTACGAGAACAAGAATCGCAAGAAGACCAATCTGCTGGTGTTCCTGCGTCCGTACGTGATGCGTACGGCGAGCGCGACCGACCGCCTCACGCAGGACCGTTACGAATTCATCCGCGGCCAGCAGCAGGGCTTCGTGTCGCCTAACATGATCGTGCGGGACAAGGACACGCCGGTGCTGCCGCCGGCCGATTCGCCGGGCGCGCCGTTTGTCGATCCGCGCTACAACGGGCCGGTGCAATCGCCGCTGCCGCTCGATCCAACGCCGCCGGCCACGCCTGCCCCAGCGCCGCAAGGCGCGCCGCGATCGACCGCGCCTCGGCCGCTGTCGCTCGATGACCAGTCGTTTGGCAAGCGCCAGGCGCCGCAGAGCTGACGCGCAGGACACACGCATCGCCATGGCAATCGAAACTCTCGCCCATCCCGCCCCCGGGCCCGACGCCCCGCTCGAGCCGCCGTCGCCGATGGCGGCTCGGCTGGTGTCCTATTCGTTCTCGCGCGAAGCGCCGCTGCTGATCGCCCACCAGCGCCCCGACGGTCTCGAGGTGTGGGTGAGCCGCAAGACCTCGCCGGCGGCGCTGGCCGAAGTGGCGCGCGTGCACGGCGCGCTGCACCTGCGCGTGCTGGAATCGGCGGCGCTGGAGGCGGCCATGTCCGACGCTTACAACCGCCAGGACGGCTCGGCCGCGCAGGTGGTGGGCGAAGTCGAGGGCGAAGTCGACCTGTCGCGGCTGATGCAGGACATTCCCGCCGTGGAAGACTTGCTCGAATCCGAGGACGACGCGCCGATCATCCGCATGATCAACGCGCTGCTCACGCAGGCCGCGCGCGAGCAGGCATCGGACATCCACATCGAACCGTTCGAATCCGCATCGGTGGTGCGCTTCCGCGTGGATGGCACGCTGCGCGATGTGGTGCGTCCGAAGAAGGCGCTGCACGGCGCGTTGATTTCGCGGATCAAGATCATGGCGCAGCTCGATATCGCCGAAAAGCGTCTGCCGCAGGACGGCCGCATCACGCTGCGCGTGGGCGGGCGTCCCGTCGATGTGCGGGTGTCGACGCTGCCGACCGGCCATGGCGAGCGCGCCGTGCTGCGGCTGCTCGACAAGGAAGCGGGCCGGCTCGATCTGGCCAAGCTGGGCATGGCGCCCGGCACGCTGGCCGGCTTCGACCACCTGATCCGGCAGCCGCACGGCATCGTGCTGGTGACCGGCCCGACCGGTTCGGGCAAGACCACCACGCTCTACGCGGCGCTGTCGCGGCTCGATTCGCACACCACCAACATCATGACCGTGGAAGATCCGATCGAGTACGACCTCGACGGCATCGGCCAGACGCAGGTGAATCCGCGCATCGACATGACGTTCGGCAAGGCGCTGCGCGCCATCCTGCGGCAAGACCCGGACGTGGTGATGATCGGCGAAATCCGCGATCTCGAAACCGCGCAGATCGCGGTGCAGGCGTCGCTGACCGGTCACCTGGTGCTGGCCACGCTGCACACCAACGATTCGGCGTCGGCCGTGACGCGGCTCGTCGATATGGGGATCGAGCCGTTCCTGCTGTCGTCGTCGCTGCTCGGCGTGCTGGCGCAGCGGCTGGTACGCCGCCTGTGTCCGCATTGCAAACGCGAGGAAGTGATCGAGGTGACCGCCGCCGAAGCCGAAGTGCTGCACGCGCAGGGCAAGCCGCTGCAGCGCGTCTGGCACGCGGTGGGCTGCGACAAATGCGGCCATTCGGGCTATCAGGGGCGCATGGGCGTGTACGAACTGCTGACCGTCGACAGCGACATCCAGACGATGATCCACCGCCAGCAGCCGGAATCCGAGATCAAGCAGGTGGCGCTGTCCAAGGGCATGCACACGATGCGCGCCGACGCACAGCGCTGGATCGACAGTGGCGCCACGGCGCTTGAAGAAGTCCTGCGCGTCACGCGCGAGTAAGAAGCAAGGAACCTGACGCAGCATGCCCGCCTATCGCTACGAAGCCGCCGACGCCGCAGGCCGCGTCGACCGCGGCGTGATCGAAGCCGACAGTCCGAAGCAGGCGCGCTCGCAATTGCGCGCACGGGGTCTGACGCCCATCACGGTCGATACGCTGGCTGGCGCGGGACTGGCCCAGCGCAGCGGCAGAAGCATGTTCGTGCGCCGGCTGTCCACGCAGGAACAGGCGCTGTTCACGCGCCAGCTGGCCAGCCTGATCGTCTCGGGACTGCCGCTGGACGAAGCATTGGGCGCGCTGGCCGACCAGGCCGAACGCCAGTACGTGCATGAACTGCTGGCCGGTATTCGCGCCGAGGTGATGGGCGGCAGTTCGCTATCGGTGGCGCTGGCCCAGCATCCGAAGGACTTTCCCGATATCTATCGCGCGCTGGTCTCGGCCGGCGAACATTCCGGCCATCTGGGCGTGGTGCTGGAGCGTCTGGCCACGTATATCGAAACGCGCAACGCGCTGACGTCCAAGATCCGCCTCGCCTTCACTTATCCGGCCATCGTGACCGTGGTGGCGTTTGCGATCGTGATCTTCCTGCTGTCGTATGTGGTGCCGCAGGTGGTTAGTGTGTTCGCCAACACCAAGCAGAAGCTGCCGACACTGACCATCGTGATGCTGTGGCTGTCGGATTTCGTGCGCAACTGGTGGTGGGCCGGGCTGATCCTGATCGGCATAATCGTCGCGATCCTGCGCAGCCTGCTCAAGCAGCCCGACATCCGGCTCTCGTGGCATCGCTGGCTGCTGACCGCGCCGCTGGTGGGCAAGCTGATCCGCGGCTACAACACCGCGCGCTTTGCCAGCACGCTGGCGATTCTCGTATCGGCCGGCGTGCCGATCCTGCGCAGCCTGCAGGCGGCCGGCGAAACGCTGACCAACGTCGCGCTCAAGACCAATGTCGACGACGCCACCACGCGCGTGCGCGAAGGCGCCTCGCTGGCGCGCGCGCTGGCCGCGCAGAACCAGTTTCCACCGGTGCTGGTGCACCTGATCCGCTCCGGCGAAGCGACGGGCAACCTGCCCGTCATGCTGGAACGCGCAGCCACCGGCGAAGGCCAGGAACTGGAACGCCGCACGCTGTTCCTGACCAGCCTGCTGGAGCCGCTGCTGATCCTGACGATGGGTGTAGTGGTGCTGATGATCGTGCTGGCCGTGCTGATGCCGATCATCGAGATCAACCAGCTGGTGCGCTAGCGCAATCGCGCGCCAACGCACCCGGCCCGCAAGCCGGCCGCGCGCGGCTCAGGCGCTCGCCTTCTTGGCCGGCGCACGCTTGCGCGGCGCGGCCTTCTTGGCGGCGGGCTTTTTCCTGGCGGCCGGTTTCGCGGCGGGCGCGGCATCGGCTTCGGCGGACGCTTCGGTCACGGGTTCGGCAACCGCCTCTGCGGTCGGCTCAGCAACCGGATTCGCCGTCGCGCGGGCGGCGGCCGGCGCGGTGTCCTGCGTCACTTGCGCAGACAGCACCGTCGAGCCCGGCGCAGCAAATACCGACTGATCGATCGGCCACGGCGTTTCGCTGAGCTTCACGTCGGGACGCCGCGTGCGTCGGCCCCGGTTCTTCGGCGCGTCGTCCGCGTCCATGTCCACGGTTTCGGAGATCAGCGTCGAAGCCGTGCCGGCCGATTCATCTTCCAGCGCGGCCGACAACGCCGGCGCGGGTTCGTCGATAGCATCGAGGTCAACCACCGGCGCGGGGGTCTCCACCGGCGGCACCGCTTGCGCGACCGTATGCGCGGGCTGCGGCGCAGGCGACGGCCTTGCCGGCGCGGGGCGCTGCGACGACTGTTGCGACGACTGTTGCGACGATTGCGGCGCCGGCGGTTGCTGCGGTTGCTGCGGCTGGCCGCCCTCGCTCCGGCGCTTCTTCAGCCGCACCCAGATGGTCTTGTTGTTGCCGCCGTTGCGCGTTTCGACTTCGAACAGGTTGGTCGCCGCCACCAGCTCGGAAAGCTTGCCGTAGCCGTAATTGCGCGAATCGAATTCGGGCGCCTGCTTGGCGATGTAGTTGCCGATGCCGCCGAGCGTGGACCAGCCGTCTTCGTCGGACACCGCCTGCGAGGCGCTTTGCAGCAGCCGCACCAGGCGCGAATCCTGCCGCAATTCCTGCGAGCTGCGGCGTCGCGCCGGCGCGGCACCGGTTTCCGCATCGGTGTCGCCGTCGCCTTCACCGTCGCCTTCTGCGGCGCGCAGCACATCGGAATAGATGAACTTGTCGCATGCGGTGACGAAAGGCTTGGGCGTCTTGCGCTCGCCGAAACCGTAGACGGTCAGGCCTTGCTCGCGGATGCGCGAGGCGAGGCGCGTGAAGTCGCTGTCGCTGGATACGATGCAGAAGCCGTCGAAGCGGCCCGTGTAGAGCAGATCCATCGCGTCGATGATCATCGCGCTGTCGGTCGCGTTCTTGCCGACGGTGTAGCGGAACTGCTGGATCGGCTGGATCGAATGCGCCAGCAGGCGGTCCTTCCAGCCCGACAGGTTCGGGCGCGTCCAGTCGCCGTAGATGCGCTTGACGGCGGCGACGCCGTATTTCGCCACTTCGGCCAGCAGGCCTTCGACGATGGCCGGAGCGGCGTTGTCGGCGTCGATCAGCACGGCCAGGGTTGCGCCCTGGCGAGGGGAATTGGTCATGGTCGGATCAGGTTGGATGGATGCCGGTTGCACCATCTCGATGCCCCGGGCGTGTGCTGCGTGGGACGCCGCGAACCGGTCGCGTGCGCCATTTGGATGCACCGCAGTGTACACGCGCCGCGCCACTGTATACGGGAAATCACGGGGGTATCTGGCGCGTTTTATGCTGCATCGCACGGTACCGCGGTCTGCACGCCGGTGCTACCATGCCGCGCAGAGACACAGTCCTCCAGCGCCTCCACAAGAGGTTGCCGGAACGACTGCCCAAAACAGATGTGTCGGTGATCCCGACAGCATGCCCCTAGAGGAGCCCCCATGAACGCCCCCCTGACCCCACCGGTCAGCGACGCCATCCGCCGCGCGCTCGAAAACGTTTCCCTGGAAGACAAATACACGCTGGAGCGTGGCCGCATCTACATCAGCGGCACGCAGGCGCTGGTTCGGCTTCCGATGCTGCAGCAGGAACGCGACCGCGCCGCGGGACTGAATACCGCCGGTTTCATTTCCGGCTATCGCGGCTCGCCGCTCGGCGCGCTGGACCAGTCGCTCTGGAAGGCCAAGAAGCATCTTGCCGCGCACAACGTCGTGTTCCAGGCCGGGCTGAACGAAGATCTCGCCGCCACGGCGGTGTGGGGCTCGCAGCAGGTGAACATGTATCCGGATGCGAAGTTCGATGGCGTGTTCGGCATGTGGTACGGCAAGGGCCCGGGCGTCGATCGCACCGGCGATGTGTTCAAGCACGCCAATTCGGCAGGATCGAGCCAGCACGGCGGCGTGCTGGTGCTGGCCGGCGACGACCACTCGGCCAAATCCTCGACGCTGGCGCACCAGTCCGAACACATCTTCAAGGCATGCGGGCTGCCGGTGCTGTATCCGTCCAACGTGCAGGAATATCTCGACTACGGTCTGCACGGCTGGGCCATGAGCCGCTACTCGGGCCTCTGGGTGGCGATGAAGTGCGTGACCGATGTGGTGGAATCGTCCGCATCGGTGGAACTCGATCCGCACCGCGTGCGCATCGTGATCCCCGACGATTTCGCATTGCCGCCGGGCGGCCTCAACATTCGCTGGCCCGATCCGCCGCTGGAACAGGAAGCGCGGCTGCTCGACTACAAGTGGTACGCGGGCCTGGCCTACGTGCGCGCCAATGGCATCGACCGCATCGAGATCGATTCGCCGCACGCGCGCTTCGGCATCATGACCGCCGGCAAGGCGTATCTCGACACGCGCCAGGCGCTGTCCGACCTTGGCCTGGACGACCAGACCTGCGCGCAGCTTGGCATCCGCCTGTACAAGGTGGGCTGCGTGTGGCCGCTGGAAGCGCACGGCGCGCGCGCCTTTGCTGAAGGGCTGCAGGAAATCCTCGTGGTCGAGGAAAAGCGCCAGATCATGGAGTACGCGCTCAAGGAAGAGCTGTACAACTGGCGCGACGACGTCCGTCCCAAGGTCTACGGCAAGTTCGACGAGCGCGACAACGCGGGCGGCGAATGGTCGATCCCGCAGAACAACTGGCTACTGCCCGCACACTACGAACTGTCGCCGGCGCTGATCGCCCGCGCCATCGCCACGCGGCTGGAAAAATTCGACCTGCCTGCCGATGCGCGCGCGCGCATCGCGGCGCGCCTGGCCATCATCGATGCCAAGGAAAAGGCGCTGGCCACGCCGCGCGTGACGGCCGAGCGCAAGCCGTGGTTCTGCTCCGGCTGCCCGCACAACACATCGACCAACGTGCCCGAAGGATCGCGCGCGCTGGCCGGCATCGGCTGCCACTACATGACGGTCTGGATGGACCGCAACACCAGCACCTTCAGCCAGATGGGCGGCGAAGGCGTGGCGTGGATCGGCCAGGCGCCGTTTGCGGGCGACAAGCACGTGTTCGCCAATCTGGGCGACGGCACCTATTTCCATTCCGGCCTGCTGGCGATCCGCGCGTCGATCGCCGCCGGCGTGAACATCACCTACAAGATCCTCTACAACGATGCGGTGGCGATGACCGGTGGTCAGCCGGTCGACGGCCAGCTGTCGGTGCAGGACATCGCGTATCAGGTGGCCGCCGAGGGCGCGAAGAAGATCGTCATCGTCACCGACCAGCCCGAGAAGTACAACAGCGCGATCAAGTTGCCCGAGGGGCTGACCGTACATCCGCGCGAACAGCTTGACGACATCCAGCGCGAGCTGCGCGAAGTGCCGGGCTGCACGATCCTGATCTACGACCAGACCTGCGCCACGGAAAAGCGTCGGCGCCGCAAGCGCGGCACGTTCCCCGATCCGGCACGCCGCGCGTTTATCAACGACGCGGTCTGCGAAGGCTGCGGCGATTGCTCGGTCAAGTCGAACTGCCTGTCGGTGGAACCACTGGAAACCGAACTGGGCACCAAACGCCAGATCAACCAGTCGTCGTGCAACAAGGATTTCTCCTGCCTGAACGGTTTCTGCCCGAGCTTCGTGACGGCCGAAGGCGCGCAGGTGCGCAAGCCGCAGGCGCTGGGCATCGCCATGAATGGCCTGCCTGCCCTGCCCGATCCCGCGTTGCCAGCCATCCGCCGCGCCTACGGCATCCTGGTCACCGGCGTGGGCGGCACCGGCGTAGTGACGATCGGCGGACTGCTCGGCATGGCCGCGCACCTTGAAAACAAGGGCGTCACCGTGCTCGATATGGCCGGCCTGGCGCAGAAAGGCGGCGCCGTGCTGTCGCACGTGCAGATTGCGGAGAAGCCCGACGACCTTCACGCCACGCGCATCGCCATCGGCGAAGCCGATCTGGTGATTGGTTGCGACGCCATTGTGTCGGCCACCGACGAGGTAATTTCCAAGACCCAGCCGGGCCGCACCCGCGCCGTGGTCAACACCGCGCAGACGCCGACGGCCGCGTTCATCAAGGACCCGAAATGGCAGTTCCCGGGTCTTTCGGCCGAAACGGACATCCGCAACGCGGTGGGCGAGGCGTGCGATTTCATCAACGCCAGCGCGCTGGCGGTGGCGCTGCTCGGCGACACGATCTACACCAATCCGCTGGTGCTCGGCTACGCATGGCAGAAAGGCTGGATCCCGCTGTCGCTGCAGGCGCTGGAGCGCGCGATCGAACTCAATGGCGTGGCCGTCGACAAGAACCGCGCCGCGTTCGAGTGGGGCCGGCACATGGCGCACGATCCCGAGCATGTGCTGTCGCTGACCGGCAAGCTGAAGACGCAGATGCAGGGCGCCGACGTGGTCAAGCTGCCGACATCGAGCGGCGCGCTGCTGGAAAAGCTGATCGCCAATCGTGCGGAATTGCTGACGCAGTACCAGAACGCCGCCTACGCCGAACAGTATCGCCAGGCCGTCAATCGCGTGCGCACCGCCGAAAGCGCGCTGGTGGGCGCGGGCAAGCCGCTGCCGCTGACCGAAGCCGCCGCGCGCAACCTGGCCAAGTTGATGGCGTACAAGGACGAATACGAAGTGGCGCGTCTGTACACCGATCCGGTTTTTCTCGACAAGCTGCGCGCCCAATTCGAAGGCGAACCGGGACGCGACTACCAGCTCAATTTCTGGCTCGCGCCGCCCGCCACGGCAAAGCGCGACAGCAAGGGCCATCTGGTCAAGCGCCGTTTCGGTCCGTCGACGATGACGCTGTTCCGCTTGCTTGCCAGGCTGAAGGGATTGCGCGGCGGCCCGCTCGATGTCTTCGGCAGGACCGAGGAACGGCGCACCGAACGCGCACTGATCGGCGAATATCGCGCGCTGCTCGACGAATTGTCGGCGGGCCTCACCGCCGCCAACCACGAGACGGCGATTGCGCTGGCCAATGTGCCTGACGACATCCGCGGCTTCGGTCACGTCAAGGAAAACAATCTCAAGGCGGCGCGCGGCAGGTGGTCGAAACTGCTGGAGCAGTTCCGGCATCCGCATAGTGGGCAGCAGGCCGCCTGACCAGCCGAGGCATTGCGATCGCCGGGCCGGGCGCTTCATCATCGGCCCCCGCATGGCTACACTGTGGACCTCTCAACCCACAAGGTAGCCATGCTATTGCGCCCCTATCGCCCCGCTGACGAAACCGCCGTTGTGGATTTGTGGCAAGCCTGCGGCCTGACACGTCCGTGGAACGATCCGCACAAGGACATCGCCCGCAAGCTGACCACGCAGCCCGAGCTGTTCCAGGTTGGCGAGATCGACGGCCGGCTGATGGCGACGGCGATGATCGGCTACGACGGGCACCGCGGCTGGGTCTATTACCTGGCCGTCGATCCGCAGTACCAGGGGCGCGGCTACGGGCGTATGCTGATGGCCCGCGCCGAGGCGTTGCTGATCGAACGCGGCTGCCCGAAGATCAACCTGTTGGTACGCGACACTAACGACGCCGTGCTGGCTTTCTACGACAGACTCGGCTACGGCCGCGACGCGGCGGTCAGTCTGGGCAAGCGGCTGATCCCGGACCAGTAGCAGCCGGCGGCAAGACACTCAACCCGACAAGAGACGCCATGACGACCTATCACGGAAGCTGTCACTGCGGCCGCATCGCCTTCGAGGCCGACGGCGAGATCACGCAGGTGCTGCAATGCAATTGCACGATCTGCCGCCGGCGCGGCCACCTGCTCTGGTTTGTGCCCAAAGCCCAGTTCCGGCTGAAGACGCCCGATGAAAACGCGTCCACCTATCGCTTCCACACCATGAAAATCGCGCACCGCTTCTGCCCGGTCTGTGGCTGCGGTCCCTATGCCGAGGCCAGCGACCCCCAAGGCAATCCGACCGCGGCGGTCAACGTGCGCTGCGTCGACGACATCGACCTCGCAAGCCTGAAGGTGATCGAGTACGACGGCCTGCACAGGTAACCCAATCACCGCGCCCATCATGTTCGCCATTCGCGGAATCGATCATCTCGTGCTGCGCACCGCCGACGTCGGCAGGATGGTGCGCTTTTATGTCGATGTGCTCGGCTGCGTGGTCGAAAAGGAACAGCCCGCCTTTGGGCTGACCCAACTGCGCGCGGGCAGCGCGCTGATCGACCTCGTGTCGCTCGACGGCCCGCTTGGACGTGCGGGCGGCGCGGGCCCGGGCGCCGAAGGCCGAAATCTCGACCATTTTTGCCTTCGCATCGATCCGTTCGATATCCACTCGCTACGATCGCATTTTGATATTCATCGCATCGATATCGGGCCCGTGGAGCAACGTTACGGCGCCGAAGGCCAAGGCCCATCGGTCTATCTGAAGGACCCCGACGGCAACACCGTGGAATTGAAGGGGCCGCCAAACACCCCCTGAAGTACGCATTTCCGCAGGCGGGGCGAGGCCGATACAATTTGTGCTTCCTCGACCAAGCCTCGCTGCCGGCGCCCCCCTTCGCGCCGGGCGCGCCATGACCGCCTCCGCCGCCCCCCACTGTCCGCCCTCCGCCGCGTTGCCGCCCCGTCACATTGTCTGGACACTCGGCGTAACCGAAGTGATCAGCTGGGGCACGCTGTATTTCACATTCACCGTTTTTATCGACCCGATGCAGCAGTCGCTCGGCTTCGGCAAGCCGTTCCTGGCGGGCGGTTTTTCGCTGGGGCTGCTGGTGTGGGCGATGTGCTCGTTCGCGGTGGGTCGGCTGCTCGATCGCGTGCCGGCGTACAAGGTGATGAGCAGCGGGTCCGTGCTGGCGGCGATCGGACTGGTGTTGTGGGCGTGGTGCCCATCGCCGGCAATGTTCCTGCTGATGTGGATACCGCTGGGGCTGGCCATGGCGTCCACGCTCTACGAGCCCGCTTTCGTCGTGCTGCGCCAGGCCTATGGCGACAGCTATCAGAAGCCGATCGTGCAGGTGACGCTGCTGGCGGGCTTTGCCAGTACCATCTTCATCCCGTTGGGCCAATGGCTCGCGCTTCATCTGGGATGGCGCGAGACGCTGCTGATATTTGCCGCGCTGAACCTGTTTGTCTGCGCGCCGCTGCATGCGCGCCTGCGCTACGCGGTGCATCCCACGTACCTGCAGGCCAGCGCGCATGCCAGTGCGTCGCCTGCCGGCGCGGCGTCGTCGGGCATCGCGCGCAGCACGCTGCGCCAGCCGGTGTTCTGGGCCGTGGTGATCGCGTTCACCGCGACGGCCGTGATCGCGTCGCTGCTCGGTGCGCATCTGATTCCGATGCTGACCGAGAAAGGCATGCCGGTGGCGCAGCAGCTGGCGGTGGCCGCGCTGATCGGTCCGGCGCAGGTGGCCGGACGGCTGGCGATGGCGCGCCTGCCGATCAGTCATCCCGTGCGGCTGTCGCTGCCCGTGTATATCGTCATGAGCATCGGCCTGCTGTGCCTGACCCTGGGCCACGGCTACTGGCTGATGGTTGCGGCCATTTGCTACGGTTGCGCCAACGGCGTGAACACGATGCTGCGCGCGATGGCGATGCCGGAACTGATTTCGCGTCATCACTATGCAACGCTCAATGGGTTAATGATGACGCCGGTGCTGCTGATGCAGGCCGCCGCGCCGTGGTTCGGCGCGCTGCTGTGGCGCGCCGCCGGCGGCTATTGGTTGATGCTGTGGGTCATGGTGGCGCTGGCCGTGGGCGCGCTTGGCGCATTCGCTTTCGCGCTGCATCGCCGCGGACTGCTGCGGCACGCGCCGGTGCCCGCCTGATCGGCGCCACGAAGTCCGTCCCTGAATCGTTGTCTGGCTGTACTTGATGTCTGAATATTCGATCGAAACCGATTCCTCTACCGTTCTTGCTGCGCCGTCGCCGACGGCGGTTTCGCGCGCCACGCGCGGCACCATGGCGCTGTTCTTCGCCAATGGCGCAACCTTCGCCACCTGGGGCGTGCACATTCCCACCATCAAGGCGCGCTTCGAGCTGTCCGACGCCATGTTGTCGCTGGCGATGCTGGCCGTGGCCGGGGGCGCCATCGTCGCCATGGGCCCGGTGGGCCGATGGGTGGCCAGGCTGGGCAGCGCGCGGGCGTCGATGATCGGCGGCGTGGCCTTTGCGGCCATGACGCTGGCCATCCTGGCGATTCCCAGCTTTGCGCTGCTGCTGCCCACCTTGCTGATCTTCGGCATGGCCAACGCCCTGTTCGACGTCGCCATGAATGCGCAGGCAGCCACTGTAGAAGCCAGCCGCAGCACACGGCCCGTGATGTCGGCGCTGCACGGCATGTTCAGCCTGGGCGGCATGATCGGGGCAGCGTTCGGCGGCCTGATGTTGTCGCTGGGCGTGCCGCCACTGGCGCACGCGGCGATGATCGCGGCGATGACGGCCGCCGTCGCTGCGGGCACGACGCGCGGACTGTTGGCCGACCATCCAGTGTCGCCGTCGGCCGCGCATCATCGCGACCAAGCCACGCGCGCGCTGTGGCTGCTTGGCCTGTTGGCTTTCCTGGGACTGATCGGCGAAGGCGCGATGTACGACTGGACGGCGGTCTACATGCGCGACGTGGCCATGGCGCCGCTGGACTGGGCCAGCTTTGGCTACGCGGCGTTCTCGGGCGGCATGGCGTGCGGCCGTTTCGGCGGCGACCGACTGCGCGCGCGGTTTGGCGATGCGCGCACGCTCACCGGCAGCGCGTGGCTGGGTTTCACCGGCATCGCGCTGGCCATCGCCGCGCCGCTGCCGCTGGCGGTGCTGGTCGGCTTTGCGCTGATGGGGCTCGGCGCCGCAAATATGGTGCCGATCTTCTTCGTGGCCGCCTCGCGGCTGCCCGGCGTCAGCGCGGCCGAAGCGATCTCGCGCGTGGCGCGCTTTGGCTATGTGGGACTTCTGCTGGGGCCGGTGCTGATCGGCGGTGTGGCCCACCTGTCCGACCTGCGCCTCGGCATTGCCTTGGTGGCGTTGACGATGGGCTATATCGCGCTGTTCGGCGCACGCGCCGCGCGCCGCTATCTCACGACCTGATCACCATCGGGTCCGCCCGACGGCTGAGCCGGCCGCGATGGTTGCGCACCGGCGCCGATGTCGCGCCAATCCCGCGGCCTATGCCGCGCGCGACGCCGCTGCGCGCCCGGCGCCCATGCCGTCGAAGACGAAGGTATCCATCGCCAGTACGCCGTACGTCACCTCGTCGGCCACGCGCGTGACGCGGGCCGCCTCGCCCGGCGTGGCGGCCGGTCCCAGCGCCGCACCCAGCGTGACGTAGAACGGCAGCAGATGCTCGTCGGTCGGATGCGCGCGGCGCGCATACGGCGCCTGCGCGCGGTAATCGGCAATGCGACCGACATCGCCCGTGGCCAGCGTCTCGTCGAGCGCGTCGATCATCCAGTTGCGGAACGCATCGACATAGGGCTCGGTTGCCGGACCGTGTTGCGCGCGGCGCTCGCCGCCGCCGAACACTTCCTGGAGGTTGTGCGTAAAGCTGCCCGAGCCGATCACAAGCACGCCTTCCTCGCGCAACGGCCCCAGCGCGCGGCCGATGTCGATCTGCGTGGCTGGGGTCAGATACGGATTGAAGGCCAGTTGCACCACCGGCATATCGGCGTCCGGAAAGAAATGCCGCATCGGCATCCACGCGCCGTGGTCCAGCGGACGCTCTTCGTCCTCGGCGACGAAGCCCGCGCCGGGGATTGCCGCCGCCTCGATCAACGTCTTGACCCGCACGGCCAGTTCCGGCGATCCCGGCGCGTCGTAGCGCAGCATGTAGAGCTCGCGCGGAAAACCGCCGAAGTCGTGCCACGCTTCCTGTCGCGCGCGCGTGCCGACCGCCAGCGTGCTGTAGATCCAGTGCGCGGACACGATCAGCACGGCCTTCGGCTTGAGCGCGCGCAGGCGTGCGCCGAGCGCATCGAACGCGGCGCCGGTCGGGCCGGGGTCGATCGCCAGCATGGGCGATCCGTGGGACACATAAATGGCGGGAAGCAGGGTAGTCATGGCGGCAAGCCGTTCAGCTGTTTTATGCAATGACATCAGTCTGGCAACGATGGCGCGCCGTGGGCGTAGCCATTTGCGGACACCTCGTGCAAAAAACTTGAACCTCGGACGCTTACTTCACACCGGGCCCAGCGTCCGCGATGCGCAAGCGTGGGATCCGGCACACACTGGCATGGCCGTTTGTCCACGGCGACGACAGCCGCAAGGCGAATCGGCCTATGATATTGGCTCGGATGCCATGAATGCATCCAGCCGGAGAGCCCTGTGTCGAAGCGTTTCGATCCCTTGCACGCCCTGCCCCACGCGCTGTGGTGGCAGCCCGGCGTCTATGGGAGCGGCCCTGCCCTGCTGCTGTGGATCGTGGCCCGGCTGCCAGCCGACATGCTGGCCGAAGTGGTTGGCCATCCCGGTGCCTCGGCATTGATCAATCACGCGGGCGACACGGTTTTCATGACCGGCTGGCTCGCCAGCGGCGCGTGGCTCTGGTTCACGCGCAAGCGGCCGCCCCCGCGCAAGACGCTTGAAGCGCTCCAGCCGCTCGACATGGGCGCGCCCGCCGAATCGCAGTCCAACGTCGGCCAGAGCTAGGCCGGACCCGTCCGCCGCTTTCGTCCCATCTGTAAGGAATCGCTTAATATGGCGGCTTGCGTCACCGCCGGGACACATCGGCGGGGGCATCCACCGGTTCTTTCCTCGTTGTTCTCGCCTCATGTCCGTTACCGCAACAACTGCCAACGATCTCTCCAGAGCCACCCGACGACGCGCGATCATCGCCGCCACCATCGGCAATGGCCTGGAGTGGTTCGACTTCACCGTCTACAGCTTCTTTGCCGTCATTATCGCCAAGCTTTTCTTTCCCACCGGCGATGATCTGACTTCGTTCCTGCTGACCGTCGCCACCTTTGGCGTAGGCTTTTTCATGCGCCCGGTCGGCGCAATCGTGCTGGGCGTTTATGCCGACCGCGTCGGCCGCAAGGCGGCGCTGACGCTGACGATTCTGCTGATGGCGCTGGGTACCGCGATCATCGGCCTGGCGCCCACTTATCAGTCGATCGGCCTGTGGGCCCCGGCGCTGATCGTGCTGGCCCGCCTGATCCAGGGTTTTTCGGCCGGCGGCGAAGTCGGCGGCGCGACCGCCTTCCTGATCGAGCACGCCCCTGACGCCGAACGCGGCGCCTACGCAAGCTGGCAGCAGGCCAGCCAGGGGATTTCTTTCATGCTGGGCGCCGCGATGGGCGCACTGGTGACCAACGGCCTCGACCAGGCCCAGATCGACGCATGGGGCTGGCGCATCCCGTTCCTGTTCGGGCTGTTGATCGGCCCGGTCGGCATGTATATCCGATCCCACCTGGAAGAGCCGCCCGAGTTCGAGGCGCGCCAAGCCGAACGCCGCGCCAGCAAGGTCAAGTTCTCGCCGCTGTCGCAAGTGCTGCGCGACCATCCGCGCGAAGTGCTGGCTGGCCTGGGCGTCACCATCCTGTGGACCGTCTGCACCTACGTGCTGGTGTTCTACATGCCGTCGTACGCCAAGCAGCAACTGGGACTGCCACTGGGTGCAACGTTCCAGTCGACCGCGATCTGCGGCGCCATCATCCTGGTGCTGTGCCCGCTGATGGGCATGCTGTCTGACCGCGTCGGCCGCAAGCGCATGCTCAGCGTCGTGGCGCTACTGATCCTGGCGTTGGCTTACCCGCTGTTCCACTGGCTCAACGTATCGCCGACCACATCGACGCTGCTGCAGGTGCAGATCGTGCTGGGCATTCTGCTGGCTGCATTTACGGGACCGGCGCCGGCCGTGTTGGCAGAGCAGTTCCCGACCGAAGTGCGCTCCACCGGCTTGTCGCTGGCGTACAACTTCGCGGTGACCATTTTCGGCGGCTTCGCTCCGCTGATCGTGACGTGGCTGATCGAGTCGACGCATAACAAGCTGGCGCCGGCGTTCTATGTGATTGCCGCCGCCGCCATCAGCTTTGTCGCGCTGCTTTTCATGCACGACCGCACCGGCAAGAAACTGGCCTGAGCGACAATCCCTCCGCCAGCAAAAAAAGCCAGCCTCCGGGCTGGCTTTTTTATATGGTCCGCCGATTCAAATAATCGCGATTGTTATTTGCGAAAACACTCGGTCATTCGATACATTGCAGTACTGCATATTAAAAAAATAACACCCTTGTATTGCACAGGTTATTTTTCTTTTCTGGATTGCGACTGCGGGATGTTTCCCGCAGAAGAAGGGGAATCTCCATGGCAAGAAAAATCGGGATACTACGCGTTATTTCCAGTGCCATTCTTTTATCGGTTTCGGCACATGCTCACAGCGAAGATAATCGACTATTCGTCAAACGCTCCTTGCTGAAAGCCTCCCCCACGGTTGGCGCGATGCTGCAATCCCCCGGCACCGGAGACCTTAGCGTCACGGCAGTGCAGAGCAACATCGTCGCGCAAGAATCGGACAGCATCACGCTGGAATTGCCCAAGGGCGTGGTGGCTACGGCGCGGCGCGTTCAGTTCGAGACCAACCCTGACGGCACGCAGATCTGGAAAGGCTCGTTCCGTCCCAAGCTGCTCAAAGCCGGACAGGATTCTGGCGAGGCCACCGAGGACCCTGCCAATTCCGTGATCCTGCTGCGCAATGGCAATCAGGTCACCGGGTCGGTGCGCCTGAACAGCAAGCTCTACACGATCCAGCCGCTGGAAGGTGGCGATCACGTCGTGATCGAAGTCGACGAGTCCAGTCTTCCGCCAGAATCCGAGCCCGAAGTAGCGAATGACGAGGAAGCGTCGGATGCCTCGTGCTACACGGCCTGGTCGGCCTCGGAGATATACGCCAAGCCAGGAGCGAAGGTGTCGCACGGCGGCCGCAGCTTCGAAAACAAGTGGTGGACGCGCGGCGAAACGCCGGACCCGACCAAGCCGTACGGCGCATGGAAAGACCTGGGGGCATGCGGCTCGCCATCGCCATCGCCATCGCCCTCACCGTCGCCGTCGCCGTCGCCATCCCCTTCGGCCGCGACGTGCAACGCCGCATGGTCGAAGACCCAGACCTATGCGACGGCCGGAATCAAGGTCACGCATGCCGGCAGAAACTACCAGAGCAAATGGTGGACGCGCGGCGACGATCCGTCCCAGGCCGGGCCCTATGGCGCGTGGAAGGATATCGGCGCCTGCGAGGCCCCCCCGGCTCCGGCTCCCGTTCCGGCGCCGACACCATCCCCAGCGCCCACTCCGGCTCCGACACCATCGCCCGCTCCGACTCCGACTCCGACTCCGACTCCGACTCCGACTCCGACTCCGGCTCCGGCTCCGGCTCCGGCTCCGACTCCGACTCCGACTCCGACTCCGACTCCGGCACCAACTCCAGCTCCCGCTCCGGCTCCGACACCAACGCCAGCTCCCGCTCCGACACCATCGCCGGCTCCCGTTCCGACTCCGACACCAACGCCAGCTCCCGCTCCGACACCATCGCCGGTTCCCGTTCCGACTCCGACACCAACGCCAGCTCCGGCTCCGGCTCCGGCTCCGACTCCAACGCCAGCTCCCGCGCCCGTATCGGATATGACCACGCTACGCGTTCTGGTGGCTGCGACGAAGCAGGCAAAAGCCAACATCGCCGATCTGGATGGCATGGCGCAACTGGCCATCGCCGAATCCAACCAGGGCTTCGAGAACAGCAACCTGCCGATCCGGTTTGAACTGGCGGGCACCTATGTCATTCCCGACTACGTCGAAAGCGGCACCTTCCACGATCAGCTAGCCCGTGCCAGGAGCAAGAACGATGGCGCCATGGACGATCTGCACGCTGTCCGCGCCAGCACCAGAGCCAACATCGTCACCGTGCTCCTGAATTCAAGCGGCGAATGCGGCCTCGCTGCCGTCAATGCCACGGCAAGCACGGCCTTCACCGCCGTCGGCCGCACGTGCGCCATCGGCAACTACACGTTCGCGCACGAGATCGGCCACCTGCTTGGCGCCACGCATGACGAGCAGACCAGCACCAACAAGAACTATCCATACGGCTATGGCTACAAGCTGCCGGGCAAATGGCGCACGATCATGGCGTATTCCTGCTCCAGTGGTGGAGACTGCCCGCGTTTGAATTACTGGTCCTCGCCAACACTGAGCTTCCGGGGCGTGCCACTGGGCGACGCGACCAAGCACGATAACCGGCGGGTGCTGGACCAACGCCGCAAGACCGCGGCAACCTGGCAATAGCCGGGAACAATAAGGCCCTCGCCGCGCACCGATCCGCAACATCGCAAAAGCCAGCCAACGCGCTGGCTTTTTTATTTTCGATTTCATTCACCGACGCTTTTAATTTTATCGACGAGATAATTCAGAGCCGCCATGCTTATTTCAGAATGCGCCAATCCAATATGGAGACCCTTGAAATCAAAACGCCATTTTCCTTATCTGAATGCCATCGCGAGCACGGCCTCGCGGCAGAAGGGGAAATTCCATGGCAAAAAAATACGGCAGGCTACGTGTGATTTCGGGCGTCATTGCATTCTCTGTTTCTACCCACGCCTATTGCGCTGAAAATCGACTGTTTGTAAAGCGGACGCTTCTGAAAGCATCGCCGGCAGTCAGTCAGATTACGGAAAATCCCGCCACCGAGGATTTCAGCGTCGCGGCGGCACAAAGCGATGTCGTATCCGCCGATTCCGACCAGATCACGCTGGACCTCCCGAAAGGCGTGGTTGCCACGGCGCGGCGCACCCGTTTTCAAACCAATGCCGACGGCACCCAGACGTGGACCGGCAATTTCCGGCCGCAGCTGCTGCGCGCCGGGCAGGATGCGGATGCACCGGCCGACGATCCGGCCAACGCGGTGTTTCTGGTGCGTAACGGCAATCGCGTGACCGGAACAGTGCGCCTGAACGCCAAGCTTTACGCGATCCAGCCGCTGGCCGACGGCGATCACGCCGTGATCGAAATCGACGAATCCAAGCTGCCTGCCGACGCCGCGCCGCTTGAAGAGGCGGACACCGACAGCGCGGACGCCTGCTATGCGGCGTGGTCCTCGTCGACGATCTACGACAAGCCGGGCAAGCAGGTGAGCCACAACGGCCGCAAATTCGAGAACAAGTGGTGGACGCGCGGCGAGACGCCGGATCCGACCAAGCCGTATGGCGCCTGGAAGGATCTGGGCCCGTGCTCCGGGAGTGCGCCAGCTCCGGCTCCGACACCTGCGCCAACACCGGCACCTGTACCATCGCCATCGCCATCGCCATCGCCATCGCCATCGCCATCGCCATCGCCATCGCCATCGCCATCGCCATCGCCATCGCCAGCACCAGCACCAGCACCAGCGGCATCGTGTTACGGCGCGTGGTCGTCCAGCCAGACCTATGCCAGCGCGGGCCTCAAGGTGACGCATGGCAATCGGAACTATGAGAGCAAATGGTGGACGCGCGGCGACGACCCGTCCAAGGCCGGGCCATATGGCGCGTGGAAGGATATTGGCGCATGTAGCGCGCCCAGCCCCGCGCCGGCACCGGCACCATCGCCATCGCCCACCCCCGCACCTGCACCTGCACCTGCACCTGCGTCGGATCTGACCACGCTCAGGATACTGGTCACGGCCACGCCGCAAGCCAAGGCCAACATCGCCGATCTGGACGGCATGGCGCAATTGGCCATCGCGGAATCCAATCAGGGTTTCGAGAACAGCAAGATCAAGATCCGCTTCGAACTGGCAGGCACCTATGTCGTCAAGAACTACACCGAAACCGGTTCGTACAGTACCGAGCTGAGCCGCGCCCGCGTCAAGGGCGACGGCTATATGGATGACCTGCACACGGTACGGGCAAACACCAGCGCCAACATCGTCGTCGTGCTGCTGAACTCGCGGGAATACTGCGGCATGGCGTACGTCAAGGCGAACGCGGCATCGGCGTTTGCCACCGTGGGGCGCAACTGTGCGACCGGCGTACTGACGTTCGCCCACGAGATCGGCCATCTGCTGGGCGCCACGCACAACAATGAGATCAGCACAAATCCGAACTTCCCCTACGGGTACGGCACCATCGTGCCGGGCAAGTGGCGCACTGTCATGGCGTATGAGTGCACTTCCGGCGGCAGCTGCCCTCGCATCAATTTCTGGTCATCGCCAAACGTCTTCTATCAAGGACGCGCGACCGGAGATAGCCTCCATGACAACGCGCGCGTGCTGAACGAACGCCGAGAAACCGCCGCCACCTGGCGATAGGCGCCAGCGTCACCAATAAGAACCGCGCCTTTGCGGTTACCCGCTACATCGCAAAAGCCAGCCATCGCGCTGGCTTTTTTGTTTCCCGTTTCAGTTATCGACGCTTTTAATTTTATCGACGAGATAATTCCGAGCCGCCATGCTTATTTCAGAATGCGCCAATCCAATATGGAGACCCTTGAAATCAAAACGCTATTTTCCTTATCTGGATGCCATCGCGAGCACGGCCTTGCGGCAGAAGGGGAAATTCCATGGCAAAAAAATACGGTAGGCTACGTGTGATTTCGGGCGTCATTGCATTCTCTGTTTCTACCCACGCCTATTGCGCTGAAAATCGACTGTTTGTAAAGCGAACGCTTTTGAAAGCATCGCCCGCAGTCAGTCAGATTACGGAAAATCCGGCCACCGAGGATTTCAGCGTCGCGGCGGCACAAAGCGATGTGGTATCCAACGATTCCGACCAGATCACGCTCGACCTCCCGAAAGGCGTGGTCGCCACCGCGCGGCGCACACGCTTTCAAACCAACGCCGATGGCACCGAGACGTGGACCGGCAATTTCCGCCCGCAACTGCTGCGCGCCGGGCACGATGCGGATGCACCGGCCGACGATCCGGAGAACGCCGTGTTCCTGGTGCGCAATGGCAATCGCGTGACCGGAACGGTCCGCCTGAATGCCAAGCTTTACGCCATCCAGCCGCTGGCCGGCGGCGATCATGCCGTGATCGAAATCGACGAATCCAAGCTGCCTCCCGACGCCCCGCCGATTGAAGAGGCGGATGCCAACAGCGCCGACGCCTGCTATGCCGCCTGGTCTTCGTCGACGATCTACGACAAGCCGGGCAACAAGGTGACCCACAACGGCCGCAAGTTCGAGAACAAGTGGTGGACGCGCGGCGAAACGCCGGATCCGTCCAAGCCGTATGGCGCCTGGAAGGATCTGGGCCCGTGCTCCGGGAGTGCGCCAGCTCCGGCTCCGACACCTGCGCCAACACCGGCACCTGTACCATCGCCATCGCCATCGCCATCGCCATCGCCAGCACCAGCACCAGCACCAGCACCAGCACCAGCGGCATCGTGTTACGGCGCGTGGTCGTCCAGCCAGACCTATGCCAGCGCGGGCCTCAAGGTGACGCATGGCAATCGGAACTATGAGAGCAAATGGTGGACGCGGGGCGACGACCCGTCCAAGGCCGGGCCATACGGCGCGTGGAAGGACATTGGCGCATGTGGCGCGCCCAGCCCCGCACCTGCGCCCACCCCTTCGCCTTCGCCTTCGCCTTCGCCTTCGCCTTCGCCTTCGCCTTCGCCTGCGCCTTCGCCTGCGCCTGCGCCTTCGTCGGATCTGACCACGCTCAGGATACTGGTCGCGGCCACGCCGGAAACCATGGGCAAGATCGCCGATCTGGACGGGCTGGCGCAACTGGCCATCGCCGAATCCAACCAGGGCTTCGAGAACAGCAAGGTCAAAATCCGCTTCGAACTGGCAGGCACCTACGTCGTCAAGGACTACCACGAAAGCGGTTCGTACAACACCGACCTGTACAACGCCCGCGTCAAGGACGACGGCTATATGGACGACCTGCACACGGTGCGGGCAAACACCAGCGCCAACGTCGTCGTCCTGCTGCTGGACTCGCGGGAATACTGCGGCATGGCGGGACTCAGGGCAAGCTCGCCAACGGCGTTTGCCGTCGTGGGGCACACCTGTGCGACTGGTAATCTTTCGTTCGCCCACGAGATCGGCCATCTGCTGGGCGCCACGCACAACGATGGGGTCAGCAAAAACTACTACTACGAATATGGGTACGCTTACGCGGTGCCTGGCAAGTGGCGCACGATCATGGCGTATGAGTGCACCTCCGGCGGCAGTTGTCCGCGCGTCAATTTCTGGTCGTCGCCAAACGTCTTATATCAGGGACGCGCAACCGGAGACAGTCTCCATGACAATGCGCGCGTGCTGAACGAGCGCCGCGGCACCGCCGCCACTTGGCGATAGCCGGAACCACCGGGAATCCCGCGCAGGCGTCGTCGGGACGGCTGCCATAGACTCCTTGCCAACAAGGACCCCGCCTCGCGGCGATCCGCAACATCGCAAAAGCCAGCCAACGCGCTGGCTTTTTTTATTTCCAGTTTCATTCACCGACGCTTTTATTTTATCGACGAGATAATTCCGAGCCGCCATGCTTATTTCAGAATACGCCAATCCAATATGGATACCCTTGAAATCAAAACGCTATTTTCCTTATCTGGATGCCATCGCGAGGACGGCCTCGCGGCAGAAGGGGAAACTCCATGGCAAAAAAATACGGCAGGCTACGTGTGATTTCGGGCGTCATTGCATTCTCTGTCTCTGCCCACGCCTATTGCGCTGAAAATCGACTGTTTGTAAAGCGAACGCTTTTGAAAGCATCGCCCGCAGTCAGTCAGATTACGGAAAATCCCGCCACCGAGGATTTCAGCGTCGCGGCGGCACAAAGCGATGTCGTATCCGCCGATTCCGACCAGATCACGCTGGACCTCCCGAAAGGCGTGGTCGCCACCGCGCGGCGCACCCGTTTTCAAACCAATGCCGACGGCACCCAGACGTGGACCGGCAATTTCCGGCCGCAGCTGCTGCGCGCCGGGCAGGATGCGGATGCACCGGCCGACGATCCGGCCAACGCCGTGTTCCTGGTGCGCAATGGTAACCGTGTGACCGGGTCGGTGCGCCTGAACTCCAAGCTGTACGCCATCCAGCCGCTGGTCGACGGCGATCACGCCGTGATCGAAATCGATGAATCAAAGCTGCCTCTCGGTGGCGCGCCAATTGAGGCGGCGGAAGCCGATAGCGCCAATGCCTGCTATGCGGCGTGGTCCTCGTCGACGATCTACGACAAGCCGGGCAAGCAGGTGAGCCACAACGGCCGCAAGTTTGAGAACAAGTGGTGGACGCGCGGCGAAACGCCTGATCCGACCAAGCCGTATGGCGCCTGGAAGGACCTGGGCCCGTGCTCCGGGGGTGCTCCGGCTCCAGCTCCCGCGCCCGGTCCGTCGCCGTCGCCGTCGCCGTCGCCGTCGCCGTCGCCAGCACCAACACCAACTCCAACACCAACACCAGCGCCAACACCAGCACCAGCACCAGCGGCATCGTGTTACGGCGCTTGGTCGTCCAGCCAGACCTATGCCAAGGCCGGCATCCAGGTGACGCATGGCAATCGGAACTATGAGAGCAAATGGTGGACGCGGGGCGACGACCCGTCCAAGGCCGGGCCATATGGCGCGTGGAAGGACATCGGCGCATGCAGCGCGCCCAGCCCTGCACCTGCACCTGCACCTGCACCATCGCCTTCGCCTTCGCCTTCGCCCTCGCCCGCTCCTGCGCCGGCTCCTGCGCCTTCGTCAGCGGTGACCACGCTCAGGATACTGGTCGCGGCCACGCCGGATGCCAAGGCCAACATCGCCGATCTGGACGGCCTGGCGCAATTGTCCATCGCGGAATCCAACCAGGGTTTCGAGAACAGCAAGGTCAATATCCGCCTCGAACTGGCAGGCACCTATGTCGTCAAGAACTACACCGCAACCGAATCGTACGACACCGAGCTGGACCGTGCCCGCGTCAAGGACGACGGCTATATGGACGACCTGCACACCGTCCGGGCAAACACCAACGCCAATATCGTCGTCGTGCTGCTGGCTTCGCGGCAATACTGCGGGCTGGCGTACCTCAAAGCGGACGCGGCAACGGCGTTTGCCACCGTGGGGCGCACCTGCGCCGTCGGCAATTACTCGTTCGCCCATGAGATCGGCCATCTGCTGGGCGCCACGCACAACACTGAGATCAGCAGAAACCCGAACTTCCCCTACGGGTACGGCACCATCGTGCCGGGCAAGTGGCGCACGATCATGTCCTATCAATGCACCTCCGGCGGCAAGTGCCCGACCATCAATTACTGGTCGTCGCCAAACGTCTTCTATCAGGGGCGCGCGACAGGCGACAGCGGCCACGACAACGCGCGCGTGCTGAACGAGCGCCGAGAAACTGCCGCCACCTGGCGATAACCGCCGGCGCCACCAACAAGGACCCCGCCTCGCGGCGATCCGCCACATCGCAAAAGCCAGCCATCGCGCTGGCTTTTTTTATTTCCAGTTTCATTCACCGACTCTTTTAATTTTATCGACGAGATAATTCCGAGCCGCCATGTTTATTTCAGAATGCGCCAATCCAATATGGAGACCCTTGAAATCAAAACGCTATTTTCCTTATCTGGATGCCATCGCGAGCACGGCCTTGCGGCAGAAGGGGAAATTCCATGGCAAAAAAATACGGCAGGCTACGTGTGATTTCGGGCGTCATTGCATTCTCTGTTTCTACCCACGCCTATTGCGCTGAAAATCGACTGTTTGTAAAGCGAACGCTTCTGAAAGCATCGCCCGCAGTCAGTCAGATTACGGAAAACCCCGCCACCGAGGATTTCAGCGTCGCGGCGGCACAAAGCGATGTCGTATCCGCCGATTCCGACCAGATCACGCTGGACCTTCCGAAAGGGGTGGTTGCCACCGCGCGGCGCACACGCTTCCAAACCAATGCCGACGGCACCCAGACGTGGACCGGCAATTTCCGGCCGCAGCTGCTGCGCGCCGGGCAGGATGCGGATGCGCCGGCCGACGATCCAGCCAACGCGGTGTTTCTGGTGCGTAACGGCAATCGCGTGACCGGAACAGTGCGCCTGAACGCCAAGCTTTACGCCATCCAGCCGCTGGTCGACGGCGATCACGCCGTGATCGAAATCGACGAATCCAAGCTGCCTGCCGACGGCCCGCCGATTGAAGAGGCGGATGCCAACAGCACCGACGCCTGCTTTGCGGCGTGGTCTTCGTCGACGATCTACGACAAGCCGGGCAACAAGGTGACCCACAACGGCCGCAAATTCGAGAACAAGTGGTGGACGCGCGGCGAGACGCCGGATCCGACCAAGCCGTATGGCGCCTGGAAGGATCTGGGCCCGTGCTCCGGTGGGGCTCCAGCTCCAGCTCCAGCTCCGGCTCCGACACCTGCGCCAACACCGGCACCTGTACCATCGCCATCGCCATCGCCATCGCCATCACCAGCTCCTTCGCCAGCCCCAGCGGCATCGTGTTACGGCGCGTGGTCGTCCAGCCAGACCTATGCCAGCGCGGGCATCAAGGTGACGCAGGGCAATCGGAACTATGAGAGCAAATGGTGGACGCGCGGCGACGACCCGTCCAAGGCCGGGCCATATGGCGCGTGGAAGGATATCGGCGCGTGCAGCGCGCCCAGCCCCGCGCCTGCACCTGCGCCTGCACCATCGCCATCGCCATCGCCGTCGCCCACCCCGGCGCCTTCGCCTTCGCCTTCGCCTTCGCCTTCGCCTTCGCCTTCGCCTTCGCCTTCGCCTTCGCCTGCGCCTGCGCCTGCGCCTTCGCCTTCATCAGATCTGACCACGCTCAGGATACTGGTCACCGCCACGCCGGAAGCCAAGGCCAACATCGCCGATCTGGACGGCCTCGCACAGGTGGCCATCGCGGAATCCAACCAGGGTTTCGAGAACAGCAAGATCAAGATCCGCTTCGAACTGGCAGGCACCTACGTCGTCAAGAACTACACCGAAACCGGTTCGTACCTGACCGACCTGCTCCGTGCCATCGACAAGAGCGACGGCTATATGGACGACCTGCACACGGTACGCGCAAACACCAACGCCAACATCGTGGTGCTGCTGCTGAATGCGCGGGAACTCTGCGGCCGGGCATATCTTAAGGCGAATGCGGAACGGGCGTTTGCCACCGTGGGGAACATCTGTGCGACAGGCACACTGTCCTTCGTCCATGAAATCGGCCATCTGCTGGGCGCCATGCACAACCCTGAGCGCCAAGAAACAAACCCGTACTTCGATTATGGGTACGGCTATATCGTGCCGGGCAAGTGGCGCACGATCATGGCAGGCGAATGCAGTTCTGGCGGCAAGTGCCCGCGGGTGAACTACTGGTCGTCGCCAAACATCTTCTATCAGGGACGAGCGACCGGTGACAGCCTCCACGACAACGCGCGCGTGCTTGAGGAGCGGCGCGGAACCGCCGCCACCTGGCGATAGTCGGGACGATCCGGAGTCTGCCGCAGCATCTTTGGGCCTGCTGCCATGACTCCTGCCATCGTTGGCGCCTGGGCTCCGTTATGCTGTCGTGCATTGAAACCACGTTTGCACGGAGCCCAGACCAATGACAACGAAGTCCGCGCCGCAGACCCAGGTACGCTGCGGCTGGTGTGGCGACCTGGAAGACTATTGCCACTATCACGATAACGAGTGGGGCTTTCCGGTCGACGACGATCGGAGGCTGTTCGAGAAACTCTGCCTGGAAGGATTCCAGTCCGGCCTGAGCTGGCTGACCATCCTGCGCAAGCGGGAGGCGTTCCGCAAGGCCTTCCACAATTTCGAGATCGACAAGGTCGCGCGCTTCACCGAACGCGATGTGCAACGGCTACTCGGCGATGCCGGCATCGTGCGCCATCGCGGCAAGATCGAAGCAGCCATCAATAACGCCAAACGCGCGCAGGAACTGCTCGAAACCGAATCGTCGCTGGCCGCCTATTTCTGGAAGTTCGAGCCCGATCCCAAGACCCGGCCGAAAACGCTGACGCCCGAGGTGTTACGCACGATGGCGATCAGTCCCGAATCGACGGCATTGTCGAAGGATCTGAAAAAGCGCGGCTGGAAGTTCGTAGGCCCGACCACGATGTATGCGCTGATGCAGGCGATGGGGCTGGTCAACGATCACATGGACGGCTGCTCGACGCGCGCGCTGGCGCTGCGTGCGCGCAAGTCGTTCCAGGTGCCACGCTGAACTGGATCGGCCGTGCACGCGCCGTCGGCGTACATGGAACGGATAGGGGGCGCACCGGCCGCCAGCGCTTGCGGATTCTGAAACAGCCCGTATACGTATACTCATATTGTTTACGTATACATAAATAGTAGTAGTAATGGTTAACACTAGGGCATTTCGGTGGATAACCCGAATTTCCCCTTGCCCATCAATGGGTTGGAAAAAAGATAACCCGCTTGGCAAGCGGGCTGCGCCGAGGTGGACAGCGGTGCACAACCTTTGCGGCCGGCAAGACGATTGACGTATACGCGTCAAGTTGTTCGTATACGTCCCACAAGCCGCCCCCAGCCCGACCACAGGCTGTTCATGCGGTTGTCCCCAGCCTTGTGCAATGGATGTCCACAACATGCCGCTCGTGCGTGTTGCGCTGAATCGGATCACACTGTCGCAACCTTGCCCCCGGAGCCCGTTATGGACGCCACAACCCTGCTTCTTTACCTGATCGCCGTATCGGCCGTCATGGTCACGCCAGGCCCGACGATGCTGCTCGCGCTCAGCAACGGCGCCACCCGGCCGATGCGCGTCGCCGCCTGCGGCATCGCTGGCGCGGCGCTGGCAGACCTGATCCTGATTGGCGCGGTGGGCTGCGGACTTGGCGCCGTGCTGCAGGCGTCGGAGCATCTGTTCACGGCGGTCAAGTGGATTGGCGCGGCGTATCTGCTTTATCTGGCGGTAGCGATGTGGCGCGCGCCCACGCAGGCGCTGAGCGCATCGACCGCCGCCACGTCAGCCAGCGGCCGCGCAGCGTTTCTGCGCGCGCTGTTGGTGGCGCTATCGAATCCCAAGACGATTTTGTTTACATCGGCATTCGTGCCGCAGTTCGTGCATGCGGACAAGCCGGTGGCGATCCAATACGTCGTCCTTGCGCTGATCGCCGCCGCGATGGATATCGTGATGATGTCGATCTACGCTTTCGGCGGGCGGCACGCCATGCGCACGTTGTCCGCGCGGGCCGTGCAATGGATCAACCGTGGCTGCGCCGGAATGCTTGCGTTCCTGGCAGTAGGCCTGAGCCTGTATCGCCGTAGCGACTTACGCTGACGCCCGCGCCGGCGCGTCGGTGCGCGGCACCCTGACAGGGTCGACGTGCGTCATGACGTTCAGCACGTCGTCGCGCGCCATCGCCCGACGCCGCGCCTCGCTGGCGATCGCGTGCCCCTGCTCGACGGTCAGGTCTGCCTGGATCTCCAGATGGACGTCGACCAGCACCATGTCGCCCATCTTGCGCGTCTTGAGATCGTGCAGGCCGAGCACGCCCGGCGTCTGCAGCATGGCCTCGCGTAGCGCCGCGACGACGTCGTCATCGGCGGCGCGATCCATCAGGTCGTTCATGGCGTCCCAGCCGAATCGCAGCCCCATGCGCGACACCATCAATCCCACCACGATCGCGGCCACGGGATCGAGCACGTGATAGCCGAGCAGATTGCCGCCGATACCGAGCGCCACCACCAGGGACGACGCCGCATCGGATCGCGCATGCCAGGCGTTGGCCACCAGCATGCTGGAGCGCACGCGCTCGGCGATGCGCAACATGTAGCGGAACAGCAGTTCCTTGGCCGCCAGCGCGATAAGCGCCACCCACAGCGCCACGGTCTGCACCGGCTGCGCGCCGGACGGATGCTGGATCTTGCCCACCGCCGCCCACAGCATGCCGACCCCGACGGCCAGCAACAACGCCCCAAGCGCCAGCGACGCCGCGGTCTCGAAACGCTGATGCCCGTACGGATGATCGCTGTCGGCGCCCTTGCGGCTATGGTGCCCCGCAAACAGCACCACGAAATCGGACACCAGATCGGACAGCGAATGCAGCGAATCCGCCACCAACGCCTGCGATCCGGCGATCACGCCGATCACCCCCTGCGCGACGGTCAGTCCGATATTGACGAACACGCTGACCAGCGTGCTTCGCCGCCCCGCCGCGTGCCGCTCGTCGGCGCTGCTCGACGCCTCTGCGCCATTGCCGACGCCAGGGCTGAAGTGATCGGTATCGGATTCGCTCTCGCGCTGACTTTTCATCGCTCGGTAAATTTGCGCCCGCGGTCGGGGGGCCGGAATTGTGAAGCGTAAGGTAGCATTTTTGGCGGGACGCGACAGCGGGGGCGCGGGTGTGACGGGCTGGCCGTGACGAGGCGTTCAGCCGGCCCCATGCCAGTCCTGTCCGAACCGTACGCGGCGCATCGCATCGCCGCCGAATCGTTGTGCGGCGGTGCTGCCGCGCCAATGCAAAAAGGGCCCGGAATGATTTCCGAGCCCTTTGAATTTAATGCTTTGGCGTATTTGGTGGACCGAAGGAGGATCGAACTCCCGACCTCTGCATTGCGAATGTAAAAATATCCTTTGTGATATATGCCATTCAGCCGAATTGCGGTTTATTTGCCACAATATTGCCACAGTGAGTTTTCAAAGGCGATGAGATGGCGAGCATTCGGAAGAGAGGCCAGTACCAGTGGGAGGCACAGGTACGCCGACGTGGCTACCCAGCACAAAGCAAGACGTTCAACACTAAGGCGGAGGCAGATGCTTGGGCCAATATGATCGAGTCGGAGATGTCCCGTGGCGTATGGCTTAGCCGTAGTGAAGCCGAGGCGACGACTCTCCATGAAGCCCTGGCGCGCTACGGAGACGAGATTTCCCCAACAAAAAAGGGCGCGGATCCTGAGTCGTCCGTTCTCAAAACTTTCAAAGCTACCGACTTAGCAAAGCGGCCGCTGGCCGCGATCCGTAGCGCCGATGTGGCAAGGCTCCGCGATGATTGGCTGAAGGAGTATAAGCCTGCGACGGTGCTTCGCCGCCTGGCGGTGCTCTCCCATGTTTTCAACATCGCGCGCAAGGAATGGGGCATGGAAAGCCTCTCGAACCCCGTGGAGTTGGTACGCAAGCCGCAAACCAATAACGCACGCACCCGACGACTGGCTGTCGGGGATCCAACAGCGGATGTGCCAGATTTCGATAACGTTGAGCCGAGTCGCGGGGCACAGGACGGCGAGCTTGAACGGGTCGTTGCAGCTAGCGGCTCGGCTCTGCTGCCATCAATTGTTTCGTTGGCCGTCGAAACAGCGATGCGACGGGGCGAAATCGTTGCCCTACGCTGGGAGCACGTTGACCTCAAGCGTCGAGTAGCCCACCTTCCTGCAACCAAGAACGGGAGTTCTCGCGATGTGCCGCTGTCGTCCCGTGCAGTTGCTGTGCTTCAAGACTTAAAGGAGGCTCAGGCTGACGCTAAGCAACAATCCGCGGATAGCGATGAGTTCAGTACCGGCCAAGTATTCAATATTCGCCGCGATGCAGTCACGAGGGCATTCGAGCGAGCAGTCGCGCGCGCCCGAGCGCTCTATATCAAGGAGTGTGGGGCCGCTGAACTGCGGCCAAGCTCCAGCTTCCTGACTGATCTACGCTTTCACGACCTTCGCCACGAGGCCACCTCGCGACTTGCATCAATCTTCCCACTGCACGAGCTAACCAAAATCACTGGGCACAAGGATCCGCGCATGCTCATGCGCTACTATCACCCAAGGGCAGAAGATTTGGCGAAGCGCTTGAGTTAGATTACTGGAATGGAGTGCTGGTAATACCCCGGCGTCCAACGCACCACAGCTCCCGACCTGTCAAACAAGATTCATCGATGCCGCCATATAGAATTTATATCTACACAGGGGATTGCTGCCCCCAGGGAAAACACATTGCTGTTGAGGCTTTGGGCTGAGACCCTCAACGAATGGCAGCAAGATAGAGGAAAAAAAGGGGCGTACGCCCCTTTTTTATTTTCCTTCGGTACGAACATTCACACTCTGCTTCTGACTGTATTCAGATTGCGATTCATGTGAATTTTTCTCAGTTGAGCTCAGACTTCGCGTCGAATCCTTCGTTAAGACGTAGGTTCGCTTCCACTCCGGCCAGCTATCCGCGACCATACGAGCCCGCTCAAAATTAGTTTCCGCCATGGTTGATCTCCTTGTCCTTTAACACCAGCGCTGACAACTCATTAATCAAATTCACCTCCGCTTCCAAATAAGAGAGCGGAGTCATGGGAACTCGTAACTCGGCGCTACCTCTCTCCCACTCAATCACCTTTCCAGCATCCTTTCTCACTAGCTTTCGTCCACTACTCAGGCCCATTGAAAAAAGATCAACAAAACGTCGTGGACCGATTCCGACGAAAGGCTCAAATTTCACTTTATGCTTCGCACCTTCCCCATTCGCCTCAATCGAATCGCTATGCATCTCTATGGCATAGCTTTTGGGGTAAGGTTCGACAAACTTAACCTTTTTTACACCCGCCGCCACAATATGTTTAGCACAATTATGGCACGGGTAGGTCGTGGTATAAAGAGTGCTGCCTCTTACTGAAATTCCATTTCTCGCCGCAGAAAGCAATGCCTCCATTTCGGCATGCACAGCCCTACCATATTCCGTTATATCAAGAAGCCCAGTATCTTTAAGAGCGGAAAGCCCTTTTTCTAGCAGTTCCTCACCGGAGGCATTTGGATCATCGGAGAGGCTGCGCATAATTTCAAGCGTAATTTCTCTTTTCCGCTTTTCATTATAATCCTCCCCCCTACTATAGTCACGAACATCCTTGTCCCCGGGCCAATATAATCCTCCACCAAATTTTGGAACGTCATTTGCACCAGTAGCAACGATATCCTTATGTTTGTTGGCGATCACCGCACCCACCTGCCGCGACAAGTCCGCCGATCGTAACGAGGCAGCGTACGCGAGGAACATGGCGTACTCGTCTTCCGTAGGGGGCACTACGGGCTTCGAAAACAGAAGGTCAAGAATTCGCGAGAGTTGGTCGGACAATCTCATCGCATCATCCGTCGTTACGAATGCGTCGGACATTTGAAAGACATCCCGTGTCCGCTGCCCCCAGTCACCCGCCTCTCTGTCATCTCGGCCGATAAGCCTACTCAACTCTTCCTCAGGGATACCCTTCACATTGTGAAGATAGTGTTTTCTCGTGTTGATGCTCGATGACACCCCAAGTAGAAAAAAACCATCTCCATACACCCTGCGCAGCGTTTCCACCTCTCCGGTATGTTTCAGGGAGCGAATAATGTGCGCAGTTCGAGGAAGTGGCGCCAGATCTTCTCCGGAACGCTTTTTACTAATTTCGTTAATTGCAAGTAACGCGAAGAAATCGCCACGTCGAAATTTTTCGCGACAAAACTTACCATTATTCATACCCTGATCCAGACGCTCCAACTCCGTCTTCGGATCTACTCCATTTTTGACGTATTCACTGGAAAGCGCGCTGAGATGAATCCAATTCGCTTTATATTTATATTGCGGCAACAAAGATTCCAGACGATTTTTTACGTCATCGAGATTTACCCCGACTGGCGCAACCAAACCGATAACGATCTCACAATCCTTTGAATACGACTCCATATCCACCCTCAATTTTATTTTAGGCGCACCACAAACCGTCGGAATACAGCCATTTTTAATTATTTTATACTTGGCCGCATAAATTTCAACTATTCCGGAGCAACACGTTGTAAAGAAAATACAGAATAGTTGGATATCCCTGCAAAACGCAGGAATGGCCGGGTTGCTACGATCTAGTAATTGTTCTCTCCATTTCGCGATAGCTGCCTTTCATTCCTCGGACGTTGCTCCAACTCCGGTGTCGTGGTTCGCCCATGATCCGCTAAATAGTCCGCGACTCCGCTGATGATCCCGCGGGTGCTTTCGATCTATGGCGTCTAGCCAAGATCCTGAGGCAGCCTTTAGCCGCTAAAGCGTTCGCTACCCCGGCGCGGTAGCGCTCTGACGGAACATTGGACCATGAGCACCGAACGTGCGAATGGCGCAGTGAAGTTAGCTAACCGGCTCGCCGGTTAGCTAACTTCACATATCCTGCCCTGCTGTCGCACTTCATTGCGGCTTTATCGTTTGGGGCACCTCTGGAAATCTACCTTTATTGCAGCGATACCAAAGTTTAGCGAGCCTTTACGGAAGCTTTGCGGGCGCTTTAGGCAACCTAAGAAATCGTGACGCCAGGTGGCAGTGGCACCGGACTCCGGGTCAAGATCGGCCATCGACCTCTCTTTTGAAGGCCAGCATTTGTCGCATGGCGGCCTCCGACTCCTTGGCGTCCGTAACAGACTCGCCGCAAACGGGGCAGAAGAGCCCAGTGACAGCACGGACCATTGTTTCCTGACCTTTGTACCGGTAAGGAACCTCTCGGGTGTCTGGCTTCATCTCTGCGGCATTACATGTAGGGCAGATCATCGTCGCTCCAATGTACTCAGCGCTCTCGGGGGCTGAGTTATCCACAGATTTCGTGGCTTTTAACTATCGGTAAACATATAGGAGTAAACCTATAGGTTTTAGGGGGGGGTGGATTCGGCGCGAAAAGGGGGGGTAGATTCGGCGCAAAGGGGGGGCAAATTCGGCGTGGATAAGACTCGCTATCGACAGGCTTATCCACAACCGCTCCCTTTGGGTTCAAACGCCTTGTCCGAGGTGAACGGACTTTTCGCGCCGTTGGCGTTCCACTTGCTCAGCTTTCGTGGGGCGGCCTCGGCGCGGCGAATGCCCTTGGACGGGGCTATGAGTCCCTACAAGCTGCGATCTCTCGACATAGGCAGCTAACAGCTCTCCACGTCTTCAGCGCGCCACAGGAGTCGCTTGGTGCCCGGGAGCCGACAAATGGGTGGAAGGGCCTGCGGATTGCGTGTGGCGTCGCTACGGACGCTTGCTACGGCTTTATGGAGGCATTGCGCCAATTGCTCGACCGTCAGAAGGGCGGCCGGAGTTGCTGCGACAGAAGTCTGTCCCATTTTGATAACCCGGTAAGCCGGCTAGGGACATCGAGCAGTTGCGCCGTTGGACTACTCGGTGATTGACCAGGGCGACACCGGGCCCGGCCTTGTGGGTGTGAAATCACGATGTCGACGCGAGCCCGCAGTACAAACGGGGCTCTGTAGTCATCGAACCAACTGCGCAGGGCGCAGTTGGTCGGTAGTTGACCTGGGCGACACCGAAGCCCGGCCTTGTGGGTGTGAAGTCATGGTGTCAGGTACATACGCCCGCGTAGCAGGCGAGCAAAGTCTAGCAGCAGTGTTGCGCAGTGTCATGCACGGCGTCAGGTGTGGCACGTTGGTGGGATGCCACAAATTTGCCACACCCAATGTGCAAAAAACCGCATTCTAAAGCAAAACAACGCACTACATCGCGAGACGTAGTGCGTTGTTCTACAAGGAAAATCCTGGTGGACCGAAGGAGGATCGAACTCCCGACCTCTGCATTGCGAACGCAGCGCTCTCCCAGCTGAGCTATCGGCCCGTAGCGGACGATTGTAGCCGAACCTTCGGCGGCCTTTCAATTGCTTCGGCCCAACACTTTGGCGGATTCACGACGCATCCATGCCAGGGTTGCCGCGCATGCCTTCGATTGTTGGCAGGTTCAGCGGACGGGCGTCGACTTCCCGGGTCGTGCGCAGCCATTGCGCCATCACGTCCCAGATCGGCGCGCCGCCAGCGTTGCGGGAGGCTTCCGCGACGGGCGCCCAGCCGGCCACCTTGTAGGACTTGTTGGCATCGATGGGCTGGCCGGCCAGGCGCATGTTGGTGATGCGCTTGCCGATTGGCTGGTTGGGGGCGATCGTGTATTGCAGGCCGCCCACGCGGACCATATCGCCGCCCTGCTGGTAGTAGGGATCGGGATTGAACAGGTTGTCGGCGACGTCTTCAAGGATCGTCTTGATGGTTTCGCCGGACATCGCGGTGACGGTCGTGTACGGATACGTGATGGCGGTCTGGTCCATCAGCGCCTCCATCGTGATGTTCTCGCCGGGCAGCAGCGTCGTGCCCCAGCGGAAGCCCGGCGAAAACGCGATTTCGGCGTCCTGCACCGCCATCAGGCCGTCCAGGATCAACTGGTCGAAGGTACCGTTGAAGTTGCCGCGCCGGTACAACAGGCCGCGGTTCACGGCCAGCACCTCGCTGAGCTTTGCTTCGTATGGGGCGCGAACCTTGCGGATCAATGCGTCCATCGCGGGATCCGCCGGCAGGAAGTTGGCGAAGACTGGCAACAGCTTGTAGCGGAAATCGCTGACCTTGCCGTGGCGAACGTCGAAATCGAGCACGCCCAGGAACTTGCCGTTCGATCCGGCATTGGTGACCAGCGTGACGCCGCCTGCGTTCCTGACCGGCACCGGCGCGGGTACGCCGTCGTGGGTATGGCCGCCCAGGATGGCATCGAGCCCGCGCACCCGGGACGCGAGTTTCAGGTCGACGTCCATGCCGTTATGCGACAGCAGCACGACAACCTTGGCGCCTTTGGCGCGCGCCTCGTCGATTGTCTGCTGCAGGTTCTCTTCCTGGATGCCGAAGGTCCAGTCCGGCACCAGATAGCGCGGGTTGGCAATCGGCGTATAGGGAAAGGCCTGGCCGATGATGGCCACCGGCACACCATTCATTTCCCGAATGATGTACGGGTCGAACACCGGATCGCCGAAGTCGTTGGTCTTGATGTTCTGAGCCAGGAACGCGACGCGCCCCTTGAAATCGCCGTCGACGATCTGTTTGACGCGCTCTGCGCCGAGCGTCATTTCCCAGTGCGGCGTCATCACGTCGACGCCCAGCTGCAGCGCGGCGTCCACCATATCCTGGCCCTTGGTCCACAGTGCGGTCGCCGATCCCTGCCACGTATCGCCGCCGTCGAGCAGCAGCGCGCCGGGCCGGCTGGCCTTGACGCGCTGGATCAGCGTGGACAAATGGGCAAACCCGCCGACCTTGCCGTAACGCTGCGCGGCAGCCGTGAAATCGAGATACGTGAACGCGTGCGCGGCGGCGCTGCCCGGTGCGATGCCGTATTCGCGCAGGAACGCATCGCCCACCAGATGCGGCGGACGTCCGGCCCATTCGGCCACGCCCAGGTTCATGCTCGGTTCACGGAAATGCACGGGACGCAGCTGCGCGTGGCAATCGGTGAAATGCAGCAGATGAACGTTGCCGAAGCGCGGCACGTCGTAGAGCTTTTGGGCGGCTTGCGCGGCCTGCGCGTCGCCGCCTGGGAAAGTCATGCCGCCGGCGCCGGCCACGGCCAGCACCTGCAGGAACTCGCGTCGATTCATGCGGATTTCCGTTGCAAAAGTGGGGGCCGCTTCACGGCCTGGCGTAGCGCGCCAGCGCCGCGACGTCGTCGTCGAGCATCTCGCCGACTTCCTTCTGCACCACGCGGCCGTGGCCGTCCAGCACATAGAGTTCGGGCAGGCCCTTGCGCGCGCCGAACTGCCGGCGCAGCGCGTCGGAATCCATCGTCGCCGGGAAGGTATAGCCGCGCTGCTTCATGTACGCGATGGCGTCCTGTGGCTGGCGGTCGATGCTGATCGTCAGCACCTGCAGCCGAGTGCCGCGCGTCTTGTCGTAAAGCGCCTGCAAGCGCGGATTCTGCAGCGCGCAGAACGGGCACCACGACGCCCAGAACTCGATGACCACCGGCTTGCCGGCCCACTGCGACGCATCGACGCGCCGTCCGTCGAGCAGCGTCATATCGGGCAGGCGGATCGTGTCGCCCACTTCGGCCGCCTGCGCGTGGCGTATGCCGGGCACGCCGGGCATGCCGAACAGACCGACCACGGCGGACGCGGCCAGCAGCCACGCCAGCGCAATTCGGCGCGCGCGCATCGTCGCCTACTGGTTGACCGGCGATGCCGGATCGAGCAACAGCGCCATCACATCGCGAATCTGCTGCTCGGTCAGGATGCCCTTGTGGCCAAACCGTGGCATGTTGGAGCACGCGCTATACGCGTTCGAGTCCCAGATCTTGCCCCAGGTGTAGCGAATCACGTCCTGCGAGTTGCCGCGCAGCTTGCCGTAGTTGTAGAGCGACGGACCGATATTGCCGAACGAGATCTCGGCCTTGGTCAGTTGGTGGCAGGCATAGCAGTTGGCGCCGTTGGGCGCGCCCACCTGATCGGAAAACTGCATGCCGCGGCCGTTTTGCGCGATGCGCTCGCCTTCCTTCCAGTCGCCGATAAAGTTGTTGTCGGCCGGATATTTCACCAGCTTCAACTCGGCCGCTTCCACCTTCTTCGCCAGCGCTGCCGGCACCTTGGTGCGATCCGGATACTGGCTGCAAGCCTTCTGCGTGGCGTCCTGGTTCACCACGCCCTCGACCGTCGCCGGGCCCTTCGATGTGAACGACGATTCGATCATCTGACGCACATCGGCGTCGGTCACTTTCACGCTCTTGGCCTTGGCTGCGGTTTGCGCCTGTGCGCCGGTGCCGGCCAGCAGCAACAGCGACATCAGCGCCATCGTATGCAGTGTTTTCATATTGTTGTCCCCCTGCTCAGCGCTTCATGTTCGGGCCGTCGTACGTGCCGCCGTTCGCGTTGCGCGCCAGATACATCGTCAGCGCGGTAATGGCGTCGGATCCATAGGCCGGTTCGGGGAAGCGCTGCTGGCGCAGGCAGTCGTAAAGCCGATGCTGCATCGTGCGGACCTCGCCCTGCGATACGCGATAGGCCGGCCAGGTGGTGTACGCGGCCTGTGCGCCCTTCTCGGTCATCAGATTCGGCAGGTCCTGCAGGCGGATGCGCTGGCCGTCGACGGCATGGCACGTGGCGCAGGCGAAATCGTAGGCGCCGCCGCGATAGAAGAACATCTTCTGGCCCAGCGCATAGACGCGCTTTTCCTCGGGATGCGCCAGTTGCACGTTCATCTTCACACCGCGCGATTCGCCGGTGACGAAGGCCGCCAGCCGCTCGATATCGGACGGCTGGCCTTGCGACGAAAACGGTTGCCTGGTGGCCTCTTGCTGCGTCAGGCCCTGCAGCGTCACGCGGCAATACGCGAGGCGCTGCTCCAGATCCATGACCTTGTTGGCGTCCTTGAAGTAACGCGGCAGTTCCGCGTAGGCGCCCTTGGTCACGCCCGGGCCCTTGCCCAGATCGCATTGTTCGAGCGATACGTTGCGCGGGCCGGCCGGCTTTTTCCACAGCTCCTCGCCGGCAGCTTCCCAGAGTTCGGCGGGATTGCCTTCGGCCAGCATCTGGCGATACTTGGCGATTTCCTCGGCCGTCTTGTCCTGCGCCAGCGCGGGGCCGGACAGCGTGGCCGCAACGGCCGCGGCCGCAGCGGTCAGCGCCACCAGCGCGGGCGCCACGGCGCGCGGCAGGCGACGGATGGTGTGGCGGGTCTTGCGCACGGTAACCATGGGGGCGTTCTCCTCGCCATCGCGCCGCATGGTCTGGAGGCGGACGGCTGTATTGTCATCGCCGGCGGCTCACCGGCAAGTATTGATCGAAGCGCGGCGACGACTAGGCCGGCGCCCGCGCCATCGACTGCATCACGGCTTGATATAGGCGTAGCCTTCGTCGAACTGCAGGCGGGCGATTTCGACCACGCCGGCCGGCACCACCTTGGCATCCATCAGCAGACTCTGTTCGGAAATCTTGCGCGCGGTCAGCGTGTTGCGGCACGCGCGAAACTCGACGCCCGACGAAGCAAGCGCCGCCACCGCGGCCTCGAAGGTGTTGCCGCGGCCATCCTTGGCGCCTTCCAGCAGGAAATCCACGCCGTAGCCGAACGCCACCACCACGATCTTCGTGTCGGGCGCGCCGTTCAGGTGATTGCGCAGGTTGGACATCGCCCGCACCGCCTGGTCGATGCCTTCGGAGAGTTGATAGACCACCTTGACGCGCCCCTTGCCGGACGCCGCCTGCGCGGGCGCCTGCTGGGCCGCGGCCCTGGCCGAAAGGCCGATGGCCGCCAGCGCCGCCGTGGCGCGAATGAATGCTCGCCGCATGATGCTTCCTTGTTTGCCGGGATCAGGCGATGGTGGCCTCGTCGGTACGACGGTCGCCGCGGTTATCGACCCACGTGACGGTGACCTTGTCGCCCTTGGCGCCGCCCTTGAACTTGAAGTTCAGGAACGGGTCCTTGGAGACGGCCGGGCCAAACTGGGCGTTGAACACTTCCTTGCCCTTGTACGATGCAATCACGGTCTGGATATGCCAGGCCGGAATCGTCTTGCCGGCCGAATCCTTGCGCTGGCCGGTTTCCATGTCGTGCTTCATCAAGATCTTGACGTCAACGACGCCGCCGTTTTCGGTGGCGCGAACGCGCATCGGGTCTGCCATGTGCTTCTCCTGTCAGCAGTAATCGGAAAAATCAGGTCTCGGATCGATTCGACCGTGGCAGCAATCAGCCGCCGCAGCCGCCCAGCGTGACCTTGATTTCCTTCGATGCCACGTACCACTTGCCGCCCGCCTTGACCGCTGCGTGCACCACGGACGTCTGGCCCATCTTCACGCGTGTGGAAACGAACGGCTCGGTGCCCGGCGGAATGGTGAAATCGGCCGCCAGCGTGTTCGGATTCTTTTCCACCAGGATGGCGATCTGCTCGGTATCGGCGATATTGCTGGTGACCGACACGGGCACCACGGCGCCGTTCTCGGCGATGTCGGGAGCGTTGAAGCTAATGGCGGTGCTCTTCTCCGTGCCGCTGCCGCCCAGCGCCTTGATGACGTCGGCCACACTCTTGCCGTCGAAAGCGGTCTTGTTCCATTCCGCGGCCTGCGCTTCGCTGATCAGGCCGGTGGCAGCCATCAGCGACAGCACGGCGGTCATCCGCAGTACATCTCGTCGTTTTGCGTTCATCTTGCTGTGTACCCCGTACTTGCGTACCGGTTTTGTGTCGACCCGTGTTGTGCCGGTGCGTCGCCGGCGATCTGTTTGCTGCTTGGGGGAGCCGTTCGATTTCGATCATCGCGGGCCGTCGTCAGTGCCGGCCGGCCCGCGTGGGGCGATGCGAAAGCTTACTTGGCCGGTGCGCCTGCCAGGATCCACTCGACCACGGTCTTGATGTCGGCGTCGCTGACGGCCGCGTTGGCCGGCATCGGCACCGGGCCCCAGACGCCCGAGCCGCCGTTCTTCACCTTGGCCGACAGCTTGGCCAGTGCACCCTTGTCGCCCTTGTACTTGGCGGCAACGTCCTTGTAGGCCGGGCCGACCAGCTTCTTGTCGACCTGGTGGCAGCCCATGCAGGCGTTCTTGTTGGCGATCTCCTGCGCCTTGGCTGCGTCGACGGCGTGCGCGGACGCGGCGGCTGCCAGCAGCGCGGCGGCGATGACAAACTGCTTCATGTGTTGTGCTCCAAACTGATTGAGCCGTGGGGACGGCAAATCGCCGCGCTCGGACGATCTCCGCGGCGCGGCGCGCGCTGGCCGCCGTTGGGGCGGGCTTCTCGGAAGGCCTCTGCGGTGATCGGTGAGGGTCTTCGGGGCATATGCGGCCAGTCCGCTATTTTGCCTCAAGAAGTGGCAGGTATACGAGACGCGACAGTGATATCCATATGCAGAAATTGCCGGGATATCTGCATCAACCCAAGGGTAAACCCGATATTTTTCGGCAAATGGTTCACATGTGGAATCAGCGGCGCGCCAGCGCCCGGCCGGTCCCCAGGCGGTTGCCGAAGACGTTGAGCAGCAGTCCGGCCATGACGACCACGGCGCCGATCCATTGCACGATCGCCAGGTCCTCGCCAAGCAACGCGTGCGCCGACAGCAGGCCGATCACCGGCACCAGCAGCGTCAGCGGCGCCACCTTGCTGGCGGCGTATCGGGTCAGCAGGCGGCCCCACATCGTGTAGCCGAACAGCGTGGCGACAAACGCCAGATAGCAGACCGCGAAGACGCCCATGCCCGAGACATGGGTGAGCGCCTGCGCGACGCGCGCGGGTCCCTCGAACCACAACGACAGCAGTGCAAATGGCACGATCGGCACCAGCGCGCCCCACACCACGAGCCCCAGCAGGTCGACCGGCCCGATCTTCTTGCTGACGATATTGCCGGTGGCCCAGCACAGCGCAGCGCAGAGCGTCAGCAGGAAACCAGCCGCCGTCATGCCGCCCGGGCCATGCGCCGCGCCGCTGCCAATCAGCGCCAGGCCGCCGGCGGCAATCGCCATGCCGGCCAGGTTATGCCAGCGCAGCGGCTCGCCAAGCCACAGCGCGGCAATCGCCACCGTGAAGAACACTTGCGATTGCAGCACCAGCGACGCAATTCCAGCCGGCATGCCGACCGCCATCGCATAAAACAGAAAGGCGAACTGGCCGAGGCTGATCGAAGCGCCATATGCCACCAGCATGCGCAGCGGAATGCGCGGGCGTGGAATGAAAAAGACGGCGGGAAACGCCACCAGGCAGAAGCGCAGCGTACCGAGCAACATCGGCGGCACTCCGGCCAGGCCAACTTTGATCACTACGAAATTGACGCCCCAGACCAGAATGATGGCGAGGGCAAGAAGACGGTCTTTGGCTTGCATGATCGATAAGGGAGCGCCGACATCCCCGGGGGCGGGACGTCAGGCATGGCTAGGGTAGCAGCCGACCCCGCCCGCGCGTTGCACGATCTTGCGGTTTTGTTGCGAAGGCTCCATGCGCCTGGCGGCCTTGCTTCCTCGGGGGACCCGGCGGCGGCGCGCCTGGTGCTGCGGGAATGGCCGCCCGGCGCGGCGCGCCGATCGTGCAGACCCTGAAGCCGCACAAATCCGCCCGGCCGGCTCAGCCCAGTTCAGCTCAGCATGTCGGCCCAGATACTTCGCGCCCACGCCATGCCGTAGGCGCCTTCCACGGCGCTTGGCTCCGTCGATAACCCGCCCGAACCGGGCACCGTCAGCATCGTTTTCTGTGCCGCATCGTAGCGATGCACGCTGGCAATATGGATCGCCTCGGTCGCCGACGTAAAGCTGTAGCAGGTATTGGTGTACACCGGCGCCGGGTCGGGCTGCCGGCCGGCCAGCAGTTGCAGGATCGCGGCCGCCGCCACCTTGCCGTGCTGGTTGGCCATGGTGCCGGACTTGGGCATCAGCGGCGCAATCTGCACCGCGTCGCCCAGTACGTGGATGTCCGGCGCCACATGGGACGCCATGGTGAGGAAGTCCACTTCGCACCAGCGTCCGTTGGCCGTTGCCAGTCCGGCGGACACGGCGATGGCCCCCGCACGCTGCGGCGGCAACAGATTCACCACATCGGCCTTTTCGTCGTCCTGCACGTCGAATCTGATCGTGCGCGTGGCGGGATCTACGTCGATGGCTTCGTGTTGCGGGCGATAGTCGATCATCCCCTTGTAGCGCGTGTTCCACACCTGGCGGAACAGCGCGCCTTTGGACGTGATGTCCGGATTGGCATCGAAGATCAGCACCTTGCTGCGCGGCTTGTGTTGCTTCAGATAGTCCGCGACCAGACAGGCGCGCTCATACGGCCCCGGCGGGCAGCGATACGGCGCAAGGGGAATCGCGATGGCGAAGACCCCGCCGTCGGGCATCGCGGCAAGCTGACGGCGCAGTATTTCCGTCTGCGGGCCGGCTTTCCAGGCGTGAACGATCCGGTCATCGCCCGGGCCCGCCTGTGCCAGGCCCGGCATCGCGCTGGTCTGCATTTCCACGCCGGGCGACAGGACCAGCCGGTCGTAGGGCAGCGTCGCGCCGTTCGCAAGCCGCACCGCGCGCCGATCCGTATCGATGGCCGTAACGGTGTCGCGCACATGTCGGACGCCGTGCTGTCGTGCCAGGGCGTCGTACGGCAGCGTGATATCGGCCATCCGCCGGTAACCAGCCACCACCAGATTCGATAACGGACAGGACACGAATGCGGCGTCGGGCTCGACCAGCGTCACATCGACCGCGCCGCGGCTCCAGAAGCGCAGGTAGCGCGCCGCCGTGGCGCCGCCGTAGCCGCCGCCCACCACCACCACCCGGGCCGGCGCCGCGGCGCGCGCCAGACGCGGCGACAGACAGCCCATCGCCGTGGCGGCCAGTCCCGCCTTGAGTACGGATCTCCGATGCATGCGGAATCTACTTCTGATCCGCGAACCACGCGGCCATGCCGATGATTTCCGTATCGCTATAGCCCTTGGCGATCTGCGGCATCACGGTGCCCGGGCGCTTGCCAAGCTTGTAATCGAGCATCAGCTCGACCAGATCGGCCTGCGACCGGCCGGCCAGGCGCGGCACGGGACTGCCGGCAGGCGGGCGACCGTCGGGGCCGTGGCAGACCGCGCACGATGCGGCCTGATTGCGCGCCTGCTCCACCCGCGCGCGCTGGGCTTCGATCGTCAGCTTTCCGGAATCCGCCGGACCGGCCGTGACGGGGCCGGACGCGGCGGGCTGCGCCAGCAACGGCGCGGCGCATAGCCCCACGGCGAGAGCAACCATCCAGCGGGGGGACAACGGCAATCGCAATGGGGCTTTCATGTGGCTTCCTTTTGTTTCAGTCTCAGGGGAGATTGCGTCCCGGCGGCAGCGCCACCGGCGAGGACACCGGCGCGGCGACCGGACTGGTCGTGGCGCCCGACGTGCCCATCGATGCCGGCGCATCGGACGTGACCGGCGCATTCGGCTGGCTGCCCGGCACCGATTGCACCGGCGCCGGCGTGCCGACCGCCTCGTTGCCGGTATTGCCGTTCTGCGAAGTCGTGGCCTGGTCCAGCCGCGCGCGCTCTGCTTCGCTCACGTAGTCGAACACCTTGACGACCTTCTGCACGCCGCTGGCATTGCGCGCCACGTCGGTCGCCTTGTCGCCTTCGACGCTGGTGACCACGCCCATCAGGTACACCACGCTCTTGTCGGTCGTCACCTTGATCGAGTTGGCCGGCACGCCGTCGGCCGTCACCAGTAGTGTTTTCACCTTGCTGGTCAGATAGGCGTCATTGCTGCGCGTCATGAAGCCGGGAGATGCGGTGATTTCGATCTCGTTGACCACTTCCCGCGTATTGGGCAGACCGCGCACGTATTTTTCGATCTGCTGCTTGATATCCGCACTGGCGGCTTCACCGGTCAACAGCACCTTGCGGTTGAACACCGAAGTGCTGACGCGCGCCTGGCTGTCGTTGTAGCGCGAGCTCAAGGTGCTGTCGATTTCCACTTGCAGGCCGCGATCGATGGTCTGCGTGCCGGTCGGGCGGCGGTCGGTCGCCATGACCACGCCCGTGCCGACCGCGCCGGCCAGTACTGGAAAGCAGCCGGCCAGTTGGGTAGCCGAAACCACCAGGGCGGCCACGGTAATGGCAGTACGCGCGATGCGGGCCGGCGAAGTCTTGTTCTGATGGGTCACGTTCGTCATGCGGTGTCTTGGTTGTTCGGATGGATGGCGGAAATGATGCGGGAAACGGACTGCAATGCAAGCGGATTTACCTCGCCCGCCGCAGCGCCTGTGGATATCGCTGTGGAATACATCGCGAAACCTGTGCATAGCTTGTGGGTAGCCATGTGGATAACCCGGGATAACTTCGGGCGCGATGTAAGCGTGGCGGTCATGCGGTGCCTAAAAGCGCCTCGTCGATGCCATCGCACAGGCAATGGAGCGTCAGCAAGTGCACTTCCTGGATGCGCGCGGTCCGGTCGCTCGGCGCGCACAGGTGGATGTCGAATTCGCTGAGCAGCGCGGCGATCTTGCCGCCGCCCTTGCCGGTCAGGGCCACCACGCCCATGTCACGCTGGTGCGCGGCCTCGATGGCCGTGATGACGTTGGCGGAATTGCCCGAAGTGGACAGCGCCAGCAGGATATCGCCCGGCTGGCCGAGCGCCTCCACCTGTTTGGAGAACACCACGGAAAAATCGTAATCGTTGCCGATCGCGGTCAGGATCGAGCTGTCGGTGGTCAGCGCGATGGCCGCCAGTCCGGGGCGTTCGCGCTCGAAGCGGCCGATCAGTTCGGCCGCAAAATGCTGCGCGTCGGCCGCGGAGCCGCCGTTGCCGCACACCAGAATCTTGTTCCCGCTGGTCAACGCAGCCACCATCCGCTCCACCGCCGCATCGATATGCGGCGCCATCAGCGATGCGGCCAGCCGCTTGGTGTCGGCGCTGTCCAGGAAATGTTGTTCGATACTTTCAATACTCATGGTCAGGTGACATCTGCACAATCCCGCGCATTATGACGCAGCGTCCGGCGCGTCGTTGTGCATCGACGTCAGGTCGAATGCGTTGGGCAGCCACTCCAGCCGGCCCGGCTCCAGCGCCACGACATCCACGCGGCAGGGCGGCACGTGATCGAGCGAGGCCAGGTAATGTGCGGCCGCATGGAGCACGCGCCGCTGCTTGGCCGGCGTGATGCTTTGCGCGGCCCCGCCAAACCCGCGACCGCGGCGCTGGCGCACTTCGACAAATACCAGCGTCTGGTCCCGCGCGCGCATGATCAGGTCGATCTCGCCGCCTTTGCAGCGATAATTGCGCACGACCGGCGCCAGGCCCTGCCGCTTCAGGTAGGCCAGCGCCCGGTCCTCGGCCAACGCGCCCTTTGCCGTAGTGGTTGGCGTGGTGGTTTTGAATGAGCGATTCAATGGAAGTTCTCAAGCATGAGTGACTGGACCCAGTTGGCCACCGGCCAGACCTATCCGCCCGCCACGCTGTACGTGGTGGCCACGCCAATCGGCAACGTCGCGGACCTTTCGCTGCGGGCGCTGCATGTACTGGGTCTGGTCGATGCTATCGCATGCGAGGACACGCGCAACACCGGCCAGTTGCTGAGCCGCGTGGGCGTGCAACGTCCACTGGTGGCGGTTCACGAACACAACGAGCGCGAGGCCGCCGTCCGGATCGTCGAACGGCTGGCTGCGGGCGAGCGCATTGCCTATGTATCGGACGCGGGTACGCCGGGCATTTCCGACCCCGGTGCGCGGCTGGTGGAGGCGGTGCGCGCAGCCGGCTTGCGCGTGACGCCGCTGCCCGGGCCCAGCGCGGCCGTCACGGCGCTTTCCGTGGCGGGCGACATGCTCGAGGCTGGCGGCGGGCGTTTTACCTTCGTCGGGTTTCTGCCCGGCAAGGCCAAGGCGCGCAACGACGCGATCGCGCACTGCGCCGCGCTCGATCACGCCTGGATCCTTTACGAAGCGCCGCATCGCATTGCGGACACGCTGGCGGCGCTGGCCGAAGCGTTGCCAGCGTCGCGGCGGATCCTGATCGGACGCGAACTGACCAAGCTGTTCGAGGAAACGCCGGTGATGCGCGTGGCCGACGCGCCGGCGTGGCTGGCGGCGGAGCCGACGCGCGGCAAAGGTGAATTCGTGCTGGTCATCGAAGGGGCGAGCCGCGCCGAGGGCAGCGACGCCGACGCGCCCGACGCCGAGGCGGCGCGCGTGCTGAAGCTGCTGCTGGCCGAACTGCCAGCCAAGCGCGCCGCGAAGCTGGCGTCGGCCATCACGGGCGCCAAGACCGATGCGCTCTACAAGCTGGCGCTGGCGCAACGCACGGACGGCGAGGCGGACGCGGACCACGACTGAAAACAAAAACGGCATGACCACGCTCGTGATCATGCCGCTTGAGAAAATTCTTATCAGGAAGAGACGTTGCTGGCTGGGAGAGGCGAGGTCGAGAAATCGGATCTGACCTGGCCGCATCGCCTTACTTGCGCTTGTGCTTGGTGGTGGACTTGCCAGCCTTCGACCTTGCCTTGGACTTGGCCGGCACCAGCGAGTTGGCGGTATCGGGCAGGCTGACGTCGTCAGCGCCGCTGCCGTCACCGGCTTCCGCGCCGCCGGCCTCGATGTTCGGGCCAAGCGCGGCGACTTCCGTACGCGAGAGACGGCGGATTTCCACCTGCGTGGCGCCGTGGTCGACAAAGCTCAGGCGCTTTGCCGCCGCGTAGGACAGATCGAGGATCCGGTTGCCGTGATACGGGCCGCGGTCATTGATGCGGACCACCGCCACCTTGTTGTTGCGCAGGTTGCGCACCAGCACCCAGCTATCGAGCGGCAGCGTCGGATGGGCGGCCGTCATGGCGCGCATGTCGAAGCGCTCGCCGTTGGCGGTCTTGCGCCCGTGGAAGCCCTTGCCGTACCACGACGCCGTGCCGCGCTGCTCGAACGTACCCATGTCAGCGCGCAGACCGTCGATGGACGGCTGGGTCGGCGTGTTGTCGTCCTGCCAGCCAAACAGATTCCAGTTGCCGCGATCGTCGGTGCGGTCGGCCGGCGTGGCGGCCTTGCCCGTCAGCGCCCGGGTGGACTTGGTGGAAATAGCGCCGCTAGTCGATGCGGTCTCGGTGTCGCTGCCCGGGGGCGTCGCGCACGCGGCCAATGCCAGCGCAGACACGACGATCGCGCACTGACGAAGGAAGCGGTTGGAGCCGGGCGCCATCTCGCGCGCGGCCCCGGGACGGAATAGGGGCAGACTGAGCATGGCGCGCAGTCTATCATCGGTCGTTTTAAGCTAGTGCCTTGATTTTGTTACGAAATCTAAAGAAACGGCGACGAATTCCCCGCAATCCACCGCTACACAAGGGATTGCGCCGATTACCCTGCCATCGCTGAAGTGCGGCGGATACTTAACTTTCAGATTCTTCTCACGCACGATTCAAACGTTTCGCGGCCGAGTAGGCGCAGCATCGGGGGCTACAATGGCCCACCCACGGCGCACCGCGTTCCCCGCCGGAACCGACGCGAAAAATGCAGATTGAGCCGCAAATGAAAGTCATCCTCATCCCCGTCACGCCCTTCCAGCAAAACTGCTCGCTGTTGATCGACGAGACCTCGCAACGCGCCGCGGTGTGCGATCCCGGCGGCGACCTGAACCGCATCACCGCCGCGCTGGAAGAAAACGGCGTCACGCTCGAAAAGATCTTTCTGACGCATGGTCATGTGGACCACTGCGCGGGTGCGGCGGCGCTGGCACGGCAGTTCGACGTGCCGATCGAGGGCCCGCACGAGGACGAGCGCTTCTGGATCGAGCAACTGCCCGAGCAGACGCGCCGCTTCGGTTTTGGTCATGCGGAAGTGTTCGAGCCGAACCGCTGGCTCGACAACGGCGACACGGTGACGTTCGGCAATGAAACGCTCGAGGTCTACCACTGCCCGGGCCACACGCCGGGGCACGTGGTGTTTTTTTCGCGCGCAAACCGGCTGGCAATCGTGGGAGACGTGCTGTTTGCCGGGTCGATCGGCCGCACCGACTTTCCGCGCGGCAACCATGCGGACCTGATCCGCTCCATCCGCACGCGTTTGTGGCCGCTTGGCGAAGATGTGACATTCGTGCCCGGCCACGGCCCGGTGTCCACGTTTGGCGACGAACGTCGCAGCAATCCTTTCGTGGCCGACCACCTGATCGACGCAGCCTAAAGCGATGGCAAAGAAGCAAGCGCCCGACATCCGGCCGGAAATTTACGTCAGTACCGATGTGGAGGCCGACGGACCGATTCCGGGCCCGCATTCGATGCTGTCGTTTGCATCGGCCGCAATGCTGGCGGACAAGACCGTGGTGGCGACGTTTTCGGCCAATCTGGAAACACTGCCCGGCGCGGCGGGACATCCGGTGCAGATGCAATGGTGGAAAACGCAGCCGGACGCCTGGGCCGCATGCCGTCGGGATCTGGAACGGCCGGAAGACGTGATGCCGCGCTATGTCGAATGGGTGGAGAGTCTTCCTGGCAAGCCCGTGTTCGTCGCGTTTCCGGCCGGCTTCGATTTCACCTGGATGTTCTGGTACATGATGCGTTTCGCGGGCCGGTCGCCGTTTGGCTGGGCCGCGCTCGATATCAAGACGCTCGGTTTTGCCCTGACGGGACGCCCCTATCGCAAGTCCGTGAAAGCCGCATTTCCGCCGCATTGGCACGATCCGCTGCCGCATACCCATGTCGCGCTGGACGACGCACTGGAACAGGGGGCGTTGTTCTGCAACATGCTGGCCGAGTTGCGCGCCCGCGAAGGCCGGCTGGCAAACCTTTCAGACGCATCCGGCGCCCCGGGCAACGCTGCGGCGCCGGAGTGAGCCCTTGGCGCCGGGATCCGGGACTGCGTGAGGGACGGCCGTCCGTGCGGCACGCCACATGCGCCCGCGCGACAGCAACACCACAATTTTTCGCGCGCTCTCCTATAGTGGAATCGTGAAATTGACGGCGTAGGTCCGTTCGAAACCCCGCGCGACGGTGCGCCGAGGAGGTGTGACCATGCGTTTCCATCCCGATCTACACCTGAAAGACCTGTCCAGCAGACTTCACTGGCCGCACCGCCCACCCTCACGTGCCGATGTCGTGGCTCATTTCCACTCGGCATCGGAAGACGCCGAAGTCGCCAAGGCACTCATCTATGTCAGCGCCGTCACCGCGATTGTGTTGCTGGTCGTGCTGGCCGGCATCAGTTTCGGTCAGGAGGCCATGCACTGGCTGGGTGTTGAATAAACGACGACTCGCCTGAAGCGATTCGCCTGACTGACCGGCCGGCCTCCCTTGCGGGGGGCCGGTTCTATTTTGGGTGTTGCTTTTTGCGGTGCGGCAAAGGTGTCAGGCCAGCAGTGGCGCGACGTTTTCTGGCGGGCGCCCGATCACCGCGCGATGGTCGCGCACGACCACGGGACGCTGCAGCAGGATGGGATTGTCCGCCACGGCGGCAAGCAGCTCGGCGTCGGTCAGCCCAGGGTCCGCCAGATCGAGTTCCTTGTAAGCCGTCTCGCCGTCCCGGATCATTTCCCGCACGGGCACGCCCAGCAGGGTGTGAAGTTGCCGCAGCGTCGACAGCGTCGGCGGCGTCTTCAGATATTCGACGATCTCCACGGTTTCGCCCAGGCGCGGCGCAGCGGCTTCGACAAGCGCCAGCGCCTCACGCGATTTCGAGCATCGGGGATTGTGGTAAATCGTGATCATGACGGCTTCCTCCTGCCTGCGTTAGATATCCCGGCACTATATACAACGGCTCGCCGGCTCTGACGAGGCCGCGCGGCGGAAAACGCGGCAAGGACCCCAGGTCGGACCCGTCGCTATGTCCGCCTGCCAGGGGGCGTAGTCAGGGCCGTCGCTCTGGCGCGTTAATGAGGTCGCTCGGCAGTCAAGTCCGCCACTCATCGTCAATATCCCCTTTTCGGCGGTGGATTGGCACAGGCGAAGCGGGCATGTATCGTGCGTAGCGTGGCTGTCCATTCACCATGGTGGCCGGCATCGTGCCGGAACCGCTTTCTGCCCAACATAACGTGTCCGATTCTTCTTCACCTGCCACCCGCGCGCCGTACCGGCTGCGCGACGCAACCCCCGCCGATGTCCCCGCGATTCAGGCGATTTACGCCCACCACGTCCAGCACGGACGCGCGTCGTTTGAAGAAGTCGCGCCAACCGTGGACGACATGCAGTTGCGCTTTGCCGAAGTCCTCCGCAAGGGTCTGCCTTATATCGTGGCCGAACGCGACGGCAGGATACTCGGCTATGCCTATGCATCGAGCTACCGCGCGCGCAGCGCCTATCGCTTCGCCATCGAGGATTCGATCTACATCGACCATCGCCACACCGGCGAAGGACTGGGTCGTGCGCTGCTCGCGGAGTTGATCACGCGCTGCGAACGGGGCCCCTGGCGCCAGATGGTGGCGGTCGTGGCGATGACCTCCACTGGCGAGGGTGCCGGGTCCGTCGCCGTGCACGAGCGTCTGGGCTTTCGCACCGTGGGCCGGCTGGAATCGGTCGGCCTCAAGCACGGCGAATGGATCGATACCTTGCTGATGCAGCGACCGCTCGGCGCAGGCAACGCCACGGTTCCCCACCCTGACGAACTACGACAGTAAGGCCGGAACGGCGGTGTCACACCAGGCGCGCAGGTTGTCGTAAGCCCGCGCAACGTGGTCTGGGCCGCGCGTCATGCTTTCCAGGCGCATCACTTCGACGCGCGCCAGCCCAATCGTGCCCAGCACGTATTTCAGGTACGGCGTGAAGAAGTCCTTCTGGCTGGCGGCGTCATCCGAGAACCGTCCACCGCACGACACCACGGCCAGGACCGCGCGATCGCGCAATAGCCCCTGCTTGCCCTGCGGCGTCCCCGCGAAGGTGCGTTCGGGGCGCACCACCAGGTCGATCCAGGTCTTCAGCGATGCCGGCAGTGTGAAGTTGTGCATCGGCGTGGTGATCAAGACGATGTCCGCCGCTTCGAGTTCGGCAATCAGCGCTTCCGACAACGCCAGCGCGGAGGGATCGGCCGCTTCGCGCTTTGCGGCCACCGCCAGATTGGCATCGGTGAATGCGGCGCCGATCGGCGGCAGCGGATTGGCAGCCAGGTCGCGCTCGATCACGACGAGCGGCCCGTGCTGCGCCGACAGTTGCGCGCGAACGATCTCGCCCGCGCGGCGGCTGGTGGACCTATCGCCTCGCGGGCTGACGTTCAGGTGTAGCAGTGTTGCCATTGTCTTGCGACCTAATCAGTCGATCATATGGTTGAAGCGCAGCGCCCGGGCCAGCAGGCCGTTGCGGTAATAGAAGCGATGGCCCAGCACGTTTGTCAGCGGGGTGTCGAGCACAAGCTGACTGCAGCCCTGGGCGGCGGTTTCCGCCTTTAGCCAGTTCATCAGCTGATGCCCGTGGCCGCCACTGCGCGCGCCGGCATCGGTCACGAGGTCGTCGACATAACAGTACTTGCCGTAGACCAGATTCTCGGCAAGGCGATAGCCGGCCAGCGCCACCCACTGGTTGTCTTGCCACATCCCGACCAGCCGGTAGCCGTCCAGCGTCTGGCGTTGCCAGCGCGCGACGAATTCTTCCGCGTTGGCCAGATGCGGACGAAGCTGGTGCATCAGCGCAAAGGATGCCGCGACGTCGGCCGGCGTGTCGATGCGACGAATCTGATTTTGCTGCGCGGCGGCGATTTGCATCAGCGCGCTCCGGCCGGCGCATCGGCGGGCGGCGGCGGAAAGTGCAGTCCCACGGCGATACGGTTCCAGGCGTTGATCGACGCAACCGTGGCGGCCAGGAACACCAGTTCGTCGTCGCTGAAGACGGCGCGCGCGTCTGCCAGCGCGGTGTCGCGGGCGGGCCCATCGCTCATGCGGGTGAGCGCCTCGGCCCAGTCCAGCGCCGCCGTTTCGCGCGCCGTGTAGATGCCCGCGTCACGCCAGCCGGCCAGCAGATCGAACTTGCGCGGATCGATGTCGAGCTTGCGCGCGATGTTCAGGTGAAACTGCAGGCAGAACGCGCAGCCGTTGATTTGCGACACGCGCAGCTTCACGAGCTCGGTCAGCGCGGGGTCCATGCCGGCCGCCGTGACCGCCTTGCTAACGCCGCTCAGGGCCGCGTACACATCGGGGGCCGTCCGTGTGAAAGCCTGGAAATCCATCTTCGACTCCTTCGGGTAAGATGTCAGAGTTCGAAGATTAATATAAGAGCTCTGACATTATGAGGAAGACCCTGTCGTCGAAGGGGAAAAGCGCCGGGCTTGCTGCCGAGACCACGCGGATTCCCGCACCCGGCGAAGGCAAGCGCGGCGAAAGCGGCTATCTGGCGTATCTGTTGCGGCAGGCCAGCGCGGCCAATCGTCTGCAGATGGAGCGCGCGCTGGCCGATCTCGGCGTGACGCTGCCGCAGTTTTTCGTGCTGACGATGCTCGGCGCGTATCCGGGCGCATCGGGCGCGGACATCGCACGGTTGGCATTGCTGACGCCGCAGACGGTCAGCGTGATCATGAACAATCTGGAGAAGATGGGCGCGATCGCGCGCCAGCCGCATCCGGTTCACGGCCGCATCCAGACCGTCGCCCTCAGCGATGCGGGGCGCGCGCTGCTGGCGCAGTGCAAGGTCCGCGCCGCCGAGGTGGACAAGCAACTGCGCGCCGGGCTCAGCCCGGAAGAAGAACAGATCGTGCGGCGCTGGCTGGTCAGCCTGGCCGCGCCGGACAGCGATCTGACGGCGTAAGGCGCGGCAGGAAACAAGGCCCGCGCGCGGCATGAAAAAAAGGCCCGCCGACTTGCGTCACGCGGGCCATCATCGCATCACAACTACGGATTCATTGCGGCGCCAGCGGTGCGGAAAACCGCCGGCGCACTTCGCGGACTCAGCGCATCAGGTCCGACAGCGCCAGCGCCACCACCTTGGTCGCGCGGTTCAGGTCGTTCAGACGCAGGTTCTCGTCGGAATTATGGCCGCGCGCTTCCATCAGCGTGCGCGGACCGGCGCCGTACAGCACGGTCGGGATGCCGCGGCTCGTGTAGTGGCGCGCGTCGGTGTAGAGCGGCACGCCCTGCACCGGAATTTCCACGCCGAACACGGCTTCGGCGCGTTGCTTGAGCGCGCCGATCAGCTTGTCCACGCCCGGCAGTTCCGACAGCGGCTCGGCCAGGATGATGCGCTCGACCTTGACCTCGATGCCCGGACGCTCGCGCGCGGCCTTCTCCACCACGGCGCGCAGTTCGCCTTCCGCGTCGAAGCCGATTTCCTCGGGAATCATGCGGCGGTCCACGCGGAACGTCACCAGATCGGGCACCACGTTGGTGTTGATGCCGCCCTTGATCAGGCCGACGTTGAGCGTTGCGGTGTCGATGCCCGGCACCTTGCTCTTGCGCGTTGCCAGTTCGGCGCGCAGGCCGTAAATCGATTGCAGGATGTGCGTGGCGGCCTCGATGGCGTCGACGCCGGTGTGCGGCATCGCGGCGTGGCCCTGCTTGCCCTTGACCGTCACTTCCACGTGCAGGCAGCCGTTGTGCGCCGACGTGATGCCGTACGAGAAGCCGGCCGAAATCGCATAGTCGGGCTTGGTCAGACCTTCGTCGAGCAGGAACTTCGGGCCGATATCGCCGCCGGTTTCCTCGTCGTACGTGAATTGCAGTTCCACGGTGCCGTTGATCTTGGCGCCCTGCTTCTCGGCTTCGATCAGCGCCAGCACGGCGTAGGCGTAGGTGGCGAAGTCCGACTTCGACACCGCCACGCCGCGGCCGAACATGACCGGGCCGTGCTCGCTGTCGGCGATTTCGCCGCCGTACGGATCCTTGGTCCAGCCCAGGCCCGGGGGCACCACGTCGCCGTGCGCGTTCATCGCGATCACCGGACCGCCGTTGCCAAACGTCTTGCGCACCAGCAGATTGGTGGCGCTGATCATGCCGGCCGCCTTGACCTTGTCTTCCGGCACCTTGTGCGCTTCCACCTTGAAGCCCAGCCCTTCCAGCAGTTCATGCGCGCGCTTGCCATGTGCGTCGCAGTCGCCCGGCGGGTTGTCCGACGGCACTTTCACCAGCTCGGCCAGGAAAGCTTCCTGCTGCGGGCGGTGCGCGTCGATGTACTGGATCAGCGTGGATTCGATGGGATTCATGTTGTCTCGTGCGGTCATCGTCTAGCTCTGGAGTGTTGGGAGGGGCGCCGTGCGTGCGGCGCGCTTATTGGGTACGTTGGAAGTGCTCGACGAAATCGGCAAACACGCGCGCCGCGATTTCGGCGTCTTCCGCGGTCATGGTCTCGGTGGGATGGTGGCTGATGCCGCCGTTGCCGCAGCGGACAAACAGCATGGCCACATCGGCAATGGCGGCGATGGCCATCGCGTCATGGCCGGCGCCGGAGGGCAGATGACGCACGGGCACGCCCTGGCGCTGCACCGCGGCGGCCCATTGCGACTGCAGCCACGGCGCGCACGGCACGCTGGCCGCTTCGTGCGTCTTACGGATGTGCACGCGCACATTGCGGCGCGCGCAGACACGTTCGATTTCGGCCAGCACGTCATTGACGGCAGCCTCGCGCTCGGCGTCCACGCCCGCGCGAATGTCGATGGAGAACACGGCGCGCCCGGGCACTACGTTGGTGGCGCCGTTCGGCACATTGAACTGGCCTACCGTGCCCACCAGGCCCGGCTTGCCGCCGCAGCGCTTTTCGATGAACAGGCCGATTTCCGCGCCGGCCATCGCCGCGTCGCGACGCATGTCCATCGGCACGGTGCCGGCGTGTCCGGCCAGGCCTTCGAGTTCGACGATAAAGCGCGTGGCGCCCGAGATCGCCGTGACGACGCCCACCGGCAGCCCTTCGTTGAGCAGCACCGGGCCCTGTTCGATATGGACTTCGACGAAGGCCAGCACCTTCTCGCGGTCATGCCTGGCGGCAGGCAGTTGCGCGGCGTCGAAGCCGGCCGCGCGCATCACGTCGCGCATCGTGCGGCCGGCATCGTCGACGTTGTCGAGCACGTTGTGGTCGAACGTTCCGGCGATCGCGCGGCTGCCCAGCAGCGTCGCCTTGAAACGCACGCCCTCTTCCTCGGCAAACCCGATCACTTCGATCGCGAACGGGAAACGCTTGCCTTGCCGGTGCCATTCGGCCACGCAGGCGATCGGCAGGATCACGCCCAGATTGCCGTCGTAGCGGCCGGCGTCGCGCACGGTGTCGAAGTGCGATCCGGTGAGCAGCGCGGGCGCGTTGGCCTGCGCGCCTTCGTAGCGGCCGATCACGTTGCCCGCGGCGTCGCGGCGCACCGTCATGCCGGCCGCCTGCATCCATTCGGTCAGTTGCGCGGCCGCGCCGTGATGCGCGTCGGTCAGATAGGTGCGGGTAAGAATGCCGGGCTGGTCGGTATGAACGGCCAGGGCGTCGGCCCAGGCCATGATGCGGGTGCCGATGTCGGCGGACAACGGCGTGGTGATTGCTGCCATGTGTTTGTCTCTCCTGCTGGCGGTGCGTGAGCCCGGTAGTGTCTGCCCCGGGCGGGCGCCCGAAAGCCGTGGCTCTATTCTGTGCGATTCATGTTAGCACAGTGAATTCAAAAATTGCATACAAAAATGATATGCACTATATTGGCCTCCACGCACCGACAATCCGCCGCGGACAATCCGGTCCGGACAAGTGGATTGCGTGGATTCCGCCTCAACAGGGGGGCTTTCCGCGCCGGACAAGGGCCTGCGGGCCGATTGTCACGGTGATGCCACGCCGCACGCCGCATCAGCGTTGTCTTTGCTGACCGGTGCGACGGCATTCCTGAACCAGATCAGGGCCGGCCGATGGCGCATCGATCACCGACAGCGCCACGGACCAGGCCCGGCATGGAGACAACAATGCAGCATGCCGTACCCACGCAGCGCGCCGCCGGTGCACGCCTGCACATTCGCTTCACTCGTTCCCTGTTCGGCCAGGTGCTGATCGCCCTGGCGCTGGGCACGCTGCTGGGGCTTGCCTTTCCCGAATTCGCGGCCAAGCTCAAGCCGCTTGGCGACGGCTTCATCAAACTGATCAAAATGCTGATCGGACCGGTGGTGTTCTGCGTGGTGGTCGCCGGCATCTGCGGCGCTGGCGAGTTGAAGAAAGTAGGCCGAGTCGGCATCAAGGCCGTGGTGTATTTCGAGGTCGTCACCACCATCGCGCTGGCGCTTGGCGTGGTGCTGGCCTATGTGTTCCAGCCCGGCGCGGGCATGAACGTCAATCCGCACAATCTCGACGCTTCCGCCATGGCCGCGTATGTGGAATCGGCCGACAAGGTGAAAAGCGCGGGCATGGTCGATTTCCTGCTCAAGCTGATTCCGAACACCATCATGGGCGCGTTTTCCAGCGGCGACGTGCTGCAGGTGCTGCTGGTGTCGGTGCTGTTCGGTTGCGCGCTGTCGCTGGTCGGCGAGCCCGGCCGGCCGCTGGTCAGGCTGATCGACAACTTCTCGCAGACGCTTTTCAAGATGATGGGATTCATCATCAAGTTGGCGCCGCTGGGCGTGCTGGGTGCGGTGGCATTCACGGTGGGCAAGTACGGCATCGGATCGCTCAAGCAACTCGGTTTTCTGGTGATCCTGTTCTACGGCGCGGTGCTGGTGTTCGTGCTGGGCGTGCTTGGCATCATCATGCGACTGTGCGGTTTTTCTGTGCTCAAGCTGATCCGCTATCTGCGCGCCGAATTGCTGGTGGTGCTTGGCACCGCATCGTCGGACAGCGTGCTGCCGCAGGTCATGAGGAAGCTCGAATTCATGGGCATCAGGAAGTCCGTGGTCGGACTGGTGATTCCTACCGGCTATTCGTTCAACCTCGACGCATTCTCGATCTACCTGACGCTGGCCGCGGTATTTATCGCGCAGGCCACCAATACGCCGCTGGCAATGGGCGACCTGCTCGGCATTCTGGCCGTGGCGCTGGTTACCTCGAAGGGTGCGCATGGCATTCCGGGCTCGGCCATTGTGATTCTTGCCGCCACGCTTTCGGCACATCCGGCCATTCCGGCGATTGGTCTGGTGCTGGTGCTGTCGGTGGACTGGTTCATCGGCATCGCACGCGCGGTGGGCAACCTGATCGGCAACTGCGTGGCGACGGTGGTCGTGGCGGCCTGGGAGCGCGATATCGACCGCGAGCGGGCGCACGCGGTACTCGACGGCGCCATCCCGGCGGGCGACCTCGACGAGGGCCTGTCGGCCGCGGCGCAAACCCCCGGGGAAGTCCCTGTGCCGGCATCGCTGCCCGGTGTGGCCTCGGGGCGCTAGAATCACGCCATCCTATTTCCACGCGCGGAGCAGGCAACAGTCGCGCGACACCATGCCCGAGCACATCGATCCAGACATGACCTCCGAGGCGATTGCCGACGACATCGTCGCCGCCATCGTCTCGCACCGGCTGCCGCCGGGGACCAAGCTGCGCGAGGAGGCGCTGGCGAGCGTCTATCGCGTCAGCCGCACCAAGGTCCGCGCGGCGCTCCTGATGCTATCCAAAGACAAGGTCATCCAGATCGTGCCGGACAAGGGCGCGTTCGTGGCCAAGCCAAGCGCCGAGGAAGCACGCGAGGTCTTTGCCGTGCGCCGCATCCTGGAGGCGGCGCTGGCGCGCGAATTCGTCGCCAAGGCGACGGCGGCGGACTACAAGCGCATCGAGAAGCATCTTTCGGCCGAACGCAAGTCGCTGAGCGGCAACGACGCGCAGACGCGCACGCGCCTGCTTGGCGATTTTCATATCGTGCTGGCGGAAGTGGCTGGCAACAATGTGCTGACGGAAATCATGCGCGAGCTGTCGATGCGCAGCGCGGTGATCACGATGCTCTACCAGAGCCGTCGCGACGCCACCTGCTCGTCCGACGAACACCGCGCGTTCATCGACGCGGCCAAGGCCGGCGATGCGGATCTGGCGGTCAGCCTGATGGTGGAACACCTGAACCACGTCGAAAGCGCGTTGCACTTCGACGAAATTCCCGCTGCGACGCGCGGCAAGGACTTGGTTGCCGCGTTGCTGGCCTGATCCTTTGCTTTGCGCTTGATCGCTATCAAGGACGGGGACGGGGTGCGAGGCGCATGATTCGTCTCGCCATGGAGTTGCGGGGGCGCACTTCATGAGCTCTCCCCGCCCTTCGCAAGAAGGGCTGCCCGCAGACCGCAACGGCTGCGGGCTTTTTCATTTGTTTTTCATTTGTGCGCCGACTGGCCTTACCGGCCTGCCTTACCCGGCCGCCGTGGCCGCTGCAGTCGCAGCAGTCGTCCAACTGCTGCTGCGCGCGGTCCAGTAGCCGGGCTTGGCGTAAGCCTGTTTCAGGTGCTCGATAAAGAAGCGGATCTTGGCCGGCACCGGACGCTGCTGCGGATACACGGCCAGGATGTCGTAGTCCGGCAGCGCGTATTCGTCCAGCACGGTAATCAGCTCGCCGCTTTCCAGCTGCGGAAGAATTTCCCATGTCGACCGCCAGCCAAGTCCCAGGCTTTCTCCGGTCCAGCGATGCAGCAGCTCGCCATCGTTGCAATCGAGGTTGCCGTTGACGCGCACCGTCACGGTTTTGCCGTTCTGCTGGAAATACCAGCCGCGCTGTTGTCCGCCCTGCAGGTTGAACGCGAGGCAGTTGTGTTTTTCCAGGTCTTCGAGCGTGTGCGGCACGCCGTGCCTGGCGAAATATGCAGGCGTGCCGCATACCACGCGTTTGTTGGTGGCCAGCTTGATGGCGACAAAGTTGGGATCGATCGCACCGCCAATGCGGATCCCCACGTCGTAGCCCTCGCGCACCAAATCGACCACGCGGTCGGTCAGGTTGAACGAGATCTGGACTTCGGGATTGGCGGCCAGGAACGCTGGCGCGTGCGGCGCAACATGCTTGCGGCCGAACGCGGCCGGCGCCGACACGATCAAATGGCCGGTGGCCTTGTGTTTGCCTTCGGCGATCAGCATTTCCGCGCGATCGAGATCGGCCAGCGCCTTTTTGCACTGCTCCATAAACGCCGCGCCCTGTTCGGTCACGACGATTCTGCGTGTCGACCGATGCAGCAGCTTGACGCCGATGCGTGCTTCCAGCGCGTTGATGCGCCTGCCGATCATGACCGGCGTGACGCCCTGCGTCAGGGCCGCCGCGGCCATGCTGCCGTGCTCGACCACGGCGATAAACGCTTCTATCTGTTTGAGTTTGTCCATAGGGGCCAGCTAAGCCGATTGTCTCCTGCCGTCGCATTGTGAGGCATGGAAGGCTTGCCGCGCATCTCCGGAACGCTATGCGGCGCATGCAGCGCGCCGCGCCATGGCGCCGCCGCTACGGTTGCTGACGCCGGGCCAGCGCTTCGTTAATCTCCGCTGCCTCGCTCAGGACATGCGCCAGCCGTCGCAGCGGCGCACTGCACTGCCACTGGGCGAACAGCGCGAACGCGCCGCCGATGACCACCACCGCGCCGTAGATCGCCACCAGAATGGGCGCCTGTCCGGACGTCGTCGCCGGCAAGCCATGCGCGAGTACGGCTGCCGCCGGGCCGATGGCCAGGATCACCGCCACCGTGCGCGCGCCGCCTTCCCATAAGCGCGCCTGCAACTCGATGCGGCGCTGCCGGGCGCGCAACTGCAGCGCGGGAATCCGGCCCAGACGCAGCAGCAGCGCATTTTCCACGGCCAGTTGCGCGTCGATACGCTGCGCGAGCCAGTGCATCGGGTGCCGCAGTGCATCGCGCCTGCCCAGCATCCGAGTCAGCCAGGCCGCCACGTAGAACAGCGCGCTCACGCCCAGCAGTACGTGAAAAACGTCCGGCAGCCACGCCGGCGGCGCCTGCTTCAGGACCTGATGCCACCACACCAGACCCGCGCCGACCGCCAGCGTCGGCACCAGCGCAAGCACGAATCCGCCCCATAGCACCGTCACCAGACGGCTGTCCCGCGCCTTTTCGGCCGGCGCCGTCTGCAATGCTTCCATCAATTCGAGATTTGTCGGCAGCCGCGTGTACATGGCAAGGCAATGGCGTTTCGAAACCCGCTATTGTGGCCCCACCGCGGCTGCTGCCGATAGGAAAAACGCCGCCGTTTGATCGCAGCGCCCGCATCGACGGATTCAGCGGTGCAAAAACGCCCGGAGGATCGCCCGCCAGACAGCTGGGACGGCCCCCGCATCCGCGCGTCTAAAAGCCGAACATCTTCAATGCGGCATCCTGGGCGTCGCTGTTTTTGAAGGTGACACAGTCGAAATCGATAATCACCGGCTTGCCGTCGAGAATTCTGATATTGGCGGCCGAATTATCGCCAATCTGCCGCTGAATCTGTTTCAGCGTTTGTACCACCAGTTCTTTTTGAGGACTTCGGGCATAAACATCGGCAGGCATCTCGGTGCCATCCACAAACGGCGTGCGGAGCACACATTCTCCGGACTCCAGCCGGATGACCGTTGCCGAGGCAAGGCGCCGGAACTGGCCGCCATAGGCGCGGCCGTAGAAATAATTCCATTCGCTCGCCGCCGTCCGCATTTCCGCAGCCGACATCGACTTGACTCCCATGAGCGCTGCCCCCTGCCGGTTCATCTTGTACACCTTGAAGACCTGATCGCCGACGCGCCACGCTTCGCCAAAGGCTCCGCCGCCCAATGATGTGCCGCACGCCTGAATATCGGATATTGATTTCGGGGCCATCCCATCTCCTTGTCCAGCGAAGAAATCCGGCTAGCGGGGAACGCCATGCGGGCATTGCCGACCGGACGCTTCATCATAAATTTCCGGATTCGCGCGGTAGTCCCAATTGGATCGCGGGCTAAAAGCGTTGCCAGAAAATGCGGACGCAGTAAGGGACGACCTTGCGATTACCGAACCGGCCGCATGTTAAGCGCCGCGCGCGGGCGTGGGATTGATCTGGACGGGAGTGCGTGGCGGAGCGGATGCGCAAGCACCTACCAGGATGCGGTCCCGCGCGCACGCATTTTTAACCGGCTCGCAGCGCCGGCGCCATATATCCCCACGCGCACATTTCCCGCGCATTTTCTGCGCCATTGCAAACCCCAGGTATCGAATCAACTGATCGCGCTTCTGTTTATCCATACCCGATGCAGGCATAGCATCAACGCCAGAACAAATCCCACCCATTGTTTTTGAGCGTATTGGAGACAGACATGCCGAAGATGAGAGCAGTCGACGCGGCCATCGCCGTGCTGGAAAAGGAAGGCATCACCACCGCGTTTGGCGTGCCCGGCGCCGCGATCAACCCGTTCTATTCGGCGATGCGCAAGGCCGGCTCGATCCGTCACCTGCTGGCGCGCCACGTGGAAGGCGCCTCGCACATGGCCGAGGGCTACACCCGCGCCGAGCCGGGCAACATCGGTCTGTGCGTGGGCACCTCCGGGCCGGCCGGCACGGACATGATCACGGGCCTGTACTCGGCCTGGGCCGATTCGATTCCCATCCTGTGCGTCACGGGCCAGGCGCCGCGCGCGCGCCTCTACAAGGAGGATTTCCAGGCCGTCGATATCGAATCGATCGCCAAGCCCGTTACCAAGTGGGCCGTGACCGTGCGCGAGCCCGCGCTGGTGCCGCAGGTGTTCCAGCAGGCGTTTCACCTGATGCGTTCGGGCCGCCCTGGTCCGGTGCTGATCGACCTACCGTTCGACGTACAAGTGGCAGAGATCGAATTCGATCCGGAAACGTACCAGCCGCTGCAGCCGTACAAGCCGGCGGCGTCGCGCGCGCAGATCGAAAAGGCCATCGCGATGCTGAACCAGGCCGAGCGTCCGCTGATCGTCTGCGGCGGCGGCGTGATCAACGCCAACGCCAATGAGCTGCTGGTGGAATTCGCCGAACTGGTGAACGTGCCGGTGGTGCCGACGCTGATGGGCTGGGGCGTGCTGGCCGACGACCATCCGCTGCAGGCGGGCATGGTGGGGCTGCAGACCTCGCACCGCTATGGCAATGCCACGCTGCTGGCGTCCGACTTCGTGATGGGCATCGGCAATCGCTGGGCCAATCGACACACCGGCAGCGTCGACGTGTACACCAAGGGCCGCAAGTTCGTGCACGTCGATATCGAGCCAACGCAGATCGGCCGCGTGTTCGGCCCGGACCTCGGCATCGTTTCCGACGCCCGCGCGGCGCTGGAACTGTTCGTCGAAGTGGCGCGCGAAATGAAGATGGCGGGCCGCCTGCCATGCCGCAAGGCGTGGGTGGCCGATGTGCAGAAGCGCCGCCGCACCATGAAGCGCAAGAGCGATTTCGACAACGTGCCGGTCAAGCCGCAGCGCGTGTATCGCGAGATGAACCAGTACTTCCCGCGCGATGTCCGCTACGTCACCACCATCGGCCTGTCGCAGATCGCCGCGGCGCAGTTCCTGTCGGTGAACCAGCCGCGCCACTGGATCAACTGCGGCCAGGCCGGCCCGCTGGGCTGGACGATTCCCGCCGCGATCGGCGTGAAAACCGCATCGCCGCAATCGGATGTGGTGGCCATTTCGGGCGACTACGACTTCCAGTTCATGATCGAAGAGCTGGCCGTGGCCGCGCAGTTCAAGGTGCCCTACATCCACGTGGTGGTGAACAACTCGTACCTCGGGCTGATCCGCCAGGCGCAGCGCAATTTCGAAATGGACTACTGCGTGCAGCTGGCGTTCGACAACGTCAACGCGCCGGAGCTGGAAGGCTATGGCGTGGACCACGTCAAGGTGGTGGAAGGCCTGGGCTGCAAGGCGATCCGCGTGTTCAAGCCCGAAGACATCGCCCCGGCGTTTGCCGAAGCGCGCGACCTGATGGCCGAGTTCTCGGTGCCGGTGGTGGTCGAGGTGATTCTGGAGCGCGTGACCAACATCGCGATGGGCACCGAGATCGACAACATCAACGAGTTCGAGCCGATCGAGGACCTGGACGACGCCGAGCAGGCCATTCTGGTTGAAGAAACCGTCACGGCCTGATCATTTCGCGAGAGTCCCGCGGCACGTCCGCGGACAGGCCACCCCGCGCGCGCCGGCGCGGCGGGCGTGGCCGGTTTTCCCAACACCGAGAGAGACATCACAATGCCAAAGCTCGCAGCCAATCTGACGATGCTGTTCAACGAGGTGGGTTTTCTGGACCGCTTCGAAGCCGCCGCGCGCGCCGGCTTTCGCGGCGTGGAATTCCTGTTCCCCTACGCATTTCATGCCGACCAGATCGCCGATCGCCTGAATCGCTTCCAGCTGGACCTGGTGCTTCACAACCTGCCCGCGGGCAAGTGGGATGCCGGTGAGCGCGGCATCGCCTGCCATCCCGACCGCGTCGGCGAATTCCAGGACGGCGTGGGCGAGGCGATCAAGTACGCGAAAGTCCTGGGCGTGCGCCAACTCAACTGCCTGGTTGGCATCCTGCCGCAGAACGTCCGGCGCGAGCAGGCCAACGAAACGCTGGTGGAAAACCTGCGCTTCGCAGCCAACGCGCTGGCCGGCGAGCAGATCGACCTGCTGATCGAGCCGATCAACACGTTCGACATTCCGGGCTTTTTCCTGTCGCGCACGCAGCAGGCGATCGACCTGATCGGACAGGTCAACGCGCCCAATCTGTACGTGCAGTACGACATCTATCACATGCAGCGCATGGAAGGCGAAATCGCCAACACGATCAAGGCGAATCTTCCGAAGATCCGCCACGTGCAGCTGGCCGACAACCCTGGCCGCAACGAACCGGGTACGGGCGAGATCAACTACCGCTACCTGTTCGGCCTGCTCGACGAGATCGGCTACCAGGGCTGGATCGGCTGCGAATACAAGCCCAGGACGACGACCGAGGAAGGCCTGGGCTGGCGCGCCGCCCACGGCGTCTGACGCCCCGCCCTTCGTGCCGAAGCGATACGCCCGCGCCAGCGTACTGACGCCGCGGCAGCGTGCCGACTTCGGCCCACACATCATCGACATCATTCCAAACGACTGGAGACATCATCATGGCAAATCAACGTAACGTCGGCTTTATCGGCCTGGGCATCATGGGTGCGCCGATGGCCGGACATCTGCGCGCGGCCGGACACACGCTGTTCGTACACGACGTCAACCCCGCTCCGCAGGTGCTGGTCGATGCCGGCGTCACGGTCTGCACCAGCGCCGAGGAAGTGGCCAAGCGCGCCGACATCGTGATCGTCATGGTGCCGGACACCCCGCACGTCGAAGCCGTGCTGTTCGGCGAAAAGGGCGTCGCAGCGGCCTACAAGAGCGCCGGCAAGGAAGCCACGTACGGCAAGATCGTGGTCGACATGAGCTCGATTTCGCCGATCGCCACCAAGGATTTCGCCGCGCGCATCAACAAGCTGGGCGCTTCCTACCTCGATGCGCCGGTCTCGGGCGGCGAAGTTGGCGCCAAGGCGGCGTCGCTGACGATCATGGTGGGCGGCCCGTCCGAAGCGTTCGACGAGGTCAAGCCGTTGTTCGACCTGATGGGCAAGAACATCACGCTGGTCGGCGGCAACGGCGACGGGCAGACCACCAAGGTGGCCAACCAGATCATCGTGGCGCTGAACATCCAGGCCGTGTCGGAAGCGCTGCTGTTTGCCTCCAAGGCCGGCGCCGATCCGGCCAAGGTGCGCCAGGCGCTGATGGGCGGATTTGCCGCGTCGCGCATTCTGGAAGTGCACGGCGAGCGCATGGTCAAGCGCACGTTCGATCCGGGCTTCCGCATCGAACTCCATCAGAAGGATCTGAACCTGGCGCTGCAGGGCGCGAAGGCGCTGGGCGTGTCGCTGCCGAACACGGCCACCGCGCAGGAACTGTTCAACGCCTGCGCCGCCAACGGCTTCGGCAAGCTCGATCACTCGGCGCTGTGCCGCGCGATCGAGATCATGTCGAACCACGACATCGCCAAGGCCGCGAAGTAACTGCGCGATCGGGCCGCCTTCCGGCCTTCCGGCCTGCGAAGGCGGCGGCGTGGCGCGCGCTGCATGCGCCGCGCCCGACGCCCGGTGAATTCACCGCCCGCTGCTTGCATTCCGTTTTTTCGGTATTCCGTATTTTCAACAGGATTTTCATGTTCGCCACCGACGCCACTGCCGTCCTGCTGTCGCCCCAGCGCAAGGCCGGCGCACCCGATTGCCGCAACCCCGCGCAGGCGCGCGAGTTGTTGCGCGACCTGTTCGATACGGCGGTGGCTGCCGTCAGCGCCGCGCATTGCCTGCCGCCGCATTTGCCGCAGCCGCCGCGGGGCCGCACCGTGGTGATCGGCGCGGGCAAGGCCGCCGCGGCCATGGCGCAGGCCGTGGAAGCGCACTGGCAAGGCGAACTGTCGGGGCTGGTGGTGACGCGCTACGGGCACGGCGCGCCGTGCCAGCGCATCGAAGTCGTCGAGGCCGCGCATCCGGTGCCCGACGCAGCCGGCCAGCAGGCCGCGCAGCGCATGGTGGAGCTGGTGCAGGGGTTGACCGCCGACGATCTCGTGCTGTGCCTGATATCGGGCGGCGGGTCGGCGCTGCTGGCCGCGCCCGCGCCGGGCATCTCACTGGCCGACAAGCAGGCCGTGAACAAGGCGCTGCTGCGCAGCGGCGCCAGCATCGGCGAGATGAATTGCGTGCGCAAGCATCTGTCGGCGCTCAAAGGCGGGCGCCTGGCGCTGCTGTGCGCGCCGGCCCGCGTGGAAACGCTGCTGATTTCCGATATCCCCGGCGACGATCCCACGCTGATTGCCAGCGGGCCGACGCTGCCCGACAGCACCACTTGCGCCGACGCGCTCGCGGTCATCGCCAAGTACGGCATCGACGTGCCGGCCAACGTGCGCGCGCACCTGGCAAGCGGCGCGGGCGAGACGCCCAAACCCGGCGACAGTCGATTCGACGGCCATCGCAGCGTGACGCTGGCCAGCGCGCAGCAATCGCTGGAGGCCGCCGCCGCGCGCGCCCGCGAGCTTGGCCTGGCCGCATACATCCTGTCCGACAGCATCGAAGGCGAAGCGCGCGATGTGGCCGAAGTGCACGCCGCGATCGCGCGGCAGATCGTCGCGCACGGCCAGCCGTTCCAGAAGCCGTGCGTGATCCTTTCCGGCGGCGAAACCACGGTCACGGTACGCGGCAACGGCCGCGGCGGCCGCAACGCCGAATTCCTGCTGTCGCTGGCGGTGGCGCTCGATGGCCTGCCCGGCGTGCATGCGATTGCGTGCGATACCGACGGCATCGACGGATCGGAAGACAACGCCGGCGCGCTGCTCGACCCCGACACACTGACGCGCGCGGCGGCACGCGGCCTGTCGGCGCGCGCCCATCTGGACAACAACGACGGGTACGGTTTCTTTGCGGGCATCGACGATCTGATCGTCACCGGCCCGACCCGCACCAACGTGAACGATTTCCGCGCGATCCTGATCGTCTGAGGCGAACGGTTCGACACGGCAGCATAACGAGGATGGAGAAGGAGACTTTCATGAGACGCCAGCGCAAAGCGAAGATCGTGGCCACCCTGGGGCCCGCAAGCAGCGACATCGCGGTCATCCGCCAATTGTTCGACGCCGGGGCCGATGTGTTCCGCCTGAACTTCAGCCACGGCACGCATGACGACCATCGCGCGCGCTACGACGCGGTGCGCCAGGTGGAGGCCGAAACGGGCCGCCCGATCGCGATCCTGGCCGATCTGCAAGGCCCGAAGCTGCGCATCGGCACGTTCGCCGCCGGCAAGGTGGCGGTGCGCGCGGGCGACGTGTTCGTGCTCGACAGCGACCCGACGCCCGGCGACGGCACGCGCGTGTACCTGCCGCACCCGGAACTGTTCAAGGCCGCCAACGCGGGCCAGTCGTTGCTGATCGACGACGGCAAGGTGCGCCTCAATATCGAATCCGTTTCCAGCGGCAGCATCACCACGCGCGTGGCCAACCACGGCACGCTGTCGGACCGCAAGGGCGTGAACGTGCCCGACGCGGTGATTCCGATCCCGGCCCTGACCGAGAAGGACCGCAAGGACCTCGACTTCGCGTTGGAGTTGGGCGCGGACTGGATCGCGCTGTCATTCGTGCAGCGTGCCTCCGATATCGTCGAAGCGCGCGAGATCATCGGCACGCGTGCCGGCGTGCTGTCGAAGATCGAAAAGCCGGCCGCGCTGCAGCAACTGGAAGAGATCGTGCGCGTGTCCGATGCAGTGATGGTGGCGCGCGGCGACCTTGGCGTGGAACTGCCGCCGGAGCGCGTGCCCGGCGTGCAGAAGCGCATCCTGCGCATCTGCCGCCAGCTGGGCAAGCCGATCGTGATCGCCACGCAGATGCTGGAATCGATGATCGACTCGCCGGTGCCGACGCGCGCCGAGGCGTCCGACGTGGCAAGCGCGATCTACGACGGCGCCGACGCGGTGATGCTGTCGGCCGAGTCCGCCAATGGCCGTCATCCGGTGCCGGCCGTATCGATGATGGACCGCATCATCAACGAGGTGGAACGCGATCCGCTCTATCGCAACATGCTCGACGCGCAGCACGAGGCGCCGCTTTCCACGCGCCAGGACGCCATCTGCGCGGCCCTGCGCGAGGTCACCCACATCATCGGCGCCAAGGCGACGGTCACCTACACGTCGTCGGGCGCCACGGCGCTGCGCGCGGCGCGCGAGCGGCCGTGCGCGCCGATCGTCAGCATCACGCCGAACCTCGATATCGCGCGGCGCCTGGCCATCGCCTGGGGCGTGCATTCGACGGTCAGCCCGGATGTGCAAAGCGTCGACGAAATGGTCGAGGCAGCCGCGCGCGCCGCGCTGGTGGAAGGCTACGCCGCGCCGGGCGACCAGATCACGATCGCAGCCGGCATGCCGTTCGGCCAGGGCGGCACGACCAACCTTCTGCGCGTGGCCGAAGTGGGCACCGAAGTTGGCGGCCTGCAGATCGGCAAGCTGCCCGCCGCCGAGGCCGTCTGAGGCCGGCGGCGTTGCCGCCCGCGCGTTGCATTTCCTGAGGCAGAGCAGGTTGACCCCCTGCCCTGCCGGCCGTCCGCACCCACCAGCCCGGTGTCGCGGACGGCTCCTTTTTGCGCCGGGGCGGGTGCGGCACAAGGTAACCAATTGCGCACGCGTCACTGGGCGTCAAGCGCCGTTGCTATACTCCATCGGCATATCAGAATCCCCGACGGAGCCCCCAACATGCGTCTCGATGACGAAGCCGAAAGCCAGAACGTAGAAGATCGCCGCGGCGATGGCTACGGCGGAGGCGGCGGATTCGGCCTGCCGATCGGCGGAAAATCCATCGGCATCGGCACGGTCATCATCGCACTGGCCGCATCGTACTTTTTTGGCATCGACCCCTCGCTGATTTTTCAGGGCGCTTCGGTGATCCAGGGCCAGCAGCAGCCGGCGCCGCAATCGCAGGCGCATCGACCGGCCGCCAACGACCAGCTCTCGGTTTTCACACGCAAGGTGCTCGGCAACACCGAGCGCACGTGGGAACACATCTTCGAGACCGACCTGAACCGTCGCTATGCGCCGCCCACGCTGGTGATGTTCTCGGGTGCGACGCCCACCGCATGTGGCACAGGCCAGTCGGCGATGGGCCCGTTCTATTGCCCCGGCGACCAGAAGGTTTATATCGACCTGTCGTTTTATGACGAACTGCGCCAGCGTTTTGGCGCAGGCGGCGATTTTGCGCAGGCGTATGTGATCGCGCACGAAGTCGGCCATCACGTCCAGAATCTGCTGGGCGTATCGAACAAGGTCGATGCGGCGCGCCGCCGCATGAGCGAGGCGCAGGCCAATCAGCTGTCGGTGCGGATGGAATTGCAGGCCGATTGTCTGGCCGGTGTGTGGGCCGCCACGGCCGGCAAGATGAACCAGCAACTGCTGGAACCGGGTGACGTCGAGCAAGGGCTCAAAGCAGCGGCCGCGATTGGCGACGATCGTCTGCAAAAGCAATCGCAAGGCTACGTGGTGCCCGAGGCGTTCACGCATGGCACCAGTGAACAGCGCGTGCGATGGCTGCGCCAGGGCCTGACGACCGGCGATATGCGCAAGTGCGATACGTTTGCCGCGCGGCAACTCTAGCCGGCGCGTCTCATCACGGCACGCAGCGGCAACTGCCAAAGCCAGGAAGCGACAGGAAACGGAACGGAATTCGGCGGGGAAAAATCACCTGCGCGACGGAGAGAGAAGGAGGAGGTCGGTCGCGCAGGTGGGAGAGAAACTGAAACGAGATCGGCGGCCGGTGGATCCATCGGCCGCCGATTGGCGTTCTGCGGGCTATCAGACCTTGTAGCCGTACAGATCGCCGTTGCGCGAGTTGTCGAGCGCCGAGGCGGAGATCTCGCCGCCAAATGCGCGCGAGCCTTCGCTGAAGCTGTCGAACTTGCCGGTGCGCGAACCTTCACTGAACGTGTCGAACTTGCCCTGACGGGCGCCATCGGTAAAGGTGTCGTACTTCCCCATCTTCGAGCCTTCACTATAGGTGTCGAACTTGCCTGTGCGCGCGGCATCGGCATACACGTCGAACTTGCCGACCTTTTTGGTCGCGGCCGGTGCGGCAATCGCTGCCGACGCGGCAAACGCGGCGAGCACGAGGGCACCGCCAAGGATACGTCTGGCGTTCATCTGGGACTCCTTCAACTGATTCACAACCTTTTTTTGGATACAGCTGACAGCTGCCCGATGCGCCATCTTCGTAGCGATGCGAGCACGGACTGAAGGTTAGTGGGTAGTAGTTCTACGAGAAATACCGCTGCGACGAATGGTGCGTTGCACGCCGTGAAACGCTGGGTCTGTGGATGAATGGCGCAGATCGGCCGCCGAATGGCAGCCAGGAGGGAATGCTGCAGAGCGGAACCAGTCACCTACCCTGCGGTACGGCAGGGCCGATGACTGGGCGCGTAGAAGACTCAGGCGGCGCGATGCCGCAACTGGATCAGAGCGTGTACTGGCCGTTGGCCTCAGGCTGAAACGCAATATCGACGATGGTCACGCGCTGCGCGGCGCCGTTGGGCAGCCGGTAATCGACCGTCTTGCCCGCACGGGCGCCCAGCAATGCCTGGCCGATTGGCGACAGCACCGACAGGCGGCCCGCCGAGAGGTCGGCCTCGTCCGGGTAAGCCAGTGTCCACTCACGGGGCGCGGCTTCGCCTTCCAGCGCGCAGACCACGCGCGAGTTCATCGTCACCACGTCTTTCGGAATGGCACTCGGCATGACGATGGCCGCGCGTTCGAGCAGCGCGTCGAGCATTTCGTCCAGCTCGGCGGTACCGGCGCGGCTGGCAATCGCCTCGAGCCGCGTCACGTCGAGTTCGGTCAGATACAGGGTTGGGTTCTTGGTCTTTGCCATGGCGTTGCCTTTCGCAAAAGCGGCGGCCGCGAGCGTCGACACGTTGGTGCGACGCCGGGACGGCAGCCAGGGAAATCGATTGGGGCCGGCGCGATCAGACATGCCGGGCGTGCTACAGCGAAAAAAGCGTGGTGCCTCAGGCCCGGTTCGGCACCGGACCCGTGCTGCTCAGGAGTGGGGGTCGGTCAGGCCGGGAACCGGGCGGGATCAAGCGGGGCGTTGATCCGGCGGCTGGCGGGAATGGTCGGCGCCACCATGCGCGCGCGCGCCGGTCGCGCGGGGCGAACCATGGCAAGGACGGCGAGGGCAAGGTAGCGAGACATCGTCAAAGGAAATCCGGTGAAAAAGCGCGTCGGGTGGGACGCGAACGGTGATGCTAGCACACGGCGCGCAACTGGCGTCCGACAGCACGGCGCCGTGGGCGCGCGGCCGCTATGACGCGTTCAGTGCTTCGGATGGCATTCGCAAGCCGCGCCTTCGGCGGCCTGCTGCAGGTTCTGCAGGATGCCGCATTCGCTGGCCGGATGGGGATTGGGTTTCCCGCAGGTGTGCCGCAGCGCCCGCAACTGCCCTTCCAGCGCTTCCAGCGCCACGCGCTGCGCGTGAATCTGTTCGATCTGGCGGTCCAGCAGCGTGTCGATATCGTCGCACGCCAGCAACGGATTGCGCTGAAAATCGCGCAACCTACGCACATCGGCCAGGCTCATGCCAAGCGAACGGCAATGCCGCACGAAATTGAGTTGGACGAGATGGCCATCGCCATATCGGCGATAGCCGTTGTCCTCGCGCTGGGGCGCATCGAGCAGCCCTTCGCGTTCGTAATATCGGATGGTTTCCACATCGCAGCCGCTATGGCGCGAGAGTTCGCCGATACGCATGGTCGTGGCCTCCGTGATTGGGCAACAAATCCCTGTAGTCATTACAGGGTTAAAGCGAAGTGTAGTCCAATCGGGCGAATCCTGCCGGAAGCGGGATGCGGCCATGTTGCGATCCGAGGGCGCGCGGCCGGTCGGCCTGTCCATCGCCAATGCAGTGAGAATAATCGGATAGTGCAGTAGGCTGACAACGCCGGCGGACGCCATCCTGTAGAATCGTTGCCATCGTTTTTGACCCTTGCGTCACGCGCCCCGTGCTCCCATTCCGGTTCCTGCTGATGGTGGTTTTGCTGGCCTTCCTGCCGTTCCAGGCATGGGCCGGCTTCAACACGTCCGCGTCGGTGGCCGGTCCGCTCCAGGCGGCACAGATCGCCAAGGCGCACAAGGCGCAGGCGTCCGATAGCCCGCTCGCGGCGCAAGGCGATAGCCGGATCGGCGCACAGCGTCATGTCGGGTTGGCGGCCGATCAGGCCGATTTCGCCACGCCGTCGCTGCCGGCGTCGGATTCGTCGCACCCCTGCGACAGCGCGGACCCCTCGCCGCCCGGCGCGGATTTCGCCGAACAGTTGCTTCCCGCGCCAATGCCGCGCGTGTCGATTGCCGTGACGCCTAGTGTGGTGCCCCACTACGCCGTCGCCGCGCTGCCGGACCCTCATCTGCCTTTACTGCCGCGTCCTCCACGCGGCTGATTCCCGATTCGTGCGGAAGTGATTTCGCACGTCCCCCTGTCGCCCGGCACGTCTGATCGTGTCGCGCGCGCTTGCGGCTGGTCCGCGTCTTTTCAAGTCTTGTCCCACAACCATGAAACGTATCTTTCTGTTCCTGGCGACCAACCTCGCCGTCATGCTCGTCCTCAGCTTTACGGCCAGCCTGCTGGGCGTGAATCGCTTCCTTACCGCCAACGGGCTGAACCTCGGTACGCTACTGGCGTTTGCGGCGCTGATGGGTTTTGGCGGTTCGTTCATCTCGCTGCTGATGTCCAAGACCATTGCGAAATGGTCCACTGGCGCGCAGGTCATCACGCATCCGAGCACCAGCACAGAACTGTGGCTGGTGCAGACTGTGCAGAAGCTGGCCACGCGCGCTGGCCTGCCGATGCCCGAAGTGGCGATCTACGACGGCGAGCCCAACGCGTTTGCCACGGGAGCGTCGAAGAAAAACTCGCTGGTGGCGGTCTCTACCGGTTTGCTGCAATCGATGTCGCACGACGAAGTCGAAGCCGTGCTGGCGCACGAAGTGGCGCACATTGCCAATGGCGACATGGTCACGCTGACGCTGATCCAGGGCGTGGTCAACACGTTCGTGATCTTTATGGCCCGCGTGGTCGGCTACTTCGTCGATTCCTGGCTGCGTCGCAACGACGAGGAGTCGAGCGGCCCAGGCATCGGCTACATGATCACGGTGGTCGTTTGCGAAATCGTGTTCGGCATCCTGGCCAGCATCATCGTCGCCGCGTTCTCGCGCCATCGCGAATATCGCGCCGATGCAGGCGCGGCCGGATTGATGGGTACGCCCACGCCGATGGTCGCCGCGTTGCGCCGCCTGGGCGGCCTGGACGCCGACGGCTTGCCGCAGAACATGCAGGCGATGGGGATTTCGGGCGGCAAGTCGTGGCTGGCGCTGTTCTCCAGCCACCCGCCGATCGAATCGCGCATCGCCGCCTTACAGGGCGCGCGCTGAAACCTGGCCCGGCTTCCGGCCCAGACGCCGCGCCGCGCGGCATCGGCACGATCAGTTGAAGACGTCCTGTCGATACCTTGCGGCGGCCATCAGACCGGCGAACCAGTCCGAAGCCGCGTCGGCCGTCATCCCGCCCTGCTCCGCGGCGATGTCGATCAGCGTCTGACGCACCGCTGGCGCCATGCGGCGCCCGTCGCCGCACACATAGACGGTTGCGCCCGCCTGCAACAGCGACCAGACGTGTGCGCGGCGCTGCCACAGCAGATCCTGCACATAGCGGGGCGTGTCGGGCAGCACGGAGAACGCGGTGTGAAGCGCCACCACGCCGGCTTGCGCCCAGCGGGCAAAGTCGTCGTGGAACAACCAGTCATGCTGCGGATGGCGACAGCCGAAGTACAGCTGCACTGGCGTCACTGCCTGTCCGGCTGCGCGCTGAGCCGCGCGTTCCTCGATAAAGCCACGGAATGGCGCGATGCCGGTGCCCGGTCCGATCAGCAGCATCGGCGCCGTCGCGTCGGCTACGGGCGCGAACGATGGATTCGGGGTGCGGATCGACGCCGATACGCGCGCGCCTGGCGCCAGCGCCTGCAGCCACGTTGACGCCACGCCACGGAACTGGCCGCGACCCGACAACGCCGGTGCCCAGACGGTCCCCACCAGCAGCGTCGCCACATCGGGCGCCACCCGCGGCGAGGACGCAATCGAATAGAAACGCGGGCGCATCGGCACCGTGCATGCCAATAGTTGCTGCAGCGTCGGCGCGAGCGCCGGATAGGCTGCCAGTACATCGAGCACGCCCAGCCGGCGCGCCGCCACCTGCGTGGCGTAACCGTGCTGCGCATCGTCCGATGCCATGGTTTCGAGCGACTGCCGCGTGAACGGACAGCGCGTCGTTTGCGCCAGCGCGCGCAAGGTCTGGCGCGACACCACATCCTGCAGTTCGACGAAATGGGTCAGCAGCTCGCGCAGCGGCAGTGCCTCGCCTATGGGCAGGCCGCGGCCCGCGCCGTGGGGCGCACTCAGCGTGACCATCGCGCCGGCATCGAGGTCGAGCCGCTCGCACAGGTCGGCAACCAGGCGCGGCTCGTTGCGTGGCCACACCGCGAGGTGGTCGCCGGTCTGGTAGGTGACGCCGGGCGGCAACTGCAACCGGATCGCCCGCGTGGAGGTGCGCGGCGCCTCGAACGAAAAATCCCACAGGCCGGTGGGATCGGCCACCAGTTCCTCGTTGGCGATCACCGAGAACGACTGCGTGCCGGCCGGCAGCGTTTGCGCGCGCATCGCATCGACGCTGCGCAATTGCACGTCGACGCCGAGGCCGCGCTCGCTGGCACCGTCGGCCTGCAACGCCTGCCACAATTGCGCCAGCCAGCGCTCCGCGGCCTGGTCGAAATCGGCATTGCCGTCGGCTTCGCCACGCGGCAGCAAGGGCACCGCACCCGCCGCGGTGAAAAAGTCGAACACACGCCGTGGGAACGCCTGATAGGTAGCCCATTGCGAATTGCCGCAGCCCAGCAGCGCCAGCCTCAGGCCGTCGGCGCGATAGCCGTGTGCACCGCCGGCATCCAGCATCGCTTCGAACTTGCGTCCGGAATCGGGCGCGCGCCCGTTATAGGTTGCCGCCACTACCACCAACAGGCCCGATGTCGGCAGCGCGTCGATGCTGTCGTCGAGATCCGCAAGTCTGGCGTCGAAACCCGCGCCCACGGCGCCCGCATGGATCTGCTCGGCCAGTTCGCGCGCCGTGCCAAGACTCGATGCGCACAGCACCGTCATCGCCTGGCCATGTCCGCGCACCTCGGCCTGCGCACTATCGAGCGCCGCCGGCGCGGCCGCCTGGGCGAGCAGCCGTTCATGCGGGCGTCGACGCCGCGCGCGCAGCACGAAGTTATCGGGCTTGATGGTCAGCGTTTCCTTGAGCCGGAACTGGTAGTCGAACGGATCATGAAAGGCAAAGTTCCGCAGCATCAACGCCAGGGCCAGCTTGGCCTCGGTGAGCGCGAACTGGCGGCCGATGCAGGCGCGCTCGCCATGACCGAACGGCATATAGGCGTGCGCCGGCAGCTTTGCTTCGTTCTCGGGCAGAAAGCGATCGATGTCGAAACGCTCGGGATGGGCCCACACCTTCGGATCGCGATGCAATGCGGTCAGCACCACCGAAATCCGGCGATTCTTGCGCAGCCGATAGCGGCCGCCGATCACCACATCGTCGAACGGCGCGACCGCGAAGGCCGGCGCGGTGGGCCACAGCCGCAGCGTTTCCTTGAGCACGCGATCGAGCACCGGCATGCGCGCCAGATCGGCATACACCGGCGGCGCGTCGTCGGGCAGCACCGCGTCCACTTCGGCATAGGCCTGCGCCAGCACGCCGGGATTGCGTAGCAGTTCGTACAACGTGAACGTCAGCAGTCCGCTAGTGGTTTCGTGGCCCGCGATCAGGAACGTGATGACCTGGTTGCGGATGTTGGCGTCATCGAGGCGCTGGTCGGTTTCCGGATCGCGCGCGTCGAGCATCAGGTTCAGCAGATCCATGCCCTGCGTGGGCGCGGCGCGGCGTTTGCGAATCACGTCGTCGACCAGATTGCGCATATAGGCCACATCGTCGGCAAACTGCCGGTGAGCACGGCCCATGAAGCGGTCCTGGATCGGCAGCCGCGTGAGCTTGCGCATGGCTTCCTCGAGCGCGCCGACCATCGCCGTGATAAACGGATCGAGCTGATCGCTGGCGAACGATTCGAAATCGTAGCCGAAGCCGGCCAGCGCGATCGTATCCAGCGTCAGGCGCGTCATGTCGTCGGCCACGGCAATATCGGCGTCGGGGCCGTTGCGATCCCATTTATCGACCAGGCGGTTGGCCACGCGCAGCATGACGTCGAAATAACCTTTCATCGCGCGCTGGCTGAAGGCGGGCATCAGGATGCGATGCGCGCAACCCCAGTTCGGTTCGTCGCTGTGCGCGGTGAACAGGCCGTCGCCCGCCATGTCGCGCAAATAGGACAGCGGCGGGCCGATGATCTTGCGGAAGCGCGCCGGATCGCACACCTCGGCCGCCAGCGCCACCGACGACACAAACGGCACGCGCCGGCCAGCGAAGTCGAGTTCGAAAATGCCGTCGTGATGGCGGCTGCGCGCCAGCAGATGCTGACCGACTTCTCCCGGGGTGATCTGGAACAGGTTGCCGACGATAGGCCAGCCCGGATCGCGCGGAATCGGCTCGAGGACAGCGGCAGGAATGGCGGATGACATGGATGGAGGGCGCCTGTGGTTATGGTGGACCGCCGGCCCATGCCGGCGCGGCCGGGCATGGGATCGACAAAGTCAATGCGGGACACCAGAGCATGCCTGCCAACGGCCGCGTTGTCCCATCCCTGATCCGAGCGTTTGAAATGTTTGTTCGGACCAAAGATGCGCGGCTAGTCGACCACTTTGCCGCGCAGCGCCTTGACCTGCCCGCGCTGCGTCTTGGCTTCCAGCCGGCGGGTACGCGACGCGCGCGTCGGGCGGGTGGGCCGGCGCACGCGCGGCGGCGTGGCCACGCTCTGGACCAGTTCGTGCAGACGGCGCACCGCTTCTTCGCGGTTGAGTTCCAGGCTGCGATGCTGCTGCGCCTTGATCACCACCACGCCGTCGCGCGTGATGCGATGGTCGTGCAGCGCCAGCAGCCGTTCCTTGTGATCGGGCGCGAGCGACGATGCGCGCACGTCGTAGCGCAGATGCACCGCGTTGGACACCTTGTTGATGTTCTGACCGCCCGCACCCTGGGCGCGGATCGCGGTGATCTCGTATTCGTAATGGGGGATGAACAGGTCGTCGGCCATGCGCCGCATCATAGCAACGCATGGCGTTCCGAGGGGGCATCGCCAGCACGCTACGGGGCCGGTGCGATGTTCTGGTTGGTGCAGAACAGATTCTGCGGATCGTAGGTGCGCTTGGCGCGCGCCAGGCGATCGTAGTTCGGGCCGTATGCGGCGCCCACGCGCGCAGATTCGTCCTCGGTCATGAAGTTCACATAGACGCCGCCCGTGGCGTAGGGGGCCGCTGCGTTGAAGAAATCGCGCGCCCAGGCGATGCAGGCGGCGTCCTCGTCGGCGCGGTCCCAACGCGAATGCACGTTGACGACGTAACGCGCATCGCGATGGCTGTATGCCGTCGCGTCGGGCGGCACGCGATTGGCGACGCCGCCGACCTGACCGACAAAGATCTCGGCATGCGCCGACGGCCCGCGCGCCGCGTAATCCACCATCATGTCGATCGCCGCGTCGTCGAGCCGGGAAAAATTGTGGGACTTCCAATAGTTGCGCGCACCCGGCGTCAGCAGCGGATCGAACGCCTGCTGCCATGCCGTGTATGGCATCTGGCCGACGTGTTCGCCAACGGTCTGGCCAAAAGACCGCAACGGGTCGATCGCACGTTCGGCCGCGGCCGCATCAGCCGTGCTGAACGCTGCCAGCACCACCACATTGGTGCCGTGCGCCGACGCCGGCAGGAACGGCAACGGCGGTGCGCGGCGCAGCACGGCCCACACGTTGAGATCGTCAGGCATCGCGGTTTCGGTGAAAGCACGATACTGGCGCAGCACCGACTTGGCTTCCACGCCTGGAAACACCAGCAGACCGGCGGTGACCATCGGGCCGACCGGATGCAGGCGGAACTGGAACAGCGTGACCACCCCGAAATTTCCGCCACCGCCGCGCAACGCCCAGAACAGTTCCGGCTCATGCTGGGCATCCGCCCAATGCCGCTGACCGTCGGCGGTCACCACTTCGCAGCCGAGCAGGTTATCGACCGTCATGCCGTACTGGCGCGTGAGCCAGCCAAAGCCGCCGCCCAGCGTCAGGCCAGCGACGCCGGTGGTCGAATTGATGCCCAGCGGCGTGGCCAGTCCCAGCGCCTGGGCTTCGTGATCGAAATCGCCAAGCGTGGCACCCGGACTCACCCACGCCACATGATCGTGCGGATCGACATGCACGCCGCGCAGCGCCGAAAGGTCGATCACCAGCCCGGCATTGCAGATCGCGCTGCCCGCGATATTGTGACCGCCGCCGCGCACGGCCAGCACCAGGCGATGATCGCGCGCGAAGTTGACGGCATGCATCACATCGGCCGTCCCCGTGCATTGCAGGATGACCGCCGGCTTGCGGTCGACGGTGGCGTTCCAGACCGTGCGCGCGACGTCGTACCCGGCATCGGCCGGCAACAGCACCCTGCCGCGCACCGATTTGCGCAACATGTCGATGTGATCGGCAGCAAGCGTGGCCATGATGAATCCTCCCTTCCGCATCGGATGCGGATTCCGGAGTCATTGACCATGCAAAGCACGCGCCAACGCCCGCAGACCGCGCCGCGGCGCGGCTCGCGGCGGCGATGCGGCTATCCGGCCATCCCGCGGCGCTACGATCGGTTTCATTGCTGAGGCGGCGAAGCGCAGACATCGCGCCTGCGTGCGGGTCGCAACACTTACGACTGCCAGCGCGGCGTGCGTTTCTGCAGGAATGCGTCGATGCCCTCACCGGCGTCTTCTTCCATCATATTGCGCGCCATGACATCGCCCGCGTAGGCATAGGCGCTGGCCAGTTCCATCTGCCGCTGGCGGTAGAACATCGACTTGCCATACCGGATTGCGACGCGACTCTTGGCGCGGATCGCGTCGACCTTGCGCGCGATGGCGGCGTCCAGTTCCGCATCGGGCACGGCTTCATTGACCAGCCCCCAGTCGGCCGCCGTCGCCGCGTCGATGAATCGGCCGGTCACGAGCAGGTCGAAGGCGCGTTTGGCCGAGACGTTGCGCGACAGTGCGACCGACGGCGTTGCGCAAAACAATCCGACGTTGATGCCGGACACCGCAAATTTCGCCACCGTGGAGGCCATCGCAAGATCACAGCTGGCCACCAGTTGGCAGCCAGCGGCCGTGGCGATGCCGTGAACCCGCGCGATCACCGGTACTGGCAATGCCTGGATCGCCTGCATGACGACACTGCACTGCGCAAACAGCGACCGGTAGTAGGCCAGATCGGGATGACCGCGCATCTCGCGCAGATCATGCCCCGCGCAAAACGCCTTGCCCGCGCCGGCCAGGATCACGCACCGCACAGCCTCATCGGCGGCAACCTGTTGCAGCGCTTCGTGCAACGCGCCAAGCATCGCTTCGGACAGCGCGTTGAACTGCGCCGGCCGGTTCAGGCACAACGTGACCACCCCATCGCGCGACTCGCGCAAGACCAGCGGCGGTTCGGTATGGCTATTGGATTCCATCGTCATGGCGGCGCTCCGTAGTGGCGTGTGACCGCAATCATCGCGCGTTCCGGCGATGGTTTGGCGCTGCGCGGGGGGCGAATTGGGGTCAATACGGATGCGGGGACGGGATCGACGCGGCCGGCGTGGCTCGGTCATCGGTGCCGCCCTTCGCGGCGGTAGTGGGAAACGCGGGAAACCGTTGCGGGACTTGGCGCGCCCGGCTGGGATCGAACCAGCAACCCCTGCCTTCGGAGGGCAGTACTCTATCCATTGAGCTACGGGCGCGATGTGAGGCTGACTGGCAACGGACGGACGCCGTCGCCGGAAAGTCGCATAGGATACCCGGTTTGCGCGGGCCCGTCCATGCGGGTTGCGCCGAAGCGCCTCGGGCGGGGGTTAGTACGGGTCTCTGAACCGTCGCTTTTAGTCCCTCTGGGCGGGTGTTGGGTCTATAATCGGCAGCTATTTGCGCCGTAACAGAGACGTAGCCGGGCCGGAGACAGCCCCGGGCGCAGAGACCGACAGAAATTCACCCCCGAAACAGGGCCAGACAAGCAAGCCGCCCCCACGTGCTGTGCATAAGGTTTCCCGCAAAATCGAGAGTTCTGTATGAGTGACGTCCATCAAGAAAACGACCACCACGAGTCGCCAATCAAGACCCCGAAGCAACTGATCGCCGTAGTGATCGCCGCCTTTCTGGTGCCGATCATCGTCATTATCCTGCTGGTCAATTTTGTCGGACACGGCAGCCGCGAGGGCGCCGGCTCAACCCAGTCGCTGGAAGCGGTCAACACGCGCATCGCGCCGGTGGCCTCGCTCGAAATCAAGGATCCCAACGCGCCGCGCGTCTTCAAGACGGGCGAGCAGGTGTACAAGGAAGTTTGCGCGGCATGCCACGCCACGGGCGCGGCCGGTGCGCCGAAATACGGCACGGCTGCTGACTGGACGGCACGGATCGGCCAGGGTTTCGACGGGCTGATGAAGTCGGTGCTGAACGGCAAGGGCGCAATGCCCGCGCGCGCCGGCACGTCGCCGGACGATCTGAGCGACTACGAACTCGGTCGCGCGGTGGTTTACATGGCCGACGCCGGCGGCGCCAAGTTCCCCGAACCGCCCGCCCCGGCGGCTGGCGCAGCCACGCAGGCCGCGGCCTCGGCTCCGGCAGCGCCTGAAGCGGCCGCTGCGGCTGCCGCCGCGCCAGCAGCGCCTGCGGCCGCTGCAGCACCGGCTCCGGCACCCGCTGCGGCGGCTCCTGCCGCGGCTCCGGCAGCAGCGTCGGCCGATACGGGCAAGAAAGTCTACGAACAGGTTTGTGCCGCTTGCCACGCCGCTGGCGTTGCCGGCGCGCCCAAGTTCGGCGACAAGGCGGCCTGGGCGCCGCGTCTGAAGGAAGGCATGGACGCCGTGCACAACTATGCGCTCAAGGGCAAGGGCGTGATGCCGCCCAAGGGTGGCTATGCCGGCCCGGACGCGGACGTGATCGCCGCTGCCGACTACATGGCCAACGCCGCAAAGTAAGCCGACGAATCGGCCGCCGAACAGGTGGCCGGGTTGGCCAGCCGATATCGGTCACCGATCCAGCAAAAAGCCCGCGAAGAAGTTCGCGGGCTTTTTCTTTGCGCCGGGCCACGGCCGCCTGTCGTCGACGGATCGCCATCAACCATTCGCCGACTGCTACCCACCCGACGCCAGCCATTGGCTGCGTGCGATCGGGCGCGGCTAACGTCACCAGTCACTCCGCCGGACCCGAGGCGCTACCCGACGCCGCTCAGACAACGCGCGAATAGCGCACCGGAATCCCTTGTGCTTGCGGGCCACCGACGGCCGTGGCCTGCGGCGGGCGCGCTGCGTCATCGCGCAGGTAACGATCGAAAACCATTGCCACGCGACGCACCAGCAGGCGGCCGAGCGATGTGATCTCGATGCGCGCGGGCGTGCGTCGCACCAGATTGTCCTGCGCCAGGGCGTCGAGATCGGCCAGTTCCGCGGCGAACGTCGTGCCGAAATCGATCCGATGCTCTGCCTCCACGGCCGCAATATCGAGCACGCCGTTGCACATCAACGCGCCGATGATGCGTTTGCGCAGATGATCGTCCGGCGACATCTCGAAGCCCCGGATGATCGGCAGCCGATTGGTGTCGAGCGCGGCGTAATAGTCGTCCGTGGTACGCGCGTTCTGCACGTAATGTCCGGCCACGGCGCCGATCGCCGAGACGCCCAGGCCGATCTGGTCGTAGCCGGCGTGCGTGGCGTAGCCCTGAAAGTTGCGTTGCAAACGCCCTTCACGCTGGGCGATGGCAAGGTCGTCGTCGGGCAGCGCGAAATGGTCCATGCCGATGTAAACGTACCCGGCGGCGGTCAATCGTTCGATCGTCGACACCAGAATATCGAGCTTCTCGGCCGCGGGCGGCAGCGCGGCGGCGTCAATACTACGCTGCGGCTTGAACACGTGCGGCAGATGGGCATAGCTGTAGACCGACAGCCGATCCGGACGCAGCGTCAGCACGCGATCGATGGTGGCGTTGAAACGCGCGGTGGTCTGGTGCGGCAGGCCGTAGATCAGGTCCATGCTGATCGACTGAAACCCAAGCCGCCGGGCCGCCGTGACCACGGCGCGCGTTTCGTCATAGGACTGCACGCGATGGATTGCCGCCTGCACCTCTGGATCGAAATCCTGCACGCCAAGGCTGATGCGGTTGAAGCCCAGTTCCGACAATAAATCCATGCGCGCGTCGGTGACGCGGCGCGGGTCGATTTCGATCGAATGTTCGCCGCCGGCAAGCAGGTCGAAATGACGGCGCAGCGCTGCCATTACGCGGCGCATCTCGTCCGGGTCCAGAAATGTCGGCGTGCCGCCGCCCCAGTGCGACTGCATGACGGCGCGGCGCTGGCCCAGCCGGTCGGACACCATCGCCATTTCCCGCGCCAGATAGTCGACATATTGCGCACTACGGCCGTGATCCTTGGTGATGATCTTGTTGCAGCCGCAGTAGTAGCAAATGTTCTCGCAGAACGGAACGTGGACGTATAGCGATAACGGCGCCGGCGCATTAGCGCGGCAGAAGTCCAGCGCCCGCAGATAGCCGGCGTCGCCCATTTCGGCGTGGAAGCGGTCGGCGGTGGGGTAGGACGTATAACGCGGCCCGTTGCCGTCGATGCGACCGGCGAGGCTGCGAAAATCGGCTAGCGCGCCACGGTCAAAGGCCGTGGCATCGGATATCGGCGACGTGGATGGGGAAGAGGATCGAGGCGCGGATCGCAGTGCGGGCTGAGAGGCGGATTGGGGGGCGGACATAGTGGATTTTCGAGATCTTGGGCGCAATTAGCGATCGATGCTATGCCTTGCCTCGCGGCGCAGCATTGATGCGCGTCAAACCCGGGGCAACGCTGCGCCGGATAGCCCGCCGAAGTGGGGCACGAAGTCTGTCGAAAGTCACGGAACGGTCATCAAGCGCCGATAGTCTCGGCCCGGCTCGCACAAGGGCCGCTGTATCCGCCGCGGTCGCTGTGTCCGCCGCATAACCATTTCCCGATTCCATCGCACTTTCAGAGTCCGCTGCCATGCGCCCAGCCTTGCCGCAGTCGATATCGTCTTGCGCGCCCGCATCGGCCGGCCGACGCCGCGCCCTGCAGGGGCTGGCGGCGCTGGCTTCGGCCGCCGCGTTGCCCCAAGCGCTGGCCCAGCCGGCCATGACGGTCGCGCGCCGTCAGTTGGTGGTGGGGCACCTGGTCGATCGGGTCGGTTCGCAGGCCGACCTCGCCCGCGACTACCTGGCCGGTGCGAAGGTGATGTTCGATGCAGTCAATGCGTCGCCGGGAAGCTATGGCGGCCTGCGCATCGTGCATGTGGTTCGCGATGCCGCTCCCGATGCGCGCGGTGCCGTGGCGCAGGCCACCGCGCTGGCCGACTCCGAGCGCGCGGACATCCTGTTCGGGCCGGGCGATGCCGTGCTGCCCGCGCTGGCCGCTTCGCCCGAACTGGCGCGACGCGGCGTGCAGATCGTCGCGCCGCTATCGGGTCTGGCCATCACCGCGGAAAACGTCTGGTTCACCCGGGCCGACTATCAGTCCGAAATCGACGCGGCGGTGCGGCAGTTGCACAGCTATGGCTTGAGCGGGATCGCGCTGGCGGTGTCGCCGGACTTCGCCGCGGGTACGCTGGCGTCAGGCTCGCCCTGGCTGACGCGGCTGGAAACGGCAATGTCCACGCGCGCCGTGCCCCTGACCGGCAACCCCGACGATTGCGCGCGGCGCATTGCGGCGGCACGGCCGGGCGCGGTGGTGGTGGCAGGCGACACGCTGGCCTACGGCAGCCTGGGACGCGCGTTGGCGGCACGGAACTGGTACGGTTTTCTGGTGGGATTGTCGGCGGTCAGTCCGGCGTCGGCGCGCGAGATTCTTGGTGCGCACTACGCGGGCGGCATGGTGGTGACGCAGATTGCGCCGGGGCCGCAGGAATCGACGCTGCGCGTGGTGAAGGAACACGTGGCGCGCATGAAGCAATATCTCGACGAACCGCCGTCGCCGGCCACGCTGGCTGGCTACATTGGCGCGGCGTGGCTGGTGCGTGCAGCGGCCGGCATGCGGACCAATGGCGTCGTGGAATTGCGGCGCGTCTTGCAGACCCGCATCGATGTCGGCGATTTCACGCTCGATTTCACGCGCGGGCTGCGCGGTTCGCAATACGTGCAACTGGCGCCGATCGGCAAGAGCGGCCTGCCGCAACGCGCCTGAGCCCGGTCAAGGCCGCGTGGCCCGGGCACGCGTCGCCATCGCTTGGCCGCGGGCTGTCGATTCGTCGACACATCGACCCATCGCCATCCGTTTATCCGTCGGCGCGGCGGGCGCGGCGGCGTCGCTCAGCCGCGCGGCAGCGTGATGCTGACGCGCAAACCGCCTTCGGCGCGATTGGTCAATGTCAGTTCGCCGCCATGACGCGCGACGATATCTGCAGCAATCGACAGGCCCATGCCCACGCCCCCGGTGGCGCGGCTGCGCGACGATTCCACGCGATAGAACGGTTCCAGCACGCGCTGCAGTTCGGCCGGCGGAATGCCGGGACCGTTGTCGCACACATCGATGGCGACGCGCTCCGGGCTATCGGTCAGGATGATATGCGCGGCGCCGCCGTAGCGATGCGCGTTCTCGACGAGATTGACCACCGCGCGGCGCAGTTCGGCGGGATACGCGAGCAGCGGCGTGGCCTCGCCGGACAGCCGCACGTCCTGTCCCAGTTCCTGCGCGTCGTCAACGATCGCCTGCAGTAGCGCCAGCACATCTACGCGCTGGCGCGGACCCGTGGCGTCGTCGCGCTCGCGAAGGTAGTAAAGCGTGGCGTCGATCAGCCCGTTCATCTCGGCGAGGTCCTGGCGCAGCCGGTACCGCACGTCGTTGTCCTCGATGCGCTCGATGCGCAGGCTCATGCGCGTCAGCGGCGTGCGCAGGTCGTGCGAGACGGCGGCCAGGAAGCGCGACTGCTGCGCCAGCTGGGTGCGGATCCGTTGCTGCATCAGGTTCAGCGCGCGCGTCGCCTCGCGCGCTTCCGCGGGGCCGGTGTCTTCATCGAGCGGCGGCGCGTGGACGTCCTGCGCCAGGCGATTGGCGCCGCTGGCCAGTTGCTGCACGGGCCGCGCCAGCAGGCGGGCGCCGACCAGCGACGCGATCAGGATCGCCAGCAACTGAAACAGCATGCCAAGGTGCGGCGGCCAGATGCCGCGAATGTGAAAGCCCTGTGGCGGCCCCTGTTGCCCGCGCGGCGGCGCGAACATGCCCGGCGGCGGCGGGCGCACGCCATCGGGACGCGGCGGGCCGTCGCCATTGTTGCCGCTCGGAGGAGGGCCACCGGCCCGCCCCAGCATGCGGTCGAGCAGATTGGGCGGCGGCGCTGCCGGACGCGGCAAACCGGCCGCTTGCGCTTCGGATGCGGCGCGTCGCATGCGTTCGATGTAGCGCTCGGATCCAGGGCGCGGAAATACGTTCTCGATCACGGTCACGCCCAGGATGTGAACGGCGAGCATGATGGCGGCCATGACGAAGAACAGCCGCATGAACATCGAGTTGAAGCGTCTGCGCGGCACGCGCGCGTCGCTGCCGGAAGCGGGCTTGATGGCCGCGACGCCGTCGGCGTCGGCGGACGGCGGAGTGACGGCGGCCATCGGATCAGTGCTCCACGTTGCCGGTGAACACGTACCCTTCGCCGCGCACGGTGCGGATCAGGGCCGAATCGCGCGGATCGTCGCGCAGCTTCTGGCGCAGGCGCGAGACCAGCAAGTCGATGCTGCGGTCGAAGACGTCAAGGTCGCGCCCGCGTGCATTGTTGATCAGCATCTCGCGATCGAGCACGCGATTGGGATGCTCGATAAAGGTCAGCAGCAGGCGGAACTCCGCGTTCGACAGCGGCACCACGGTGTCTTCCGCGTCCACCAACTGGCGCAGCGTGGTGTTCAGGCGCCAATTCGCAAAGCGCGTTTCATGTCCGCCCGTCACCGGCGCCGGACGTCGTGTCTCGCCCCGGCTGCGCCGCAGCACGGTGTGGATGCGCGCCACCAGTTCGCGCATTTCGAACGGCTTGGTCACATAGTCGTCGGCACCGACTTCGAGACCGACCACGCGGTCGGCCAGTTCGGTGCGCGCGGTCAGCATGATCACCGGAAGGTCGCTGCTATCGCGAATCTCGCGGCACAACGTCAGGCCGTTTTCTCCCGGGAGCGACAGGTCCAGGATGAGCAGGTCGTAATCGTGCTGCGTCATGGCGGTGCGCATGGCGGCGCCGCCGTCCGCGCCGTCGGCTTCCATGCCGAACGTGGCGAGATATTCGGCCAGCATGGTGCGGATCTGGGGATCGTCGTCGACAACCAGGAGGCGGATGGGCAGAGCGGGAGACAGATCCATGATGAGAGCGCAGTGCGGGTGTGGCCGCGGGGGCAAACCAGACGAAAAGCCAGGCAGCGCCGGTCGGCGCCGGACACTGTCAGGAGCGCCAATTTACCAGCTTGCTTCTTACAGGCGATGCCGGTTTTGTATCAATCCTGATACGTGCGGTATTCGCCATGCGGGCGGGCGACGCATAAGAAAAAAACGCCCCCGGTGCTGCCGCAGCCGGGAGCGTTCAACAGGGAAGAAGCCGGGCCAGCATGCTCGCCCAGCTACACCGCCACCGAAGGGTAGGCGCGGTGTGGCGCAAGAAACGTCGAGACGTTTCGCGCGACGCCAATCCTATTGAGCTTGATGCCCGGAATCTTGTCGGGCTTGTATCAGGCGCCACCCGTGGCGGGCTTGCCGAGCAGCGCCTTCAGCCCGGCCAGCCGGTCCTTCGGGCTCATCGCCGGCGTCTGGTCCTGCGGCGCGGGGCCGTCTTCGAGCTTCATTTCGGCGATGAAGCGCGACGGCTCGCACGAATAGGTCTCCCGCGCGCGCTTGCGTTTCTTGCACCACGTGATCTGCAGGCTGCGCTGGGCCCGCGTGATGCCGACGTACATCAGGCGGCGCTCTTCCTCGATCTTGTCGTCGCCCATCTCTTCGTCTTCGCGCGCGTGAGGCAGGATGCCCTCCTCCACGCCAACCAGAAATACGTGCGGATATTCGAGGCCCTTGGACGCATGCAGCGTCGACAGCCGCACCGCGTCGGGGTCTTCCTCGCGGCCTTCGAGCATGCTCATCAGCGCCACGGTCTGCGTCAGTTCGAGCAGGTTCTTGCCCTCGTCGGCAAAGCCATCGGCGTTGTCGAAGCCGGTGGCCTCGCCCTCGCCGTCCGGCTCCGGGCGCGTGCCCTTGCGCTTGAGCCAGTCGAGAAATTCCAGCGTGTTGGTCCAGCGCGATTGCGCCTGGCGTTCGTCGAAGGTGTCGTACAGGTACGCCTCGTAGTGGATGCCTTCCATCAGGTCGTCGAGTACCACGGTGGCAGGGTCGCGCGCGGCGCGATCGGCCAGCCGCACCATCGATTCGCAAAACACGCGCAGCGGTTCCAGCTGGCGCGGCTGCAGCTTGGCCTCGATGCCGCCCATCATCGCCGCTTCGAACAGCGACACCTTGGCCTGTCCTGCAAACGTGCCCAAGGCTTCCAGCGTGGTGTTACCCACGCCGCGGCGCGGGGTGGTGATGGCACGGATGAACGCGGGATCGTCGTCGGGATTGGCAATCAGGCGCAGATAGGCGCAGATGTCCTTGATTTCCGCCTTGTCGAAGAAACTCTGGCCGCCCGACAACACATACGGAATCCGCTCGCGGCGCAAAATCTGTTCGAACAGGCGCGCCTGGTGATTGCCGCGATAGAGAATCGCGTAGTCGCGAAACTGCGCGCGGCGTTCGAACTTGTGCGCCGACAGGCGAAACACCACCGATTCCGCCTCGTGCTCCTCGTCGTTCATCGGATGCACGGCGATCGGATCGCCCATGCCGTGCTCGGACCACAGTTTCTTGTCGAACAGTTTCGGATTGTTGGCGATCACCGCGTTGGCCGCTTCCAGGATGCGCACCGTGGAGCGGTAGTTCTGTTCGAGCTTGATGACCTTGAGGTCCGGGAAATCGGTTTGCAGCAGGCGCAGGTTATCGAGCGTGGCGCCACGCCAGCCATAGATGGCCTGGTCATCGTCGCCCACGGCCGTGAAGGCCGCCGCGCGCAGATGCGATCCGCCGGCCAGCAGCTTGAGCAACTGATACTGGCACGCGTTGGTGTCCTGGTATTCGTCGACCAGGAAATAGCGCAGCCGGTTCTGCCATTTCAGACGCACCGCCTCGTCACGCGCGAACAACTCGGCCGGCAGGCGGATCAGGTCGTCGAAATCAACCGCCTGGTAAGCGTGCAGCGTCGCCACGTAGTTGCGATACACCATCGCGGCCTGGTGCTCGTCGGCATCGGCGGCCTGTGCCAGCGCGGTTTCGGGATCGACCATGCCGTTCTTCCACAGCGAAATCGTGCTTTGCACGCGGCGGATCAACTTCTTGTCGGTGGTGCCAAGCTGCTCCTGCACCAGGCCGAAACAGTCGTCCGAATCCATGATGGAAAACTGCGGCTTCAACCCGACATGCTCGGCTTCCATGCGCAAGATTTGCACGCCGAGCGAGTGAAACGTACAAACGGTGAGCTGCTTGAGCGGAATGCGCTTACCTTCCCGCGTGATCTTGCCCTCCATGAGCTTCGCGATACGCTCCTGCATCTCTTTCGCCGCTTTGTTGGTGAACGTGACGGCGGCGATATGGCGCGGCTCGAACCCCTTGTCCTCGATAAGGTGCGCAATTTTCTGCGTGATCACGCGCGTCTTGCCCGAGCCGGCGCCCGCCAGCACAAGGCAGGGGCCATCCAGATAGCGCACAGCTTCGGATTGCGCGGCGTTCAGTCCGTGGGTCATGGGGCGGGAAATCGAAACAGGCGGGATGACGAAAGATGCACGCGCGAAAGACCGCGCGGCGGAGGCGAGGATGTTAACACGCGGCTACGGTGTCGGGCGGCGTCCGACAGGAGGCGTTTCAGGCAGGTAACAATCGTAAATCGGGCTCGGTTGGGGCATGGAGATTGCCTCTTACCTGTCACGACCGCGCGGTTTTGCGCGTTGCGCGACCGGCGCGGCGGACACTCAACACATCGCAAACGATGGCATTCGATGAAAAGAAGGAGCCCAACATGAAGACGCTTCGCACCCTTTCGAAAGTCGCCCTGATCGGCGCAACGCTTGTGACCTTTGCCGGCTGTGCGGACATGACGCCCAAGCAGCGCAACACCGCGATCGGTGCGGGCGCAGGTGCGCTGGGCGGCGCGGTCCTGACCGACGGCAGCGCGCTCGGCACGCTCGGCGGCGCGGCCGTGGGCGGCGTGGTGGGTAACGTGGTGACCAAGGACCGCCGCTGATAGCCCTGCGCGGCGCACGGACGGGACCGGCATCTCCGTTGTCAGGGGCCGTTTGACAAAGGTAGGACGGTCCCGTACATTCTCGCGCATCCGGCCGGGAGAGCGCGCAGCGACTGCGCCGCCGAAGGGGAACCACCCGAAAACTCTCAGGCACCATGGACCGACCGGATCGGCATGCAACATGCACACAATGCATGCCGCACTCTGGAGAGCGACATCCGCCACGGCGTCACGCCTGGTGAGCATGTCCACCGAAGGGGCGCACGAAGCCAAGGCTTCGTAATCTCTCAGGTATCGAGGACAGAGGGGTCATCCGCCGCACCGGATCGTTCGCACTTTTGTGCGGCCGAGCGCTGCGGCGGATGACCCTTTTTCGTTTTCGAAACCGCCTCCGAGGATATCCATGACGCTCCAGGCCACGCCCCTCAATGCCATCCACCGCGCACTTGGCGCCCGCATGGTCGACTTCGGCGGCTGGGACATGCCGGTCAACTACGGTTCGCAGATCGAGGAACACAACGCCGTACGCGCCGACGCCGGCATGTTCGACGTCTCGCACATGTGCGTGGTCGACCTGACCGGTGCCAACACCCGCACATTCCTGCGCGGCCTGCTGGCCAACAATGTGGACAAGCTGCAAACGCCGGGCAAGGCGCTGTATTCGTGCATGCTCGACGAAAAAGGCGGCGTGATCGACGACCTGATCGTCTACTTCTTCGCCGAAGACCATTTCCGTCTGGTCGTCAACGCCAGCACCGCCATCGGCGACATCGAGTGGATCCAGTCGCGCAACGTGGCCACCGACGCCCGCGTGACGATCACACCGCGACGCGGTGACGTGGCGCCGGCCAGCGTCGGCAAGCTCGCCATCGTGGCGGTGCAGGGCCCGAATGCGCGCGCCAAGGTCTACCAGGCTTTCCCTTCCACGCAACCTGCCGACGCCCTGAAGCCGTTCAACGCGCTGGTCGTGCAAGACCCCGAAATGGGCGAACTGATGATCGCGCGCACCGGTTACACCGGCGAGGATGGCTTCGAACTGGTGGTGCCCGCGGAGAATGTGGCGGGCATCTGGGAAAAGCTGTCGGCCGCGGGCGTGCGCCCGGCTGGCCTGGGCGCACGCGACACGCTGCGCCTGGAAGCCGGCATGAACCTGTACGGCCAGGACATGGATATCCACACCTCTCCGCTCGACGCCGGGCTGGCGTGGACCGTCGATCTGGCGAGCGAGCGCGATTTCGTAGGCAAATCGGCACTGCTGGCCAGCGGCCAGTGCAAGACCTTCGCCGGGCTGATCCTGCGCGACAAGGGCGGCGTGCTGCGCGCGCACCAGAAAGTGATCACCGCGGCCGGCCCCGGGGAAATCACCAGCGGCACCTTCAGCCCGTCGCTGCAGCAATCGATCGCCTTTGCCAGCCTGCCCAAGGACGTTGCGCCCGGCACCGACGTACAAGTAGAAATCCGCGACCGCAAACTGACCGCGACTGTGGTTAAACTGCCGTTTGTGCGCAATGGCAAGGCACTCGTGAGCTGAGGCATCGGCCCCGCTTCACATCCAACGGTCGCCCTTTCACCCGCGCTGCGCGAGCCCTTTGGCAGCGGCCGGGTGCCGGAAACAAGAATCACACTGCATTGACGGAGAACCTCATGAATTTCCCCGCTGACCTGAAATACACCGAGTCGCACGAATGGGTGCGCGTTGAAGCCGACGGCACGCTGACCATCGGCATTACCGATCACGCGCAGGATGCGCTGGGCGACATCGTCTTCCTGGAACTGCCCGAGGTAGGCAAGTCGGTGGGCGCCGGCGACGCACTGGCCGTGGTCGAGTCCGTCAAGGCGGCCTCCGACATCTATGCCCCGGTGGCCGGCGAAGTCATCGCCACCAACGACGCCGCGTCGGCCTCGCCCGAATCGGTCAATGCCAACGCCTTCGACGCATGGCTGTTCAAGCTCAAGCCGGCCAACGCCGACGACGTGAACGGCCTGATGAACGTCGACGCCTACAAGGCCAGCGTCGGCGCCTGACACCCCGACGGTTTGATGCCCCGCGCGGCGGTCCGGCCGACCACCGGCCGCCGCGCCCCCCCGAGATTCTTGCCATGAACGCCCCGCTTCCCATGAACGCTGCCGCACAAGGTGCACGGCCCACGCTGGCCGAACTGGAGGCGCGCGACGCCTTCGCTTCCCGTCATATCGGCCCGGACGCCGCCGAACAGCAACACATGCTCAAGGTGCTTGGCTACGACAGCCGCGAGGCGCTGATCGACGCCGTGGTGCCCGCCGCCATCCGCCGCCGCGACGGCATGTCGCTCGGCGAATTCACCGCCCCGCTGACCGAGGAAGCCGCGCTGGCCAAGCTGCGCGGCCTGGCCGGCAAGAATCGCGTGCTCAAGAGCTTTATCGGCCAGGGCTACTACAACACGATCACGCCGGGCGTGGTGCTGCGCAACATCTTCGAGAATCCCGCCTGGTACACCGCGTACACGCCGTACCAGCCTGAAATCTCGCAGGGCCGCCTGGAAGCGATGTTGAACTTCCAGCAGATGATCACGGACCTGACCGGCCTCGATATCGCCAACGCCTCGATGCTGGACGAAGGCACCGCGGCCGCGGAAGCCATGACGCTGCTGCAGCGCGTGAACAAGCATGCGTCGAACACGTTCTACGTGGCGGACGACGTGCTGCCGCAGACGCTGGAAGTGATCCGCACACGCGCGCTGCCGCTGGGCATCGAGGTCAAGGTTGGCGCCGCCGTGGACGCCGCACAGGCCAACGCGTTCGGCGTGCTGCTGCAATACCCGGGCGTCAACGGCGACGTGGCCGACTATCGCGCGATTGCCGACGCCGTGCACGCCGCGGGCGGCCTGGTGGTGGCAGCCGCCGACCTGCTGGCGCTCACGCTGATCGCCGCGCCCGGCGAATGGGGTGCGGACGTCGCCGTCGGCAACTCGCAGCGCTTTGGCGTGCCGCTGGGCTTCGGCGGTCCGCATGCGGGTTACATGGCCGTGAAGGACGATTTCAAGCGATCGATGCCGGGCCGTCTGGTGGGCGTGACGATCGACGCGCAAGGCAACAAGGCGTATCGCCTGGCGCTGCAGACGCGCGAGCAGCATATCCGCCGCGAGAAGGCCACGTCGAACATCTGCACGGCGCAGGTTCTTCTGGCCGTGATGGCGTCGATGTACGCGGTCTACCATGGCCCGCAGGGCCTCAAGCGCATTGCGCAGCGCGTGCATCGCCTGACCGCCACGCTGGCGGCCGGCCTGAAGACGCTGGGCCACGCCCCGCTGAACGACACCTACTTCGACACGCTGACGCTGGAGACCGGCTTCAACACCGAGGCGTTCCACGCGGCCGCCACGGCGCGCGGCATCAACCTGCGCCACGCGGGCGCCACGCGCATCGGCATCTCGCTCGATGAAACCGCATCGCGCGACGACGTCATCGCGTTGTGGGAAATCTTCGCGCACGGCAAGCCCACGCCCGACTTCGACAAGACCGAGGCCTCGGTCGCCGATGGCTTCCCGGCCGCGCTGGCGCGCCAGAGCGCATACCTGACGCACCCGGTGTTCAACACGCATCATGCCGAGCACGAGATGCTGCGCTATCTGCGCTCCCTGGCCGACAAGGACCTGGCGCTGGACCGCACGATGATTCCGCTGGGTTCCTGCACGATGAAGCTCAACGCCACCAGCGAGATGATTCCGGTGACGTGGCCCGAGTTCAGCAACATCCATCCGTTCGCGCCGCTGGACCAGACCGTCGGCTATCGCGAAATGATCGACCAGTTGGAAGCCATGCTGTGCGCCGCCACCGGCTATGCCGCGGTGAGCCTGCAGCCGAACGCCGGCTCGCAGGGCGAATACGCCGGCCTGCTGATCATCCATGCGTATCACGCCAGCCGCGGCGAAAGCCATCGCGACATCTGCCTGATTCCGTCGTCGGCCCACGGCACCAATCCGGCGTCGGCGCAGATGGCCGGCATGAAGGTGGTGGTGGTGGCGTGCGACGAGAACGGTAACGTCGATCTCGAAGACCTCGCCCGCAAGGCCGAGCAGCACAGCAAGAACCTCGCCGCGATCATGATCACGTACCCGTCCACGCATGGCGTGTTCGAACAGGGCGTGCAGCAGATCTGCGACATCGTGCACAGGCACGGCGGCCAGGTCTATGTCGACGGCGCAAACATGAACGCGATGGTCGGCGTGGCCGCGCCGGGACAATTCGGCGGCGACGTCTCGCACCTGAACCTGCACAAGACGTTCTGCATTCCGCATGGCGGCGGCGGTCCGGGTGTCGGTCCGGTGGCGGTCGGCGCGCATCTGGCCGATTTCCTGCCGAACCAGGACAGCGTCGGCTATCGTCGCGACGACAACGGCATTGGCGGCGTATCGGCCGCGCCGTTCGGCTCGGCCAGCATCCTGCCGATCTCCTGGATGTACATCGCGATGATGGGTTCGGCTGGTCTGACCGCCGCCACGGAGAACGCGATCCTCGCGGCCAACTACGTCGCGCGGCGCCTGTCGCCGCACTACCCGGTGCTCTACACGGGCCAGCACGGGCTCGTGGCGCATGAGTGCATCCTGGACCTGCGCCCGCTGCAGAAGTCGACCGGCATCAGCAACGAAGACGTGGCCAAGCGCCTGATGGACTACGGATTCCACGCCCCGACCATGAGCTTCCCGGTGCCGGGCACGCTGATGATCGAGCCGACCGAGAGCGAATCGTTGTACGAACTCGACCGCTTCATCGACGCCATGATCGCCATCCGCGGCGAAATCGCGCGGGTGGAAGACGGCAGCTTCGATCGCGACGACAATCCGCTCAAGCACGCGCCGCACACAGCGGCCGTGGTGGTGGCCGACAACTGGGATCGCAAGTACACGCGCGAGGAAGCCGCTTACCCGCTAGCCTCGCTGCGCACGCAGAAGTACTGGCCGCCGGTGGGCCGTGCCGACAACGTCTACGGTGACCGCAATCTGTTCTGCTCCTGCGTGCCGATGAGCGAGTACGCCGACGCCTGAGGCCGCCGCTGCGTCAGGCGACGTCCTATACACGCGGACGTCGCCGACGGGCTATGCTCAAGTTGCGGCCGCCGGCGTGCGGCGCGCCGCTTGAGCGGAGGTCTCTTTCATGTGGAATCTGAGTGCTCCCTGGTGGGAGTTCGTGCTGCGCGGCCTGATTGTCTACGCGTCGATCCTGGTCTTGATGCGGGTGTCCGGCAAGCGGCAGATCGGGCAGTTGACGCCGTTCGATCTGGTTTTGCTGCTGATCATTTCGAACGCCGTGCAGAACGCGATGAACGCCGGCGACAACTCGGTGCTGGCCGGACTGATCCTGGCCGCCACGCTGTTCCTGGCCGACACCGCGCTCGGGTATGTGACCTGGCGTAGCCGGCGCATCGAGTCGATCGTGGCCGGACGGCCGCAGATCGTGATCCATCAGGGGCAGGTGCTTGACGACGTGATGCGTCGCGAGCGGATCAGTGCGCCGGAACTGCACAAGGCGCTGCGCCGCAACGGCTGCACGCGCGTCGACGAAGTGCATTTCGCCATCCTTGAGACCGACGGCACGATCAGCGTCAAGATGAAAGAAGGCTCGCGCAACGCGTCGGACCATCCGGCCCCGGGCGAATTGTGGCGACAGCCAGACAAGTTCGATATCGACAACACGCCGGTCTAGCGCGCTCGAGCGCGCTCGGGCACCGGCATATTCCTGGAGTGCGTCGTGGCAGTCAGCGTCTTCGATCTGTTCAAGGTAGGCATCGGCCCGTCGAGTTCACACACGGTTGGGCCGATGCGCGCGGCGCTGATGTTTGCGCAGGGACTCGACCGCGACGGCCTGCTGGCCGACGTGGCCAGCGTGCGCGTGGAGTTGTACGGGTCGCTGGGTGCCACCGGCAAGGGCCACGGCACCGACAAGGGCGTAATCCTGGGCCTGATGGGCGAAACGCCAGACACCGTCGATCCGGACACCATCGACGAAAAACTGGCCGCCATGCGGTCCGCCAAGCTGCTGACTCTGCTGGGCAAGCATACGGTGCCTTTTGCCGAACGCGAGCACATCGTGTTCTACCGGCGCGAGGCGATGGCCGAACATCCCAACGGCATGAAATTCCACGCCTGCAATGCCGATGGCACGGCCTTGCGCGAAGCGCGTTACCTGTCGGTCGGCGGCGGATTCGTCGTCACCGCCGGCGCGCCGAACACGCAGTTGCAGGCCGCCGAAAATCAGTTGCCGCATCCGTTCCGCAGCGGCCGCGCGATGCTCGACATGGCGCACGCCAGCGGCAAATCGATCGCGCAACTGATGATGGAGAACGAACTGACCTGGCGCTCCGAGCAGGAGGTGGTGGACGGTCTGCTACATATCTGGGACGTGATGCAGCAATGCGTGGCGCGCGGCTGTCGGACCGACGGCGAATTGCCCGGTCCGTTCAAGGTGAAGCGCCGCGCGCCGGAGCTGCATCGCAACCTGACCCTGCGCGCCGAGCGCACGCTGTCCGACCCGCTGTCGGTGATGGACTGGGTCAACCTCTACGCGATGGCCGTCAACGAGGAAAACGCGGCCGGCGGTCGCGTGGTGACCGCACCCACCAACGGCGCGGCCGGCATCATCCCCGCAGTGCTGCATTACTACGACCGCTTCGTGCCCGGCGCGAACCGGCAGGGCGTGGTGGATTTCCTGCTCACGGCCGGCGCGATCGGGCTGCTCTACAAGCTGAACGCGTCGATTTCCGGTGCGGAAGTGGGATGCCAGGGCGAAGTCGGCGTGGCCTGCTCGATGGCAGCCGGCGCGCTGGCCGCGGTGCTCGGCGGATCGCCCGAACAGGTCGAAAACGCGGCGGAAATCGGCATGGAACACAATCTCGGACTGACCTGCGACCCGGTGGGCGGGCTGGTGCAGATTCCGTGCATCGAACGCAACGCGATGGCTTCGGTCAAGGCGGTGAACGCGGCGCGCATGGCGCTGCGCGGCGACGGCACGCACTACGTCTCGCTGGATTCCGTGATCAAGACGATGCGCGAAACCGGCGCCGACATGAAGACCAAGTACAAGGAAACCGCGCGCGGCGGACTGGCCGTCAACATCGTCGAATGCTGACGCGGTTGCCGTCGCACGCCGGCGACGTATGATGGAAGCACTTCGGTTTGCCAATAAAAATACTGCCATGCAGACCTTCCATCAGCTTTTCGACGAAACGTCGTCCACCTTCACCTATCTGCTGATCGAAGCAGACACGCGCGGCGCGATCCTGATCGATCCGGTCGACTGCCAGTGCGCGCGCGACCTCGATGTTCTGAACCAGACGGGCGCACGGCTTGCGTGGGTGGTGGAAACGCATGCGCACGCCGATCACATCACGTCTGCCGGCCACCTTGCCCAACTGACCGGCGCGCGCACCGCGGCGCCCTCGGGCTGCGACATCAAGCCCGCGCTAAAGCAGTTGATAGACGGCGACACGCTCGCCTTCGGCAACCAGGTGCTGCGCGCGATCCATACACCGGGCCATACCGCGGGCAGCATGAGCTACCTGTGGGAGGAAGCGACGCCGGACGGCGTGGTGCGCCGCATCTTCACCGGCGATGCGCTGCTGATCGACGGCTGCGGACGGACCGATTTCCAGTCGGGCGATGCCGGCACGCTGTTCGACAGCCTGACGCAGAAGCTGTTTCGCCTCCCCGATGACACGCGCGTCTATCCCGCGCATGACTACAAGGGCCGCACCGAATCGACCATCGGCCGCGAGCGCGCTACCAACAGCCGCGTGGCCGGGCGCACGCGCGACGAATTCGTCGCGATGATGCGCAATCTCAATTTGCCGCGCCCGAAGCTGATTGATATCGCGGTGCCGGCCAACCAGCAGCTCGGGCTCGTTCCCGGCCGCGACGGCGCCACCGTGCCACACGGCGCCTGAAGCGGCGTCCCGACGCTGCGTCGCGTCGGCCGACGCAGCGCAAGCGGCATTTCTGTAAGACCGCCCACGAACTTATTCAATTGACTTCGTTTTCTCCGCTGCAATACTGTTCTGCGCAAAAACGCCGGCCCTCGCCCGGCAGGAGAACGAAGATGACAATCCGTAAGCACTGGTATCTGGCACTGACAAGCGCTGTCATGGCAGCCGCCACGGCGCACGCGCAAACCATGCCGGCAAAGCCAGTCGCCTATCCCGCAAAAGGCCAGTCGGCCCAGCAGCAGGCCAGCGACGACGGCGCCTGCTACAGCTGGTCGAAACAGCAGACGGGCATCGACCCGGCCATGCTTGCGCAGGCCCCGCCGCCGGCCCAGGCCCATGGCGGCCAACGGGTGCGTGGTGCAGCGGGGGGTGCCGCGATGGGGGCGGTCGCCGGTGCCATCGGCGGCGATGCGGGCAAGGGCGCGGCCATTGGCGCCGCGACAGGCACCGTGGCAGGCGGCATGGCGCATCGGCAGGAACGCCGGCAAGCGGCGGCCGTCAACACGCAGGCCGAGGCCGGCAAGGATCAGGCGATGGGAACCTATTGGCAGGCGTGGAAAGCCTGCATGTCGGGCAAGGGATATTCGGTGCAGTGACGCGCCCCGGGCGGGCGACAGCGCGCTGCACGACTGCTGGCGCGCCCTTCTGCGCCGATGCACCGATGCCGCCTATTTCACTGAGACACCTATCTCACTGAGACGCCGATGTCATTGATGTCTGCCGATGCCACCGGGGCTCCGATGTCACCGATGTCACCGATGTCGTGGGTCCTGAGCGCGTCAGTGTCGTTTCAAGCTTCCCACTGTTCGCAGGTGCGTCGCACGGTATCGCGCAGGCTGTGCGCTTCCCCGTTGACCGTACGCACCCAGTGCGCATCATTGTCACGGCTGGCAGCCTGGGCGCGGATGTTGGCCAGCGCCTGGAGCGAGCCAAGCGCTTCGGCGTGCGGCTCCAACGCATCGCAGATCGACAGGATGTGGTCGGCAATCGGCATGCGCGTCAGCTCGTTCGGATGCACATATTCCCCTTCCAGACCGAAGCGGCATGCCTGAAAGCGGTTGAACGTGTACACCAGGTAGTCGTCTTCCTGCGGCATGAATGGACGCGACAGCAGCAGGTAGCGCGCCAACGCCTGAATATAGGCGGCGATGTCGCACGCGCGCTGGACCGTCAGCGGCGTGTCCATGACGCGGACTTCGATCGTGCCGAACTCGGGCTTGGGACGGATATCCCAGTAGAAGTCCTTCATGCTTTCGATCACGCCGGTGGCGTGCATCTTGTCGAAATAGGCCTTGAAGGCATCCCATGTCAGCACATGCGGCGCGCGACCGCTCATCGGAAACGCCGCCACCGAGTTCAGTCGCGCTGACGCAAATCCGGTATCGACGCCCTGCACATACGGGGACGACGCCGCCAGCGCAATGAAATGCGGAACATAGCGGCCGATCGCGTGCAGCAGGAACAGCGACTCGTCCGCACTGGGGCAGCCGATGTGCACGTGCTGGCCAAATACCGTGAACTGCTTGGCGAGGTAGCCGTACAGTTCCGAGATGTACTGATAGCGCGGCGAGTCGGAAATGGTGCGATCCGACCAGACCTGGAACGGGTGCGTGCCGCCGCCGCAGATACCGAGATTGAGCCCACGCGACGCATTGAGCATCAGGTCCCGCATCACGGTCAGCTCTTCCAGCGCTTGCGCGTAATCGCGACAAATGCCGGTGCTGATCTCGATCATCGACGGACTGATTTCAGGCTTGATGTCGCCGGCGTGCTGCGCGCCCTTGAGTGCACGCAGCAGATCGGGCGCAAACGGCGCGAGATCGTAATCGTGCCGGTTGACGAGCTGCAGCTCCAGCTCCACGCCGAATGTCAGCGCTTCGGAATGCTTGAACGGTTCGAGCGACATCAGCGCCCTCCTCCATTTTCCCGCGCCTCACCCGCATAGCGCAGCGCCCACGCCGCGATGATCGGGCCCAGCAGTTGCTCGATCGCGAGCGCGCACAGGATGATCGACGCAAGCGGCGCGCCCGTGCCTGGATACAGGCGAGCCACGTCGCTCATCAAAAGATAAGCCAGCCCCGACATCGGCGCCAGCGCCAGACCGAGCGCCGCGCACTGGCGCAGGCTCAGTCCCGAAAACGATCCCAGCGATACCACGCCCACCAGCTTCGCCACATGGCGGAACACCACCAGCGCAACCGCCAGCGTACCGCCCACGACCCAGTCATGTGCGGTCAGCGGCAGACCCAGCGACACCACCATCACGATGATCAGCAAGCTGCCTGCGCTGCCGAAATGCGTGGGCCACACGTGCGGCTGGCGATCCTGGTGTTTGAACACAACACCGGCCAGCATCAGCGTGAGCGGCATCGACAGCTTTAACAGCCGCGTGAGCGCAAGCGTGAACAGCACGAGCCCAACCAACACCAGGAAGCTGTAGTGATCGTCGGCAGACATGCGCGCATACAGCGCGTGGCCGAACTTGCCCACCACCCATGCCAGCAGGCACGACCCCACCAGCAGGTAAAGCGGATGCAACAGCGCAGCGCCGAGATTGCCGTACTCGGAATGCAGCCAGCCAGTGGCCACCTGCACGATCGCCGCGGCGTAGATGCTGTTCAGCGCCGCCATGGCCATCAACCGTTCGGTGACCTGCCCTTCGGCGCGTAATTCGTTCTTCAGTTGCAGCACGATGGTCGGCGAGGTGCTGACCGCGATGCCGCCCGCCAGGATCGCCACGCCGGGCGAAGCGCCGAGCCACTGTAGCACCGTGGCTACCAGACCCCAGGTCAGCAGGCTCTCGGCGGCGCTGGTGAACAGCAGCCAGCGGTTTGCGCGCAGCCACGACAGCGACACGCGATGGCCCAGCTCGAACAGCGCCAACGCCAGCGCCATGTCGATCAGGATGCGCGTCTGCGCAATCATGTTTTCGTCGACGATGCTGCGGCCGAGCATGCCGGCGAATAGCCCGATCACCGCATAGCCGACGATGCGCGGGCAACCGAGCCAGCGACGACAGACCTCGCCGGCCAGGCCGGCGCCGACCAGCGCGAGGCCGACCCAGAATAGGCCGCCCGGGGCCAGCGGCAGCGTGGGGAAAAGTTGGCTCAGTCCGTTCATGCGCGACATGGTAACGGAAGCACACACCTTTAAGTGTCAGTGCTTGTCCGACACTTTCTTCAATGCGCTGCCAAATGCTGGCTTCTACAAACAAAAAGCGCCATCTGCTGCGATGACGCTTTTGTAAGACTTTCAGAATCAGATTTGTCTTGTGCGCTGGCTCACACGCCCCAGATCTTCCACCACGGCCGGGTGGCTTTCAGGCCAGCCTCGGCCTTGGCGTAGAGCCCGCGGGTGGCGCCAGTGTTGGCGCCGCGCGCATGGTCGAACCAGGCCAGCGCCATCTCGCGCTGTCGCATACCAAGCGCCGCCAGAACGGCAAGCAGCCGCGTCTGTGCATCCCAATCGTCGTGCGTCGCGAAGGCCATCTGGAAATCGGTCAGCGCTTCGGGGTGGCGCTGCTGATCGACCAGCACTTTCGCCCGTTGCACACGCGCGGCGGCCTGCTTGCGCGCGTCCCCGTCGGCCAGCGCCACGGCCTGCTCGAACAGTGGCAGCGCGCGTTCGTGGTCGCCAAGGTCGTACCAGATCTGGCCGAAGCGGCTGCAAAGCCAGCTGTCCTCCACCAGCAGCGAACGACGCTGCAAGGCTTCGAGTTCGGCAATGGCGTCGGCCTTGTCATGCTCGTCCATCGACGCCATGCCGGCCTGCAGCAGCGCGCCGTAGTGCGCCCGTGCATGGGCCATGGCGTGCGCGCCTTCGCTGCGCGCTTCCACGGGCAACGCGTCCAGACGCGCATCCATGTGCGCCAGCGCCGCACTGGCCGATTCCGTCGCTTCGCGGCCGCCGATGGCTGCCCACGCCGCCACCAGCCGGCTGAACGCCCAACTTACGTCGGCGGGATTGCGCTCGACCGGATAGCGGTTCAGCACCTGACCGGCCAGGTCCACGACCTGCTGATGCTGCCCGGCCGACGCGTACGCGTCGAGCAGGTCTATCCAGTGCTCGATGAAGTCGCTGGCCGCCATGCCCTTGCGATGCAGCGCGACCTTCTCTTCGAGATGCGCCGCATCGGCGGGCAGCGTGCGCGCCAGCAGGCGGCACAGCAGCGAATAGAGATGCGGATCGGCATTGCCACCGTGGCCCTGCGCGTCGCCTTCGCCCGTGGCGAAATACGCTTCGAAGCACGCCAGGCCCTTGCGGCACGCGGCTTCCAGCGTGGGCTTGAGCGCCGCCTGCGAGGCGGGCACTTCATCGAGAAAACTGCCGAGCCAGACCGCGGCATCGAAGTACAGCGCGCCGTCGTCGGCACCCGCCGTGAGTGCGAACCCGGCCCACGCCGGCTGCGCCGGTGCGTTGGCGCCGGCGTCGCGGTGCATCTGCTGACGCCACGACAGCGCGCGAACCTGGGCCAGCGGATCGGGCACCTGCCGCAGGTATGTGTCGATATCGTCGAGCGCGGCGGCGGGGTCGATGCCAAGCCGCAGAGGCGCGCGCAGCCGGCGCGCCTCGGGATGATCGGGCAGCTCGGCGAGCACGCGTTCGGCCTGCTGCGCGGCCAGCGCATCGCCCTCGGCCGCGGTCATCTCGAGCACATGCGGGGAATCGAGCGCGATGCGTCCCAGGCAAACGCGCAGCAGCGGCTCGCCGAGCACGCCTGCCGCGTCGCTGCGCGCGACGTAGTCCTGCACCAGCGGCAGGATGTCGCCAGAGCCGAGGTCGGGCGATCGATAGAGGAGGTCGTGCCAGTAACGGCCGGCCAGCGCGAAATCATTGAGCCGGAAAGCCACGAAGCCCGCGTAGAAATGCGCCGCCCATTCGCCGGTGGCGAGGCCGTTGCGGCGCGCGGCCTCATGGAGCCACGGCTGCGCCTCGGTATCGCGGCCAGCGCGCATCAGCAGCGTGCCGTACAGATGGGCCAGCGCGCCGCGCGAGGCCCAGCGGTGCATCGGCTCCAGCGGCAGCTCGGGCAGTTGCTGCATCGCTTCGTCCAGCGCCGCGAGAGCGGCGGCGATATCGCCACGGTCGGACTGCAGTTGTGCGCGCAGCGCGGCATAGTCGACCACTTCCGGATGCTCGGCCCAAAGTTGGTCGGCAATCTTCAACGCCTCGTCGTGGCGCCCGGCATTGGCTAGCGCGATCGCGTGTTCATAACGAACATCCTGCACGGTCCGCTCCTTGTTCAAGAATTCAGCAAAAGCGCGATTATGCGCCAACGGCGCGCCGTGATTTGCAGAGAACATCAACAAGTAATATCAATTTGATTACCGTTGACTTCGCAGCGAACCCATAAAAAACGCCACCGCGGAGCACTCCGCGATGGCGCCAGTTCTGCTGGCAACGCCGTACGCAGGAAAGACGTACGACGCGCCGAGGTTGGATCCGTAAGGACTTACTTGCCGCCCACGGTTTCCAGGACGGTCCACTTGCCGCCTTGCACCTTGTAGACGGTGATGCCGCCGTCCTTGAGGTCGCCGCGCGCATCGTAGGCCAGCGTCTTGGTGGTCACGCCCTGCATGTTGGTCGCGGCCAGCACCGGCAGATAGCGCGCCGGATCGGCCGAACCGGCCTTGATCATGGCCGTCATCATCGCCGTGGCGCCGTCATAGGCGTATGGCGAATAGGTCTGCACCTTCGAGCCGAAGCGCTTCTCGTACTTCTTCTCGTAGGCGGCGCCGCCCGGCATCTGGTCCAGCGGCAGGCCGGCCAGCGACACCACGGTGCCTTCTGCAGCCGGGCCCGCCAGCTTCAGGAAGTTGTCGGTCTTGGACATTTCGCCCGACACCAGCGGGGACTTCATGCCCAGTTCCTTGACCTGCTTGGCCATCGGCGCCGACTGCGTTTCCGCGCCGCCATAGAAGATGACGTCCGGATTACTGCGCTTGATGTTGGTCAACACCGCCTTGAAGTCGACTGCCTTGTCGTTGGTGAATTCGCGACGCACGATCTTTCCGCCGGCGGCCTTTGCAGCCTTTTCGAACTCATCGGCCAGGCCCTGGCCGTAGGCGGTACGGTCGTCGACGATGGCGATATTCTTGGCGCCCAGCTTTTTCACCACGAAGGCGCCGATCACCGAACCCTGCTGGGTGTCGGAGGTCATCATGCGGAACGTGGTCTTGAAGCCCTGGCGCGTATATTCGGGCGCCGTAGCCATGGCGATCTGCGGAATGCCGGCGCGGTTGTAGACCATCGAGGCCGGGATGCTGGTGCCCGAGTTGAAGTGGCCGAGCATGCCCTGGATGCCCGCGTCCACCAGCTTCTGCGCCACCACCGAACCGGTCTTCGGATCGGCCTGGTCGTCTTCGGAGATCAGTACGAACTTGACATCCTTGCCACCGATTTTCGGCTTGGTGGCGTTCATGTCGTCGATGGCCAGGACGATGCCGTTTTGCATGTCCTTGCCGTATTGCGCCTGGCCGCCGGTCAGCGGGCCGGCATAGCCCAGCTTGATTTCCTGTGCCTGCGCAAACGCGGCGGAGGCGGCGGTCAGGCCGGCAACGGCCATGGCGACGGTCATGGCCGTCTTGCGGAATGTCGAGCTCATCAGTTCTCCTTGGGTCCCATAGGGTGCCATATAGTGCCGGTGTCGGCATATTTTCGGATCGGCGTTGGCAGCACCGCCCGTTCCTGAACTGCGCGGACAGGGTCGGGATCGCCGGTCCCTGCCGCGCACTTGCATCTGACGCGCTTCGGAAAAGGCCGAGCCTCAGCCGATCGTCATCAAACTTGCATTGCCGCCCGCAGCCGCCGTATTGACGGACAGCGAACGCTCGATCAACAAACGCTCGAGCGCGATGTTCGGTTCACCCTGGGCAAGGCCCTGGACGCCGACAATCGGGCCCGGGCGCGTCGCCACCAGTTCGCATACGGTGCGTAGCTGGTCGGAATCGCCGTGGTGCAGCACTGCATCAAAAACGATGTCCGATGCCTTCCAGTCAGAAACGACACGGACGCGCGATTGTACTGCCACCGGCAGGCGCGCCAACAGCGACTTCGCGATCGGTGTGTCTGGCCACAACGCTTGCGCGCCAACCGCCAGAACCGCCGCCAGTTGCAGCGCCAGATCGCCTTCCTGCTGGGCCAGGCACAGCACGTGGTCACGCGGCAGCAACGAATACGTATTGCGCTCGCCGGTGGGACCGGGCAGCGTTGCCGTCAGGCCCGACGGCGACGCCGCGGCCATGCGATCGCATGCCGCCGCCAGTTCGGGCTGGCCGGACTGTGCCCAGGCTTTCAGCGCCGCCAGTTCCGGCGATACCGGCGCATTGGCCGGGGCGCCGGAAACGTCCGAGGCGCGGACCGCGCGCGCCACGGCATCCTGCGGACAGACGGACAGCAGGCGATGCAGATAAAGCGGGCCGCCCGCCTTCGGACCGGTGCCGGACAAGCCCTCGCCGCCAAATGGCTGCACGCCGACCACTGCGCCAACGATGTTGCGGTTGACATAGAGATTGCCCACCTGCGCGCGATCCACGATATGTGCAATGGTCTCGTCGATACGCGTGTGGATGCCGAGCGTAAGCCCGTAGCCGGTGCCGTTGATCTGGCCGATCATTGCGTCGAGTTCCGCGCGCGGGAAGCGCACCACATGCAGCACGGGACCGAACACTTCGCGTTGCAATTCGGCGATCGAATCGAGTTCGATCAGCGTCGGCGGCACGAAGGTGCCATGACGGCAGGCCGCCGACTGCGCCGCGCCGGCCTCTCCCTGCGGCGCCGCCTGGTAGACGCGGCGGCCCTTGGCGCGCATCGCTTCGATATGGCGCACGATATTGCCGCGCGCTTCCTCGTCGATCACCGGGCCGACGTCGGTCGAAAGACGGTCGGGATTTCCGAGCGTCAGCTCGCCCATCGCGCCCTTGAGCATTTCGAGGATGCGGTCGGCCACGTCCTCCTGCAGGCACAGCACGCGCAACGCCGAACAGCGCTGACCGGCCGAATCGAACGCCGACGACACCACATCGCCGACCACCTGCTCGGCCAGCGCAGAAGAATCGACGATCATCGCGTTCTGGCCGCCAGTCTCGGCGATAAGCGGGATCGGACGGCCCGCGGCGTCGAGCCGGCCCGCGACATTACGCTGCAGCAGGCGCGCCACTTCGGTGGATCCGGTAAACATCACGCCCTTGACGCGCGCGTCGCCCACCAGCGCCGCGCCAACGGTCTCGCCACGGCCGGGCAACAGTTGCACTGCGGCCGCCGGCACGCCCGCCTCGCGCAGCACCCGCACCGCGGCGGCGGCAATCAGCGGCGTCTGCTCGGCCGGCTTGGCCAGCACCGGATTGCCGGCAGCCAGCGCGGCGGCAACCTGGCCGGTAAAGATAGCCAGCGGAAAATTCCACGGGCTGATGCAGACCACCGGGCCCAGCGGACGGTGCGTGTCGTTCGAGAACGTTTCGCGCACCTGCACCGCGTAGTAGCGCAGGAAGTCCACGGCTTCGCGCACTTCGGCGATGGCGTTCGAGAAGGTCTTGCCGGCCTCGCGCATGATGGTGCCCATCAGCGACTGCATCTGCGCTTCCATCAGGTCGGCCGCGCGCTCCAGCGCGGCGGCGCGCACTTCGGGCGGCGTGGCCTGCCAGATCGGCGCAACGTTGACGGCGGCGTTCAGCGCGGCCTCGATCTCGGCCGGCGTGGCCTCGCTGACCTGTCCCACCACATCGCGATGGTCGGCCGGGTTCAATACCGGTGCGAACGTGGCATCGGCGCGCGCGACTTCCACGCCCAGTTGGGGCTCGGCACGCAGCGTCTCGCTGGTGCCCGCCAGCAGCGCCGACGACAGCGACGCGAGCCGATGTTCGTTCGACAGGTCGATGCCGGCGGAATTGGCGCGCGACTTGCCGTACAGCGTGCGCGGCTGCGGAATGCGCGGGTGCGGCATGCCGAGCACGCCTTCGGTCTTGTGCATTTGCTCGACCACGGCGACGGGGTCGGCCACCAGTTCGTCCAGCGGAATCGTCTCGTCGGCGATGCGGTTCACAAATGACGTGTTCGCGCCGTTTTCCAGCAATCGGCGCACCAGGTATGCCAACAGCGTTTCATGTGTGCCGACCGGTGCGTAGATGCGGCACGGCCGATTGAACTTGCCTTGCGCCACCGGCCCGACGACCTGGTCGTACAGCGGCTCACCCATGCCGTGCAGGCATTGGAATTCGTACTGGCCTGGGTAATAGTTCTGGCCGGCGATCTGATAGATGGCCGACAGCGTGTGCGCGTTGTGCGTGGCGAACTGCGGATAGATCGCGTCGGGCACGGACAACAGCTTGCGCGCACAGGCCACGTACGACACATCGGTGAACACCTTGCGCGTGTACACCGGATAGCCTTCCAGCCCGTCCACCTGGGCGCGCTTGATTTCGCTGTCCCAGTAGGCGCCCTTGACCAGGCGGATCATCAGGCGGTGACGGCTGCGGCGCGCCAGGTCGATCAGGTAGTCGATCACGAACGGGCAGCGCTTCTGGTATCCCTGCACCACGAAGCCGATGCCGTTCCAGCCGGCCAGTTCGGGCTCGAAACACAGGCGCTCGAGCAGATCGAGCGAAATCTCCAGGCGGTCGGCTTCCTCGGCATCGATATTGATGCCGATGTCGTATTGGCGCGCCAGCAGCGTGAGCGACTTCAGGCGCCCGTAGAGTTCGGAAATCACGCGCTCATGCTGCGCGCGGCTGTAGCGCGGATGCAGCGCCGACAGCTTGATCGAAATGCCGGGGCCTTCGTAGATGCCGCGCCCGCGCGACGCCTGGCCGATGGCGTGAATGGCCTGTTCGTACGACGCAAGGTAGCGCTGCGCGTCCGCTTCGGTCATCGCGGCTTCGCCGAGCATGTCGTACGAATAGCGGAAACCTTCGGCCTCGTACTTGCGGGCGTTGGCCAGCGCTTCGGAAATCGTTTCGCCGGTCACGAACTGCTCGCCCATCAGGCGCATGGCCATGTCGACGCCCTTGCGGATCAGCGGCTCGCCGCCCTTGCCGATGATGCGCGTGAGCGCCTTCGACAGCCCCGATTCAGTGTGCGTGGCCACCAGCTTGCCGGTCAGCAACAGTCCCCAGGTGGCGGCGTTGACGAACAGCGACGGGCTCTGGCCCAGATGCGACTGCCAGTTGGCACCGCTGATCTTGTCGCGGATCAGCGCGTCGCGCGTGGCCTTGTCGGGAATGCGCAGCAGCGCCTCAGCCAGACACATCAGCGCCACGCCTTCCTGCGACGACAGCGAGAACTCCTGGATCAACCCCTGCACCAGCCCTTCGCGGCCCGTTCCCACCTTTTGCTCGCGCAGCTTCTGCGCCAGCGCCTTGGCCATCTTGATGGCGGCATCGGCCTGCGCCTGCGGCAGGCGCGCCTGTTCGAGCAGCACCGGCACGCACTCGGTTTCCGGACGGCGATAGGCGGACGTGATGGCCGCGCGCAGCACCGATTGCGGCTGGATACTCTGCGCAAATTCCAGGAACGGCTGCGGCGCGCCATCGCTCTGCGCGTGATCGCCCGCATCGGCCCCGTCTACCTCGTTGAGCGCCGCGGCGCCGGCTTCATGAGGGAGATGACCGCGTTCCACCTGTTCCAGATACGTAAAGATGGCTTGCTTGATCAGCCAGTGCGGCGTGCGATCGATCGATTGGGCGGCGCGCTTGAGCCGTTCGCGCGAAGCGTCGTCGAGCTTGACGCCGAGGGTGGTGGTGGCCATGCGGGGATTCTCCAGCGGATCTTGGGATCGGGTTGGCATTGGCTTAAACGATGCGCGCGTGCGCGCACCGTCCAGCGTGCCGGACTGGCGCGATCTTACTATCGGAGTTTTACTAGGTGCAACCTAGTGCAACCACTTAGTTTTTCCGGAGTTTTCGGGTTGCACTAAAGCAACGCTTTGCGCATTTCGCTGCGCAATTTCAAATCCGCAGTGGATCGATTTCCAGCTGCCAGCGCACGCCTTTCGCGTGCCGGCCCGCTGCATCGAAAGTCTGGACCCACTCACTAACAAACCGTTGCAGCACGGGGCGCGAGCCGGCTTCCACCAACATTTGCGCGCGCTCCTTGTTGAATAGTCGGACCATCGACATCGGCACCGGATCATGCAGTTGCACCTCCGGCGCCATCGCGCAGGCGTCGGCCTGGTCGCGGACGGCCTGCAGAAACGCCAGCGCCCGTTCCAGTTGCGCATGTTCGGCGGTCACCAGTACCTGGTAGGCGAACGGGGGCAACCCGGCCTGACGGCGTTCGCGCAACTGGCTTGCCGCAAAACCATCATAGTCATGGCGCGCCAGTGCCTGCAACGCGGGCGCATCCGGATAACGGGTCTGGATCAGTACCTCACCGCCCAGACCGGCCCGGCCGGCGCGGCCGGACACCTGCATCAGCGACGCGAACAAATGCTCGGCGGCGCGGAAGTCATGGCTGAACATGGCTGCATCCGGATGAACGATGCCAACCAGCGTGACGCGCTGGAAGTCGTGTCCCTTGGCCACCATTTGCGTGCCAACGAGAATGTCGACCTCACCGGCGTGCACTTCGTCGAACATCGCCTGGGCGCTGCCCTTGCGCCGAGTCGAGTCGGCGTCGATGCGCGCGATGCGAGCCTGTGGAAAACGTGTGGATAACGCTTCCTCGATGCGCTGCGTGCCGCGCCCCAAGGGCGCGATATCGACGTTGCCACAGTCGGGACAATGATGCGGGACCGGCGACTCCAGCCCGCAGTGATGGCAGCGCAGGCGCCGCTCCGGCCGGTGCAGCACCATATAGGCCGAACAGCGCGGGCATCCCGACAGCCATCCGCAGCTGTCGCACGCCAGCACCGGGGCGTATCCGCGCCGATTCAGGAACAACAGGCTTTGCTCACCGCGTTCGAGACGCTGCGCCAGGGCGTCTAGCAGCGGTTGGGACAACCCTTCATAGAGCGCGCGTTGACGTTGGCGCTCGTGATTGAGATCGATCAGCCGCACGGTGGGCAGCGTTGCATCGGCCTGAGCGCGTTCGCGCAATACGAGCTTGCGGTACGCGCCCTGCTCGGCCCGATGCCACGTCTCCATCGACGGCGTGGCCGAGCCCAGCACGATCGGCACCTTCAACTGGTTGGCGCGCCAGACGGCCAGATCGCGCGCGGAGTAACGCAACCCTTCCTGCTGTTTGTAGGACGTATCGTGCTCTTCGTCGACCACGATCAGCCTGAGATTAGGCATCGACGCCATGATCGCCATGCGCGTGCCCAGCACGATGCGCGCTTCACCACGATGCGCCGCGAGCCACTGCAGGCTGCGCTCCTGGTCGGCCAGGCCGCTGTGCAGCACGGCCAGCGGCAGGTGCGGAAAGCGTTCCGCGATACGCGCCTGCAACTGCGGCGTCAGGTTGATTTCGGGGACCAGCATCAGCATTTGCGCCGACGGGTCCGCCGCGAGGCGCTCGGCGATCGCGTGGAGATACACCTCGGTCTTGCCGCTGCCGGTCACGCCATACAGCAGGAACGCCGCGTACCCGGGCGCGGCGGCGATGGCCGCCACGGCCTGCCGCTGTTCGTCATGGAGCGGCGGCGCCACCGAGGGCGGGCGGCTCGTGTCGACGTCGAGCAACGGGCGATCCGCGTGCGCGCATTCGACCCAGCCAGCCGATTCCCACTCGGCCAGCCGCGCCGGGGCCGCGGTGCAGATCTCGCGCGCGTCCGCCAGGCGTACCCAGTCCTGCGACGCCGCCAATGCCTCGGCCAACGCCCGCACGGTGCGCGCGCGGCTGGGCGCGGCCTCGAGCAAGGCTTCCGCACTGTCGGGACGCAGGCGGTATTGCGTGGTCTGCGCGCGCTGGCCCAGGCGGTCCCAGGTGTCAGCCTCGCGCAGCGACGGCGGAAGCGCGGGCAGCATCACTTCGCCAAGGCGGCGGTGGTAATAACGCGCGGCGAAGCGTGCCAGGGCGATCCAGTCAGCGTTCAGCGGCGGCAGCCAGCCCGCGCGCTGGGCCACGGGGCGAAGCCGGTCTTCCGGGACATCCGAAGTGGCTACACGCGCGACCACGACGCCCACCACGGCTCGTTTGCCGAAGGGCACTACGACGAGATCGCCCGGGACTTCGTCGCCCGTAGAGAGATAGTCGAAACAATCGTCCGCCGGGGTGTCCAGCGCCACGCGGACGATGTGTCCGCCACCCGATGGCGCTTGCGGCTGTTCGTCGCGGCGTTCCGTATACGCCACACTTGCGGCCGGCTGATCGTGTGCCGAAAAGCTGTCCGGAGTCATGCCATCACTCCAGCTTGGTGCAGCGACGGAGCGCCATCGTTGTGCATGCGCAGCAAGGCACATCGGGGCGGCGAGGTCTGTGTGCGGCGCAACATCAACTTAAAGTAAAACTTCAAATGTGACCCTAAGTCGATGATCCATGGATGCTTTTCCACCTGATCGGTCCGGCCTGTGGATAACTTTGTTGAAAAGTCGCACCAACTTCCCGCCAAGGCGCACGAAATAAGGCTTTCATCGACCTTGCAACATCGCTTGAAGAAGATTCAAAGCCTTACAAATCAAGGATTTGCACAGATCCCCCAAGTGAGTTAAGGGGTAACCCGCTCGTGCAGTGCCGCAAACCTATCGGTGTGCATAAGTCAAGCCTTGACAGCAAACGCCCGGCACCTTTTTGGCGAAAAATCGAGAAATAGTTTACTTGACAGATCCCTGGCAGCGCCTCTCCCGGCACTATGGGGCAATCGGCCCGCTCGACGCTGCGCCGCAGGGAAAACAGTCGCTTCAGACGGTCGCAACAGTTGACGCCTGACGCAGCTTGCGGCTATGGCGATGCACTTCGTCGACCAGCACCGCAACATTTTCGGGCGGTGTGAATTGGGAGATGCCGTGTCCAAGGTTAAAAATATGACCGTCACTGCCCCCGCCTGCGGCGTAACTGTCGAGCACGTTGCGCACCTGTTCGCGGATGGCCGCTTCGGGCGCAAACAGCACGGTCGGATCGATATTGCCCTGGAGCGCCACGCGGCCGCCGGTACGGCGTCGCGCCTGCGTGAGGTTCACGGTCCAGTCCAGTCCGATCGCGTCGGGCTCGATCTCGGCAATCTGTTCCAGCCAGATGCCGCCGCCCTTTGTAAACACGATGACCGGAATCTGCTCGCCATCATGCGAGCGCTTGAGCCCTTGCAGCACCCGGCGCATGTAATGCAACGAAAACGCCTGGTACATGCCATCGGCCAGGGCGCCACCCCATGTGTCGAACACCATGACGGCCTGCGCGCCGGCGTCGATCTGGGCGTTAAGGTATGCCGTGACGGCCTGGGCGTTGATATCGAGGATGCGGTGCATCAGGTCCGGCCGGCCATACATCATGGCCTTCACGGTGCGGAAATCGTCCGATCCGCCGCCTTCGACCATGTAGCAGGCAAGCGTCCAGGGGCTGCCCGAAAAGCCGATAAGCGGCACGCGCTGCTTGCCGCCTTGAACCAAAGCGCGACGGATTTCGCTGACCGCGTCGAACACGTACTGCAGCGACGACATGTCAGGCACCGCAAGCTTGGCCACGTCCGCCTCGGTGCGCAGCGGATGCGCGAAGCGCGGACCCTCGCCCTGCGCGAACGACAGGCCCAAGCCCATTGCGTCGGGCACGGTGAGGATATCGGAGAACAGGATGGCCGCATCGAGCGGGTATCGATCCAGCGGTTGCAGCGTGACCTCGGTGGCATAGGCCGGGTTCTTGGCCAGGCCCAGGAAACTGCCGGCGCGGGCGCGCGTGGCGTTGTATTCCGGCAGATAACGGCCTGCCTGGCGCATCAGCCACAGCGGCGTGTATTCGGTAGGTTGCCGGCGCAATGCGCGCAGGAAAGTGTCGTTCTGCAATGCGGTCATGGTCATCCTCGTAAGACCGCCATTCTACGGGAACGACGCCTGCTTCCGGCTAGGCCGGCGTGATAAGCGTCATCCTCGCGGCAGCTTTCAAACGTCGTCGAAGCTGTCGACGAAGGCATGCGCTGCGCGGCGCATCCATTCGCGCGCGCGTGGCGCGTCAGGCTGCAGCCGCGCGAATCCATGCGTCATGCCGCTGGCTTCGATGGTGATGACCGGCGCATCGTGACGGACCAGGAAATCGGCGTAGGCCAGCCCGTCGTCGCGCAAGACATCGTTGGCCGCCACCATCACGACGCTGGCCGGCGGCCGCCACCGGGGCGGCGTGGCCATCAGATGCACGCGCGGGTCCGCGTGCTCTGCGCCACGGGCAAGTGCCTCGGCGCCGATGTACTGGGTCCAGAACCACGACATTTCGTCCCGGGTCAGGCCTGGCCCATCGGCAAATGCGCGATAACTTTCCGTGGTGAGCACGGGCGCGGTTACCGGATAGATCAGCAGTTGCGCACGCACGACGTGCTGGCTGGCGGCATCGTTAATGGTCCGTGCCGCTGTCGCGGCCAGATGCGCCCCGGCACTGTCGCCGGCAACTGCCAAAAAGTCCGTGGCAAAGCCAAGTCGCGCGCGGGCGTCGGCAAACCATTGCACGGCCGCCAATGCATCGTCGGCCGGGGCCGGAAACGCATGTTCCGGCGCGAGGCGGTAGTCGACGCTGGCGACGGCGCATCCGGTATCGGCGGCCAGCAGCGCGGCGACGGTGTGGTGGGTTCGCGGCGATCCGACCACCCATCCGCCACCGTGGAAATAGACGATCACGCGCGGCGCGTCGATATTCGACGGGCGAAATAAGCGCGCGGACAACTGTCCGGCGCCGCCATCGATCAGCAGATCGCTGACTTCAATATTGTCAGGATCGGGCCACTGCGACTGTGCCGCTACATCCTCGAAACGTGCACGGCGCGCGGGGGCGTCAACCGCCGCGGGCGCACCGGCGTAGCGCTCGGCCATGCGAAGGTAATAAGCTTGGAGTTGGGGATCGATGGCCATGGCAGCGCGTCATGTGGAAAGAACGGCCGTCAGTGTAATGGCACCGGAGGCAGGTGTTGGTGCGAAAAAGCGCCACGGCAACCGTTTCGAATCGTAACGCTGAATGCGCTAGCGAACACAATTGCCGACGCCGGTTTTATCGCACCCCTCGAAAGAAGGGATTACCAAAGGGATCGCCAGAAAAAACGTAATGCATTCAGTACGCTAGCAACAAATTGTCTTAACATTGGCCGGCGTAGGGAAATGGGAAAGCGATAGTGAAATCGGTTTCATAATCGGATAAAAGTGTTCAAAACGCCGTCTTCTGACGCGCCGCACTTTCATCTACTTGCAAACCGATACATTTTGTTACTGCCATCGCCATAAGTTTCCCCCACAATGCATTGACACACCAGCCCTTGGTGTGGGGCATCCCCGCCGCTAAAGCTTTGAATAATAAGGGGATGTGGAAGAAAGCCTGAGCAGTACCCCGATTTTTCCGGATCAGCGGAGTGCAATCCACCGATCCGGAATACCAGGAAGACCGATAGCGCGAGGCTTGAGACTCCGAGAACTGGAATCTCGCCGAGATTGCGGAAAGAAAGTTCCGTTGCGCTTGTAAGTGATTCCTGGACCGAACCCGTTCCTTCGAATTGACCCCTCGAAGGGATTTTCCCGTCCGCGCGGAGCCTCCCCGGCCCGCGCGCTTTTTTTTGTGGTCCAGGCTGGGAAATATAGCGCCCGTCCGAAAAAAAAGGCAGCCGACTGGCTGCCTTTTTTACTGCTGCGCTCAAAATACAACAGCGCAGCCCCTGCAGGGTCATGCTTACTTCTTACGACGCAGGCGGGCGATAGCAGCCAGTTGCGCGGCCGCTACTGCCAGTTCGCTCTGGGCGCGAGCCAGGTCCAGGTCGCCGCTCTGATTCTGCATCAGTTCTTCGGCGGCGCGCTTGGCTTCCTGAGCCTTGGCTTCGTCCAGGTCCGAACCGCGGATGGCGGTGTCGGCCAACACGGTGACGTGCTGAGGCTGGATTTCGAGAATGCCGCCGGCCACGAACACAAATTCTTCGCTGCCGTCTTCCTTCTCGATGCGCACTGCACCCGGCTGGATACGGGTGATCAGCGGCGTGTGGCCGGGCAGAATACCCAGCTCACCCGTCTCGCCCGGCAGCGCCACGAACTTCGCCTGACCGGAGAAGATCGAAGCTTCCGCGCTGACGACGTCTACAAGAATGGTTGCCATATAAGATCCTTTCTCCAGAAAGCGTTTGCTTCCCGATATCAGGAAGCACGTACTCCGCCTTCAGCGCTGGCGCGGCTGCCGCGGACGTTGAAGTCCGCGCGCCGCTGCCGTGGGCCAAGGCGGCGAACGCCGCTTACTGAAGCTTCTTGGCCTTCTCGAAGGCTTCGTCGATCGAACCCACCATGTAGAACGCCTGTTCCGGCAGGTGATCGCATTCGCCGTCCACCAGCATCTTGAAACCACGGATGGTTTCCTTCAGCGGCACGTACTTGCCCGGCGAACCCGTGAACACTTCGGCCACGTGGAATGGCTGCGACAGGAAACGCTGGATCTTACGAGCGCGCGACACGGCCAGCTTGTCTTCCGGCGACAGTTCGTCCATGCCCAGAATCGCGATGATGTCGCGCAGTTCCTTGTAGCGCTGCAGGGTCTGCTGGACGCGGCGGGCCACTTCGTAGTGTTCCGTGCCAACGACTTGCGGATCCAGCTGACGCGAGGTCGAGTCGAGCGGATCGACGGCGGGGTAGATACCCAGCGCGGCGATGTCACGCGACAGCACGACGGTCGAGTCCAAGTGCAGGAAGGTGGTGGCCGGCGACGGGTCGGTCAAGTCATCGGCAGGCACGTACACGGCCTGGATCGACGTGATCGAGCCGGTCTTGGTCGACGTGATGCGCTCCTGCAGCTTGCCCATTTCTTCAGCCAGCGTCGGCTGATAGCCCACGGCCGAAGGCATACGGCCCAGCAGTGCCGACACTTCGGTACCGGCCAGCGTGTAGCGGTAGATGTTGTCGACGAAGAACAGGATGTCGCGGCCTTCGTCACGGAAACGCTCGGCCATGGTCAGGCCGGTCAGCGCCACGCGCAGACGGTTGCCCGGCGGCTCGTTCATCTGGCCGAACACCATGGCCACCTTGTCGAGCACGTTCGAGTCCTTCATTTCGTGGTAGAAGTCGTTGCCCTCACGGGTACGCTCGCCCACGCCTGCAAACACCGACAAACCGCTGTGCTGCTTGGCGATGTTGTTGATGAGTTCCATCATGTTCACGGTCTTGCCGACGCCGGCGCCACCGAACAGACCCACCTTGCCGCCCTTGGCGAACGGGCAGACCAGGTCGATCACCTTGATGCCCGTTTCCAGCAGGTCAACCGACGGCGACAGTTCGTCGAACTTCGGGGCCTTCTGGTGAATCGCGCGCTTTTCGTCCGCGGCGATCGGACCGGCTTCGTCGATCGGGCGACCCAGCACGTCCATGATGCGGCCCAGCGTGCCGTGGCCAACCGGCACCGAGATGGGGGCGCCGGTGCTCTTCACTGCCATGCCGCGGCGCAGGCCATCCGACGAACCCAGCGCAATGGTACGCACCACGCCGTCGCCGAGCTGTTGCTGCACTTCGAAGGTCAGACCCTTCTCGGCAAACGACTTGTCGTTGCCCTCTTCGAGCACGAGCGCGTCGTACACCTTCGGCATTGCGTCGCGCGGGAACTCGATGTCCACCACGGCGCCAATGCACTGCACAATATTTCCGATACTCATTTCGTATCTCCGATAGCTTGAATTCTTGACGCCTTAGACCGCAGCTGCGCCGCTGACGATTTCCGACAGTTCCTTCGTGATCGCTGCCTGGCGGGTCTTGTTGTAGACCAGCTGCAGTTCGCCAATCACGTTCTTGGCATTGTCGGAAGCCGCCTTCATGGCCACCATGCGCGCGGATTGTTCCGACGCCATGTTTTCGGCCACGGCCTGGTACACCAGCGCTTCGACGTAGCGGACCAGCAGCTCTTCCACAACCGTCTGGGCGTCGGGCTCGTAGATGTAATCCCACGAGTAGGCGCGCTTTTCATCTTCGGTCTGGCTCAGCTTGTCGGCCGCCAGCGGCAGCAGTTGCTCGACCATCGGCTCCTGCTTCATCGTGTTGATGAACTTGGTATATGCCAAGTACACCGCGTCGATTTCGCCGTTGGTAAAGGCGTCCAGCTGGACCTTGATCGCGCCGATCAGCTTTTCCAGATGCGGGGTATCACCGAGGTGCACCACGTTCGAGACCACCTTGGCGCCGATGCGGCCCAGGAACTGCATGCCCTTGGTGCCGATGGCGGTGGCTTGCACTTCCACGCCGCGGCCCTGCAGGGTCTTCAGTTCGTTGGTCACCGCACGCAGCACGTTCGTGTTCAGGCCGCCGCACAGACCCTTGTCGGTCGTCACCACGATCATGCCGGCGCGCTTGATGTCGCGGCCCACCATGAACGGATGCTTGAACTCGGGGTTGGCAGTGGCCAGATGCGCTGCGATATTGCGCACTTTTTCGGCGTACGGGCGGGCGTTGCGCATCCGTTCCTGCGCCTTGCGCATCTTGGATGCGGCGACCATCTCCATCGCCTTGGTGATCTTGCGCGTGTTCTGCACGCTCTTGATCTTGGTTCGAATCTCTTTCGTTCCGGCCATATCTTTCCTCTCCATTCGTGCCGCGCCGCCCACCTTGCGGCGATGACGGCGCGGTCCGTGGAATCACGCGGTTAGAACGCGGCGGACTTCCTGAAATCCTCGATCGCGGCACGCAGGGCGGCTTCGTCGTCCTTCGACAGATCCTTGGTCTCTTCGATGCGGTTGACGAGGTCGGCGAACTTGGTCTTCAGGTGGTCGTGCAGGCCCTTTTCGAACGGCAGGATGTCCTTCACGTCGACGTTGTCGAGGAAGCCATTGTTCGCGGCGTACAGCGACGCGGCCAGTTGCCACACCTGCAGCGGCTGGTACTGCGGCTGCTTGAGCAGTTCCGTCACGCGGCGGCCGCGTTCCAGCTGCTTGCGCGTGGCATCGTCCAGGTCCGAAGCGAACTGCGCGAACGCAGCCAGTTCACGGTACTGGGCCAGATCGGTACGGATACCGCCCGACAGCTTCTTGATGACCTTGGTCTGGGCGGCACCGCCCACGCGCGACACCGAGATACCCGCGTTGATGGCGGGACGGATGCCGGCGTTGAACAGATCGGTTTCCAGGAAGATCTGGCCGTCGGTAATCGAGATCACGTTGGTCGGCACGAACGCGGACACGTCGCCGGCCTGCGTTTCGATCACCGGCAGCGCGGTCAGCGAACCGGTCTTGCCGGTCACGGCGCCGTTGGTGAACTTGGCCACGTAGTCTTCGTTCACACGAGCGGCACGCTCGAGCAGACGCGAGTGCAGATAGAACACGTCGCCCGGGTAGGCTTCGCGGCCCGGCGGGCGGCGCAGCAGCAGCGAGACCTGGCGATATGCCCAGGCCTGCTTGGTCAGATCGTCATAAACGATCAGCGCGTCTTCGCCGCGGTCGCGGAAGTATTCGCCCATCGTGCAGCCGGCGTAGGCGGCCAGGTACTGCATGGCTGCCGAGTCCGAAGCCGTTGCGGCCACGACGATCGTGTATTCCATGGCGCCGTGCTCTTCGAGCTTGCGCACCACGTTGGAGATCGTCGAAGCCTTCTGGCCGATCGCCACGTACACGCAGAAGACGCCCTTGCCCTTCTGGTTGATGATCGCGTCGACGGCCACGGCGGTCTTGCCGGTCTGGCGGTCGCCGATGATCAGCTCGCGCTGGCCACGGCCGATCGGCACCATCGCGTCGATCGACTTCAGGCCGGTCTGCACCGGCTGGCTCACCGACTGACGTGCGATCACGCCCGGCGCGACCTTCTCGATCACGTCCGTTTCCTTGGCGTTGATCGGGCCCTTGCCGTCGATCGGCTGGCCCAGCGTGTTCACCACGCGGCCCAGCAGTTCCTTGCCAACCGGCACTTCCAGAATGCGGCCGGTGCACTTGACCGTATCGCCTTCCGAAATGTGTTCGTATTCACCCAGCACCACCGCACCCACCGAGTCACGCTCGAGGTTCAGGGCCAGGCCAAACGTGTTGCCGGGGAATTCCAGCATCTCGCCCTGCATCACGCCGGACAGGCCGTGCACGCGGCAGATACCATCGGTCACGGAAATCACCGTGCCGGTGTTGCGCACTTCAGCGTCGGCGCCAAGACCCGAGATGCGGGACTTGATCAGCTCGCTGATTTCTGAGGGGTTCAGTTGCATCACAATGCTCCTAATTCTTCAATCCGTCGGCCGTTGCGGTCAGGCGGTCAGCGTGGCTTGCATGGCAGCCAGGCGCGCGCGCACGGAGGTGTCGAGCACTTCGTCGCCGACCTTGACGCTTACGCCGCCGATCAGCGACGGGTCCACCGCCACCTTTGCGTGCAGCTTGCGACCGAACTTGCGTTCGAGTGCGGCGACCAGTTCGTTCGTCTGCGAATCGTCCAGCGGGAATGCGCTGGTGATTTCGACGTCGGACGACCCCTCGCGGGCGTTCTTGAGCGCATGGAACTGTTCGGCGATTTCCGGCAACACTGTCAGGCGGTTGTTTTCCACCAGCAGTGTCACGAAGCGTCGGGCTTCGTCGTTCACCGGACTCTTCAGCACCGAAAGGAACACTTCCTGGAGCTTCTCGCCCGGAACGTTCGGATCGGTGGCGAGCGCCTGCATGTCGGGGTTGGCGGCTACCTGCCCCATCTCCGACACCAGCTCGGACCATGCACCCAGGTTGCCTGCACCGGCTTCGCTCGCGACGCGGAACAGCGCCTCGGCGTAGGGACGGGCAATGGTTGCGGTTTCAGCCATGATTAGAGCTCAGCCTTGAGTTGATTGAGCAGGTCTGCGTGCACCTGCGCGTTCACTTCACGCTTGAGGATCTGCTCGGCACCCTTGACGGCCAGCACGGCAACCTGGTCGCGCAGCGTTTCGCGTGCCCGGGTCACTTGCTGTTCTGCCTCGGCCTTGGCCTGGGCAATGATGCGTGCGGCTTCTGCCTGGGCGTTCTGCTTGATCTCGTCGGCGGCCATCTGGGCGCGCTTCTCAGCGTCGGCCACACGTTGCGCGCCTTCGGTGCGGGCTTCGGCCATGGCCTGGTCCACACGCTTGTTGGCGAGTTCAAGCTCCGCCTTGCCCTTTTCGGCAGCGGCGAGGCCATCGGCGATCTTCTTTGCGCGTTCGTCGAGCGCCTTCACCAGCGGCGGCCAAATGAATTTGGCAACAACCCACCACAGGATGAAGAACACGACCATCTGCGCAAAAAACGTTGCGTTCAGATTCATGGTGTGTTCCTTTCGGTAATCAAACTACAGATAAATGCACAAGGGCGGCCAGGCCATCGGACTGAGGCCTGCGCCGCCCGTCAGCATCATGCAGACCGAAAAGACTTACTGAATGACCGACAGCAGCGGGTTGGCGAAGGCGAACAGCATTGCAACACCCACACCGATCAGGAATGCAGCGTCGATCAGACCAGCCAGCAGGAACATCTTGGTTTGCAGCGGGTTCATCAGCTCAGGCTGACGTGCGCATGCCTCGATGTACTTGCCACCCATCAGGGCGATACCCAGGCAGGCGCCGATAGCGCCCAGACCGATGATGATGCCGATGCCGATAGCGGTCAGACCCTGGATGTTGGCGAGATATGCTTGCATGATGACTCCTTTAATTTAGAGAGACTTAGAACCAAAAAACCAAAAAACGAAGAACCGGAAAATCAGTGGTGATCGTGAGCCTGGCCGATATACACCAGCGTCAGCATCATGAAAATGAACGCCTGGAGCAGCACGATCAGAATGTGGAAGATCGCCCATACGGTGCCGGCAACCACGTGGCCGACGAAGCCCAGCGCGGAGAGATCGGCGCTGAACGTCCAGATCGAACCGAGCAGCGCGATCAGCAGGAAGACCAGCTCGCCGGCGTACATGTTGCCGAACAACCGCATGCCCAGCGAAACGGCCTTGGCCAGAAACTCGATCACGTTCAGCACCAGGTTGAACGGGGCCAGGTACCACTTGGCGCCGAATGGTGCGGAGAACAGTTCGTGCATGAAGCCGCCCGCGCCCTTGATCTTGAAGCTGTAGTAGATCATCAGCACCAGCACCGAGCACGACATGCCCAGCGTGCCGTTCAGATCGGCCGTGGCCACTGCGCGGTGGTGCGGAAGATGAACGTGGAAGATGCCCAGCACGTTGTTCAGGCCGGTGACCCAGTCGACGGGGATCAAGTCGATCGCGTTCATCATGGTGATCCAGCAGAACACCATCAGCGCCAGCGGCGCAATCCACGAGCGGTCGCCGTGGATGATGCCCTTGGCCTGGTCGTCGACCATCTCGACGATCATTTCCACGAAGGCCTGGAAGCGACCCGGCACGCCGGGCGTGACGCGGCGGGCGGCCGCGTACAGGAAGATGATGGCGATTGCGCCGCACAGCACCGACCAGAACACGGTGTCATAGTTGATGACACTGAAATCGACCACGGAATGCTGCTTGCCGCCGACCGAATTAAAGTTCTGCAAGTGTTCGGCGATATAGCCTGAGGGTGTGAGCACGTGCTCCGCGCCTTGAGTAGCTTCAGCTGACATGTCGAAACGAACGGTATATTGCGAAATTTGTATGTCGGCGCCGACTTCAGCGACAACCGGTACGCGTCTTGCTTTGGCCTTCGGTCACATGACCGGTCACCGCCTGGGCAAGGACGCCCTTTTGTTCTGGCAAAACCTGACTCACGCAGCGCTGCATCGTGATGACGCGCTGCGCGTGAAACCTCTTGATATTCCGGATGGGTGCCTCACTTGAGACCGAATCCCACGCCGTGGCACCGCCTTTTTGGCGCCAAGGGCGACGGGATCCGCGAAAGTCCGGGTTCTACCGGATCGCGAGCGCCACCCAATAAGTCTTGAGCGCCAACAGGAACGTGACCAGCATCGGTATCCAACGCAGATCGCGGTACAGCACGATCACCAGCACCAGCAATGCCACGGTGCCGAAGACCTTGATCGCCTCGCCGGCCACCAGGCCACCCACCGACGGCTGCCCGCGCGACATCCACAGCCGCAGTGCGAAGAAACCGCTCGGCACAGCGCAAGCCAATCCGCCAAACAAGGCCGACAAGCCCGACGGCGCCGCGTCGCGCGCGAACACTGCCCACGCCAGCGCCGACAGCACGGTAACGGCAAACTGCGCCACCACCACCTTCGCCGGCGTCATGCGCGACGGCCGCAACGCGCTTTCGCCAAGCAGCTTTACCGCATCGGCGCGCGACAGCGGATCGACAATCTCGTCTTCCCGCCCGGCGTCATCATCCCAGTCATCGCGCCAGTCATCGGCGCGATGATTGCTGCGGGGCCGACTGTCGTGAGACATCTCGCCGGCTTGCGAACGGTCCTGCTGTCGGTCTCGAACCACCACCTGCCTAGCCTCGTTCCAGGCCGGAACTTTTTGGGTCCGGCCAGAATTCAAACCGCACGATTCTATTAGGAATCGCTGATTCGAGTCAACGTGCTTTCAGTTAGCTTGCAGTGAATTCCGCACAACGGTTGCTATCACGCTTCCATGATGGCTAGCGTGATATTGCGCAGCAACGATGCGAAACGTAATTGGATTGCGGAGCCGGATGGGGGCACGATGGCGATTTGGCCCACCGCGGCGCGCCCTCGACCCAGCGCGGCGATGTGCCTGGCTGGGGCGTGCGTGCGGTTATCGCGCAGATTCTGGCTGCAACATGGTGCACGCGCCCTCGGTTGTCGCGTGGCGCCGACAGCGGCAATGATTCATCGGTAAAACCGTTGCCGCCCGGCGCATAACCGGCTAGGCGCTGGTCGCAGGCTCCCGCAGGCGCGTGAGGACGCCGTCCAGTGCGTCGTTGCTGCTGAAGTGAATCGTCAACTGGCCTTTGCCGCGCGCGCCCAGCTTGATCTGCACCGCTAGGCCCAGCATGTCCGACAGTTCTTCCTCAAGCCGCGCCACGTCGCGCGTGCCATTGCCCTGTTTCTGCTTGAGCGACTTGAGGTCGAACGGCTTGAGCGTCGAGGCCACGAGCTTTTCGGTCTCGCGTACGGACAGGCGCTTGTTGACGATCTGGTTGGCCAGCGTGATCTGATTGGCGCCATCCACCGCCAGCAGCGCGCGGGCGTGACCCATGTCGAGATCGCCGGCCATCAGCATGGTCTGGACCGGCGCGACAAGATTCAGCAGGCGCAGCAGGTTGGATACCGCACTGCGCGAGCGGCCCACCGACTCGGCGGCCTGCTCGTGCGTAAAGTTGAATTCGCGGATCAGGCGCATGATGCCCTGCGCCTCTTCCAGCGGATTCAGATCTTCGCGCTGAATATTCTCGATCAGCGCCATCGCGGCCGCGGCTTCGTCGGGCACGTCCTTGACGAGCACCGGCACGCGGTCCAGTCCGGCCAGCTTGGACGCACGGAAGCGGCGTTCGCCGGCAATGATCTCGTAGCGCCCTTCTTCGGCCACGCGCCGCACCAGGATCGGCTGCATCAGGCCCTGCACGCGGATGCTGGCGGCGAGTTCCTGCAGCGCGCCTTCGTCCATCCGGGTACGGGGCTGATACTTGCCGGGCTGCAGCTGATCGACGCGCAACACCGTCGGCGCGCCCTCCTGCTTCGCGGTTTCGACAATCTCCGCCGGTCCGCCCAGCAGCGCTTCCAGTCCCCGGCCCAGGCCCTTTTTCTTCGCGGTCACCATGCTCGCATCCTTGCTGTCTAAGTTGCGGGCGCTCAGCCGAGCTGCCGCACGCGCGCGATCATTTCCGCGCCGAAATCGAGATACGCCTTTGCGCCCTTGGACGACGCATCGAACGCGACGCCGGGCATGCCGTACGACGGCGCCTCGGCCAGTCGCACATTGCGCGGGATCACCGTCTTGAACACCTTCTCGCCGAAATGGGCCTCGAGTTGCGCCGACACCTGCTGCTGCAGCGTGACCCGCGGATCGAACATCACGCGCAACAGGCCGATGACCTTGAGGTCGCGATTCAGATTGGCATGGACCTGCTTGATGGTGTTGACGAGGTCCGACAGCCCTTCCAGCGCGAAGTACTCGCACTGCATCGGCACAATCACGCCGTGCGCCGCGCACAGGCCGTTCAGCGTCAGCAACGACAGCGATGGCGGGCAGTCGATCAACACAAAATCGTATTGGTCATCGACCTCGGCCAGCGCCTGCTTGAGCCGACGCTCGCGCTGTTCCAGTTCGACCAGTTCGACTTCCGCGCCGGCCAGCTCGCGGTTGGCCGGCAGCACGTCATAACGGCCCGATTCGGAACGCTGGCGCGCCTGCGCCACCGAAGCCAGCCCCACTAGCACCTGGTACACGCTGTGTTCCAGCGCCTGTTTGTCGATCCCCGAACCCATCGAGGCATTGCCCTGCGGGTCCAGGTCGACGAGCAACACGCGCTGGTCCTGCGCTGCCAGACCGGCGGCGAGATTCACCGTGGTGGTGGTCTTGCCGACGCCGCCTTTCTGGTTTGCGATCACGAATACCTTGGCCATATGCGCTCGAAGCTCCTTGGTGCGCCATATTCGATCCGATTTTATTCGTCGGATGAATAATGCTCAATATTTCACAAATGTGGATTCAACGCCGCGACAACACGACGAGATGTCGCTCGGCATCCAGTTCCGGCACCGCCAGCTTCGGCACTGCGTCGACCTGCCATAGCTGCATCAGGCCAGCCGCCTCCATGCGGTCAAGTTCGTCCTGTGGATAAACGCCCTTCATCGCCAATAATTTGCCGCCCGGCGCCAGCAGATGGCCGGACAGCTTCACGAAATCGCTTAACTCGGCAAAGGCGCGCGACGTGATCACGGCATAGCCGTCCGGATCCTCGATTTTTTCCACCGGTCCCCAATGGGCCGACGCGTTGGTCAGACGCAGTTGCGCGCGGCATTGCGTCAGAAACGCCGTTTTCTTCTGCACGATGTCGACCATCAGCACGGAGACGTCCGGCGCCGAAATCGCCAGCGGAATGCCCGGCATCCCGCCCCCCGATCCCACATCGAGCACCCTGCCCCGCGCAGCATTGGGTACGACGTTGGAGCGCGCGGCTTCCGCCAGCGCGGGCACTGCGGCAAGCGAATCGAGCAGATGATGCGTCAGCATTTCATCCGGGTGACGGATGGCCGTGAGGTTGTAGACGCTATTCCATTTGCGCAAGAGCGTCAGGTACGCGAACAGCGTGTCGATCTGCGACGGCTCCAACTTCAGGCCGATCGCATCGAGCCCGATTTCGAGACGCTTGCGCTGGGCGGTGTCGTCCACCACGGAATATCGAAAGCCGCCCACTCAGGCCGCCTCCTGCCCGCTGCCCGCCGGCGGCGTGGTCTGCGGCGAGCGGCCCATGCCCTTCTTCTTGAGGTGGACCAGCAGCAAGGAAATCGCAGCAGGCGTCACACCCGAAATGCGCGAGGCCTGACCCAAGGTTTCGGGCCGGTGCTGGTTCAGTTTCTGGCTGACCTCGAAGCCCAGCCCCCGCACTTCGGTGTAGTCGAAATTCGCCGGCAGCTTGGTGGCTTCGTTCGCTTCGAGCTTATCGACCTCGGCGGCCTGGCGAGCGATGTATCCGTGGTACTTGATGCCGATTTCGATCTGCTCACGAACCTGCTCGGCCAGGCGCGGATCATCCGATAGCGACGCCTCCGGTGCGAACCGGCCGCCCTGCAACGACATCAGCGCTTCGTAGCCTACCTCCGGGCGCCGCAGCAGATCGGCCAGCGAATACTCGCGCTCGATGGCTTTCCCGAGCAACGGCACCGCGTCAGCTTCTGGCAGCAGCGCCGGGTTCACCCACGTGCTCTTCAGCCGCTCTGTTTCACGTGAAACAGCATCGCGCTTGCGATTGAAGGCATCCCACCGTGCGTCGTCGACCACGCCCAATTCACGCCCCGCTTCCGTCAGGCGCATATCGGCGTTGTCCTCGCGCAGGCTTAGCCGGAATTCGGCCCGGCTCGTGAACATGCGATATGGCTCGGTCACGCCGCGGGTGATCAGGTCATCCACCAGCACGCCCAGATAAGCCTGATCGCGGCGCGGCGTCCAGGCGTCGCGTTCACGCACGTAGCATCCAGCGTTGATGCCGGCGAGCAGGCCTTGCGCCGCCGCTTCCTCATAACCGGTGGTGCCGTTGATCTGGCCCGCAAAGAACAAGCCTTCGATCGCCTTGCTTTCCAGAGATGCCTTGAGCCCGCGCGGGTCGAAATAGTCGTATTCGATGGCGTAGCCCGGGCGCAGGATGTGCGCGTTCTCCATGCCGCGGATCGAGTGGACCAGCTCAAGCTGCACATCGAACGGCAGGCTTGTGGAGATGCCATTCGGATAGAACTCGTTTGTCGTGAGCCCTTCTGGTTCAAGGAAGATCTGATGGCTTTCCTTGCTCGAAAATCGGTGGATCTTGTCTTCGATACTGGGGCAATAACGCGGACCCACGCCTTCGATCACGCCCGTGTACATCGGCGAGCGGTCCAGGCCGCCACGGATAATGTCGTGGGTACGGCTGTTCGTGTGGGTAATCCAGCACGGCAGCTGTTGCGGGTGCTGATCGGGATGGCCGAGAAACGAGAACACCGGCACCGGGTCCAGATCGCCCGGCTGTTCTTCCATTGCTGAAAAGTCGATCGTGCGCCCGTCGACACGCGGCGGCGTGCCGGTCTTCAGCCGGCCCTGCGGCAGCTTGAGTTCCTTGAGACGCGCCGACAGCGAGACAGCCGCCGGGTCGCCCGCGCGGCCGCCAGTGTAGTTATCGAGCCCGACGTGGATCTTGCCGTCCAGAAACGTACCGGCCGTTAGCACGACCGCGCGCGCGCGGAAATCGATGCCAGCCTGCGTACGTGCGCCGACCACACGGTCGCCCTCTACCATCAGGTCGTCCACCGCTTGCTGGAACAGCATCAAGTTTGGCTGGTTTTCCAGCCGGGTGCGGATCGCTTTCCGATACAGGACGCGGTCAGCCTGAGCGCGGGTCGCACGGACCGCCGGACCCTTGCTCGAATTCAGGATCCGAAACTGGATGCCCGCCTCATCGGTAGCCGCAGCCATCGCGCCACCCATCGCGTCCACTTCCTTGACCAGATGTCCCTTGCCAATGCCGCCAATCGACGGATTGCAGCTCATCTGCCCCAACGTTTCGATGTTGTGCGTGAGCAGCAGCGTCTGGCAGCCCATGCGCGCGGCGGCGAGAGCGGCTTCGGTGCCGGCGTGACCACCGCCGACGACTATGACGTCGAATTCTTTCGGGTAAAGCATGGGACACCTCCTCCGGGAGGCTGGGCGGGAAAAAACAGGATGCCGAATTATAGCGGCAATCGAATGTCGTTCCCCGCTCGGACACGATGTTTCACGTGGAACATGGCGTCGGCGATACCTGCTGGGATCGAATGTGTGTTTCACGTGAAACACTTAGCGCAAAACACGTCGTCAAACAAAAAGCCCCGCTTCCGCGGGGCTGTCCATACAGTCACTGTTTCACGTGAAACACATCAGAGGCGGTCACGGATATAGGAGGCGACAGCGGCGCTGAGCGACGCGAGATCCCGTTGCAGCGATGAGAATCCGTCGTTCGGTGCCTTGGTGGCTTCATCCATATACAACGGCCGCCGAATTTCGATTTGCAGGCTGTTGCGGCGCTCCGCAGGTCGGCCAATCTGAGCGATCAACTGCACGCCCTTGTACGGATCGTTACGCGCCACGGTGTATCCCATGCCACGCAGCTGGCCTTCCACCAGATCAACGATCCCCGGCTCGCAAGTCGTGCCGTCCCGGTCGCCGAGCACAAAGTCAGCCAAGGGCCGCGGGCTGACGATCTTGAGACGCTCGTAGGCATTATTCGGCATCGAGTGCAGATTCAGATGCCACAGTGCGCCGAACTTCCGATATGCGGCCTCGACCGCCTCCGCCAGCGCCGCATGATACGGCCGGTAGTAGCGTTCGATACGGTTACGCACCTCCGCCACGGTCAGCTTTCGGCCGTAAATCGGCGTCGCAGCGTCCAGCTTCCGCCAGATCAGTCCGTAGCCAAGCCGCGTCTTCTCCCCTGGGGATAACGGCGTCGGCCACGGCTCGGCCAGCAGGTCTGGATCCAGATCATCGAGCGTCCGGTTCGGATCGATATACACGCGCGGGAATGTCGCCCCGATCAGCGTACCGCCAACCTTTGGAATGGCTGCCCACAGCGTATCGATATGGGTATCCTCGCCCCCGCGCAGCCGATGCAGCGGCACTGCCGCGTCAAAATCGGACGGATAAAAGACCCCGCTGTGCGGCGAATCGCACACCAGGGGAATTGCATCGCCCTCTGGCAATGCGAGTGTGAATGGGCCACCGGGCGCATCGCCAGTCACCGCTTGGTAAGTCGTCATGATCAGTCCAGCTTGATGTTGGCGGCCTTGGCCACACGCGCGTAGCGTGCCATTGCCTGCTGGATCTGGGCCTTGAACTGCTCGGGCGTCGTTGGCACCAGCGTGCCGCCGGACTCCTCGACCTTGCGCTTGAACTCGGGATTCTCCATTGCCTTGTGGATCGCCGCATTCAGCTTGGCAATGATCGGCTGCGGCGTGCCGGCGGGCGCCACGATGCCGAACCAACCGCCCTCACCCATATCCTTGTAGCCCAGCTCGGCGTACGTCGGCACGTTGGGCAACTGCGGAGAACGCTGCGCACCCAGCACCGCCAAGGCGCGCAGCCGGCCCGATTTCACGTGAGGCAGTGTGGTCGCCAGGTTATCGGTGATCGCGTTTACCTGGCCCGCGACGGCGTCGTTCAGCGCCAGCCCTGCGCCCTTGTAGGGCACGTGCAGCAGGTCGATCTTCGCCAGCATCATGAAGTTCTCGATGTTGACGTGGCCCAGCGATCCGGCCCCAGGCGACGCAAACGTATACTTGCCCGGATTGGCCTTGGCCAAGGCGACAAACTCCTGCATGGTTTTGGCCGGTACGCTGGGATGCACGGCAAACACGCTCGGAATGGCGATGACGTTGGTCACCGGCGTGAAATCCTTGATCGGATCGTAGCCAAGCTTCGGATAGACGGCCGGATTGGATCCATGCGTGCTGACCGTCGCCATGCCGATCGTGTAGCCGTCCGGCGCTGAGCGCGCCACTTGCTCCATGCCGATCGAACCACCGGCCCCGCCCTTGTTGTCGACCACGATGGTCTGGCCCAGTTCGCGTCCGGCGAACTCCGCAACCAGCCGCGCCGACAGATCCGTCGAACCGCCGGCGGCGAACGGCACCACCAGCCGGATCGGTTTACTCGGGTAGTTGGGCTGTGCCAGAACTGGCATCGCCATGGCGCCAAATGCGACGCCGACGGCTGTGGACAACATTGTGGACAACAAGAATTCGCGGCGCGTGGCACGCACGCAAGTGGCTCGATTCATCTGACAAACTCCTCGTACTTTTTTCGATTTGCGGATCGCCGAGCCACGAGTTTCCGCGAGTTTACCGGCTGTGCACAAACGACTATATTGCACGATTCCATTACCAAAGATCATTCTCGGATCGACAAGGCTATGCGCCTCCACTCACCTTCGATGTCCGAGCTGCATGCGTTTGTTACCGCCGCTCGTCTGGGCAGCTTCACGCGCGCGGCGGACACGTTGTGTGTCACGCAAGGCGCCATCAGCCGCGCCATCGCCCGACTGGAGGCCCACTTCGGCCAGCCGCTGCTCCATCGCAACGCGCACAGGCTGACCCTTACCGACGCCGGAAACGCTTATCTGGCGGCGATTTCCGAGCCACTCGCCGCACTGGAAGCCGCCAGCGCCGCAATGTTCGAAAAAGATCGCCGGCATCACCTGACGCTTTCCGCCGTACCCACACTCGCCAGCGTCTGGCTGGTGCCTCGCCTGCCCGACTTCCATCGCCGGCATCCCGAGATCCGCCTGGACTTTGTTCCCTATCGCAAGGAAGAGGATTTTTCCGGCGCACGGCCCGATGCCGCGATCCTGGCCGGCGAGGCTAGTCAGTGGGCCGGATGGCAAGTCGACTATGTGATCGGCCGCGAAATGGTGCCGGTTTGTCATCCGGCGCGGGCCCATGCAAGACGCATCGCCAACCTGTGGAAAACTCCGCACGAACTGCTGGCCGAACCCCTACTTTTCCACACCACTGCACCCGCAAACTGGCAGAAATGGCTGCAGGCCGCGGGCGTACCCGATGCTGCGCCAACCCTCGCGCGCGGGTTCGATCAGGTGTCGATTCTGCTGGAGGCCGTCAAGGCCGATATGGGTGTCGCCGTGCTGCAGCGCTGCCTGGTGCGAGACGCGCTCCACGCGGGCCAGGTGGTCGCGCCGTTCGATTTGCCGATTACGCTCAGCCGGGGATATTTCCTGTGTTCGCCGCGCGAAAAACGCGAGCATCCGGCCTTGCATGTTTTCCGCGACTGGCTGCTTGCTGTAGCTCAGACTGATATCGAAGTGCTGACTTCTTAGCCGGTTATCCACAGTGTGGATATCTTTGTGAACAACATCGATCCGGCAAATAAAATCTAGGCGCAAAACGCCAGAAAGATCTCCACACCGAATAGTTTACGTCGCGGCCCCGCGTGCGGCGGGACGATCAGGCCGCTTTCCTGGTCAGGCCCAGATAGGTTTCGATCACCTTGGGATTGCTGGCCAGGGCCGCGGCCTCGCCCTCCAGCGCCATATCGCCGGTCTCGATCACGTAGCCGTAGTCCGCCACCTGCAGGGCCGCCCGCGCATTCTGTTCAATCAGCAACGTCGCCACGCCGGTCTTGCGCAGGTTGCTGATGATGTGAAAGATCTCCTTGACGATCAGCGGCGCCAGTCCAAGGCTGGGCTCGTCCAGCATCAGCAATTGCGGCTTCGCCATCAGGGCACGGCCCACCGCCAGCATCTGCCGTTCTCCGCCGGACAGCGTACCCGCGTCCTGCCTAGCGCGCTCCCGCAGGCGCGGAAACAGATCGTAGACCACGTCCATCTGATCCAGATAGTTGCGCTCGCCCGCCTTCTTGCGCCGGAACGCCCCGAGCAGGAGGTTGTCCTCGACCGACATGGTGGCAAACAGCTCGCGCTTTTCCGGCACCAGGCACATGCCGCGCGCCACGCGCCCCTCGACGGGGATGCCGGTCATGTCGTGCCCCAGATAGCGCACCGTGCCGCTCGACGACCCCGTGGCAGGAAGCGCGCCCATGATGGCATTGAGCATGGTGGACTTCCCTGCGCCGTTGGGCCCGATCACAGTGACGATGCGGCCGGCCTCGACCTGCAGACTGGCGCCATGCACCGCCTCGACCTTGCCGTAGCGGACATGCAGGTCCTTCACTTCCAGAATCAGACTCATCTCATATCCTCACTCGATGCCGCCCAGATACGCTTCCAGCACTGCCGGATCCTTCTGCACCTCTTCCGGTACGCCCTCGGCGATGCGCGTGCCAAATTCCATCACCACGAGGCGATCGGTCAGGTTCATCACAAAGTCCATGTCATGCTCCACCAGCAGCACACTCATGCCTTCGCCTTTGAGCTTGCGCAGCAAATCGGCAAGCGCCTGCTTTTCCTTGTAGCGCAGGCCTGCGGCTGGCTCGTCCAGCAACAGCAGCGCCGGATCGCAGCAAAGCGCCCGCGCAATCTCCAGGATCCGTTGCTGCCCCAGCGCCAGGCTGCCGGCCTCCATGTACATGCAGTCGGCCAGCCCCACGCGCTCGAGCTGGCGCTTCGCCTCGAACAGCAGCTTCTGTTCCTCGCCACGGTTCATGTGCAGGATCGCCGCGGATACGCCGCCTTGCGCGCGGAAGTCGCCGCGCAGGTGCGCGCCGATCGCAACGTTCTCCAGCACCGTCATCGTCGGCAGCAAGTGCACATGCTGGAACGTCCGTCCGACCCCGCGCTTCACGATCTCGCGCGAAGGCAGGCCCGAAATCACTTCGCCGCGATAGCGCACTTCCCCGCTCGTGAGCGGCAGCACCCCGGTCACCAGATTGAACGTGGTGGACTTGCCCGCGCCGTTGGGGCCGATCAATCCGATGATCTCCCCGGCGCGCACCTGGAAGCTCACGTCGTTCACCGCCACCAGCCCGCCAAACTGCTTGCGCGCCGCGCGCACATCGAGAATCAACTCTCCGGCGTCCGGCTTCTGCCGCACCGGCAGCGCCGCAGCATGCGCGGGCGCGGTCACGGACGGCCCCGACGGCATCAGCCTGCGCAGGAACGGCCAGATGCCGTCACGCGCGTACTGCAGCAACAGCACCAGCAGCACGCCGAACACGATGATCTCGAAGTTGCCCGTGGTCCCCAGCAACTTGGGCAGCACGCCCTGCAGCACGTCCTTCAGGATCGTCAACACACCGGCGCCCAGCACCGCGCCCCAGACGTGTCCCACACCGCCCACCACGGCCATGAAGAGGTACTCGATACCGTAGTTGAGTCCGAACGGCGTCGGATTCACCGCGCGTTGCAGATGCGCATAGAGAAAGCCCGATACGCACGCCAGTATCGCGGCCACCACGAAGATCACCACCTTCATCCATGCGGTGTTGACGCCCATGGCTTCGGCCATCGTGCCGCCGCCCTTGAGTGCGCGAATCGCACGCCCGGGCCGCGAATCCAGCAGATTCTGCATGGCGAATACCGCGAGCAGCACCACCAGCCAGATCAGATAGAACATCGACCGCCCCGACTGCAGCTCGATACCGGCGATCGACAACACCGGGATGCCGTTGAGGCCGTCGTACTTGCCCAGAAACTCGAGGTTGCCAAACAGGAAGAACAGCGACAGACCCCATGCAATCGTCGCCAGCGGCAGGTAGTGGCCGGACATGCGCATCGTGATCAATCCGATCACATAGGCCGATGCCACCGTGATGATCAATCCCACCACGAGCCCCACCCATGGAGACAGCCCGAACTGCGTCGTCAGGTATGCGGTGCTGTACGCGCCGAGCCCGACAAATGCGGCCTGGCCGAACGACGTCATGCCGCCCACGCCGGTCAGCAACACCAGCCCGATCGCCACGATGCTGTACAGGCCAATGTAGTTGCCAAGCGTGATCCAGAACTCGGGCGTCGGCAGCACAGGAAGCAGCGCCAGTGCCATCACGAACAGCAGCGTCAGGATGCGGCTGCGCACATGGCCGCGCACAGCCTCGCCCCGCTGCGACGCGATGGTGCCGTCGCCATCCACGCGCTTTTCCATCGGTTTGTCGGTGAGCATGGTCATGGCTTACTCCTCTTCCTCGACATGCTTGCTCGTGAGCGATCGCCACAACAGCACCGGGATGATCAACGTAAAGACGATCACCTCCTTGAAGGCGCTCGCCCAGAACGACGAATACGATTCGAGCAGCCCCACCAACAGCGCGCCGAGCGCCGCAACCGGATAGCTCGCCAGGCCACCGACGATCGCGCCAACGAAGCCCTTCAAGCCCACCAGGAAGCCGGATTCGTAATAGACCGTGGTCAGCGGCGCAATCAGGACGCCGCACAACGCGCCCAACGCGGCCGCCAGCGTGAACGAAAGACGCCCGGCCTGCGTGGTGCCGATGCCCACCAGGCGCGCGCCCAGCCGGTTCACGGCCGTCGCGCGCAGCGCCTTGCCTTGCAGCGTGCGTTCGAAAAAGAAGTACAGCGCGGCGATCAGCAGGCCGGACACCGCCACCACCCAGAGGCTCTGTCCAGACACGCTGAGGCTGCCGACATCGAAACGCGCCTCGGAAAACGGGTTCGTGCGCGAACCCTCCGCACCAAACATCACGAGGCCCAGACCGACCAGCGCGAAATGCACGCCCACGGAAACGATCAGCAGCACCAGCGTGCTGGCTTCGGCAAGCGGCTGGTACGCCAGGCGATAGAGCATTGGGCCGAGCGGCACGACGATCAGCAGCGTCACCGCCACCTGCACCAACATCGGCAGCGGCTGGCCGCCGTACTGCTGCACCAGCAAGTGCACGGCCACGGGAAACAACAGGTATTTGGCCGCCAGCACGGCAAGCCGTCGCGCCGCCATGCTGCGCAGGTCCGGGCTGCGCAATACCACGGCCGCGTCATAGACAAACGTGAGCACGCCCATGGCCAGCAGCAGCCACGTGGTTTGAGGCGCGTGCCCGGCCTGCATCGCGGCCAGCGTCAGCGCGCCATAGGCCACGAATTCGCCCTGGGGTATGAAGATGACGCGCGTTACCGAGAACACCAGCACCAGCGCCAGTGCCAGCAACGCGTAGATGGCGCCGGAAGTAATGCCGTCCTGCGCCAGGATGGCCGCAATCGAAAGATCCATTGTCTCCCCGACTCGTGGAAGGGTCCGCGCTGTCAGCTTAATCGCTGCGCGGCGTTGTACGTAGATTGCAAGACGGCAAGGGCAAAAAAAGGGCGCATGGCAATCCATGCGCCCCTGCGTTGCTACGCCTGCCCCGCGCGACCAACTCCTGTCTGCCGAACGAGCGCCGGCCTACTTCTGCAACTTCCACTTGCCATCGACGATCTGCACCATCACGCGCGCGCGCTGGTCCATGCCGAGGTGGTCGGTGGGAGTCATATTGATGATGCCGTGCGATACCGGCAGATTCTTGGTCTGCTCCAGCGCATCGCGCAGCGCCTTGCGGAATTCCTTGGTGCCCGGCTGGCCCTTCTTGAGCGCCTCGGGAATGGCGTTCTGGAGCAGCAGTCCGGCGTCCCAGGCGTGGCCGCCAAAAGTCGAGACCTGGCCACCGAACGCTTTCTCGTATGCCGTCTTGTACGTCATGGCCGGCTTCTTGACGGGATTGCTGTCTGGCAATTGCTCGGCCACCAACAACGGACCGGCGGGCAGGAATGTGCCTTCGCAATCCTTGCCGCACACCCGCAGGAAGTCGGGATTGGCCACGCCGTGCGTCTGATAGATCTTGCCCTTGAAGCCGCGCTCCTTGAGCGTCTTGGCCGGCAGCGCCGAAGGCGTACCCGAACCGGCAATCAGCACCGCGTCCGGATTGGCGCCCATCATCTTGAGCACCTGGCCCGTCACCGAATTGTCGGTGCGCGCAAAGCGCTCGTTGGCCACCACCTTGATCTTGCGCATTTCCGCCACCTTGGCGAATTCCTGCGCCCAGCTATCGCCGTAGGCATCCGCAAAGCCGATGAATGCCACCGTCTTCACGTTGTTGTTGGTCATGTGCTCGGCCAGCGCCGTGGCCATGTGCGAATCGTTCTGCGGCGTCTTGAAGACCCATGCGCGCTTGGCATCCATCGGCTCGATGATGCGGGCCGAGGCGGCCATCGAGATCATCGGCGTTTCACTCTCGGCGGCCACGTCCACCATCGCCAGCGAATTCGGCGTCACGGTGGAACCCACCACCACGTCCACCTTGTCCTCGCTGATCAGCTTGCGCGTGTTCTTTACCGCCGTGGTGGTGTCGGTCGCGTCGTCGAGCACGATGTACTCGATCTTCTTGCCGGCGATTTCCTTCGGCAGCAGCGTGAACGTGTTCTTTTCGGGGATGCCGAGCGATGCCGCAGGCCCGGTGGCCGAAACAGTGACCCCAACTTTCACCTGGGCACTGGCCGCACCGGCAAACAGGCTGGCAGCAGCAAGAGCCAGCAAGCTGGCGCGCTTGAACGTCATAGAGTGTCTCCTTCGATTCCAGAAACGGAAAAAGGCATCCGTCGGCTTTCGGCCGCCGGATGCCTTCAGTTTTTTTGTCGGCCCGTTCAACAGGCTCTCTGGCAGACGCAACGCTGGCGTCCGATCAGTGTCGGGAACATCGAAGTTCGTCCCGTTTTTCCCGTCCTGCGCGTGATACCCCCGGAATTGCGCAGTTGCATTACCCGACCGCTCGGTCGGGAATGCGAATCGAGTCTAACACAGCGATCTGATCCGAAAAGCGGGATTAACCCGCAGCGGCGGCGGCACAACAGTCCGGGTTACGGCGTCCTGGCTACCGGCGCGCGCGCGGGGCGCGCCGGCATGTTCGCAATGCCGTGGCGCCGGCCCGTATCCGGTCGCATCGGATCAACGCAGGAAGGCGTCGTAAGCGGTCTTCATGATCAGCGCGCCAACCACGGCGATGAAGACCTTGCGCACAAACCTGCTGCCATGCCGAAGCGCCAGCTTGCTGCCCACCTGACTGCCCGCGACATTGGCCACGGCCATCACGATGCCCAGTTGCCACCAGACGTGGCCCTTGGCCGCCAACAGCAGCAGCGCGGCAAGGTTGGTAGCAAGATTGACCACCTTGGCCGAAGCCGAGGCATGGAGGAAGTCGTAGCCGAACACGCGCACGAACACGATCATCAGGAAACTGCCCGTTCCCGGCCCGAACACGCCATCGTAGAAGCCGATCGCCGCACCGGCCAGCACGGCGGCAATGCGCTCGCGTGCGCCGGACAGCGAGGGCGCGTGCTCGGTGCCAAGGTCCTTCTTCGCTACGGTGTAGGCCAGCAGCACCAGCAGCACAAACGGCAGTGCCTTGCGCAGCGGGTCGGCCGGAATCCTGGTCAATGTCCACGCACCGGCCATCGACAACACGAAGGCCGCAATCATGGCCGGCGCAGTGACACCCCAATGGATCCGGACCGAGCGCGCAAAGCGCATCGCCGCATTGGAGGTGCCCGCCATCGACGCCACCTTGGTGGTGCCGATCAACGTGGCGGGCGCCATGTTTGGATAGGTCGAAAACAACGCGGGGATCTGCACGAGGCCCCCGCCGCCCGCCACGGCGTCAATCATGCCGGCCAGGAAGGCGGCCGCGGCCAGAAACGCAAATTCCATGCTGGAACCATCAGAAAGGTGGGAAGGGATTCAGGCAAATCGTGTCGACGGCCAGGTTCGGCTGGCCGCGGCCGCGCCATTACCCGAGAAACTTCGGTGTGGGCACAAGGCTGCGGACCCACAGGCCGCTGCCGTCGCGCTGAAATCCATCGGGCGCGCGCTGGCCCGGATCCACCAGACCTTGCGCCAGGGCGATGTGCCGGATGCCGTGGGCACGGCACCAGTCCGCCAGCACGGCACAGCATTCCTGCAGCCATGCCTGGACGGACGTCTCCGCTGGCCATTCCGACGATTGAAGCGATTGCGGCGAATGTTGCGATTGCAGCGGTCGCGGTGCGCTCGCCAACGCGGGCGGCTCCCCTGCATCCGTAGAATCCGATGACGATACCGGCGGCCACCACTCCGCCACCATTGCAATACGGCCGCCTGTGGACAAGCTATGGATCAGGGTGACGGGCATCAGGCAGGCCAGGTTGTCGCGCACCGCATTGGTGCCGCCTAGCAGGCAAATGCCATGACTGCCCTGGTCGAGCAGCGCATCGAGCGATACGCGACGCGCGCGGGCCTCCGGGACGCCAAGCGGGGCGCGACGCATCAGCCAGGCGTCGACCACAGGTGCATCTTTGGTCACAGCGGGGCGTACCCAGCGCTGCGGCGGCGTTGATTCTGAGGGATTGGAAATCGTGAACATGAGACGCGCGGGAAGCAGGCCGGCATTGTCGCACGGGGCCTCCAGCCGGGTCATGCACGAAAAGCATCGCCCGTGGAAGGCGATGAAATGCCGGCATAAACACGTCGTGGACCGGCGCAAATAAAAAAGGCGTTGCTGGGGATCACCCGGCAACGCCTTTTATCGTGTTGGCTGCTGCTACCCGACACCGGGTGCGCGCCTGTCGTCTCCTCGCTTCCGCCTCCAAGTAACCTGCGAAAACCGTATAAGCAATGTAACGAAGCGGTGCGTCTGAAACAAGTCAGCAATAACCCTAGCCCCAAAATCGAGCATGTTGCCCGATCTGCACGCAGGGCTTGCTATTTTTTCCGGCTCGTGAGTGCAATCAGCTCGCCCATGATGCCGCGGCGGAACGTCAGCACGCAGATAACGAAGATGATGCCGGTCACCATCGTCACCGACTCGCCAAGCGCGTTGAACCAGCTGACGCCCGTAACCGACGCCAGGAACGATCCGATATCGCCGAGCTTGTTCTCGAGCGCCACCACCACGAAGGCGCCAACGATCGGGCCGGACAACGTGCCCAGGCCGCCCACCAGCGTCATCAGGATCACCGACCCCGACATCGACCAGTGCACGTCGGTCAGCGTGCCGAAACCAAGCACCAGCGCCTTGATGGAGCCGGCCAGGCCGGACAGCGCGGCCGAGATCACGAAGGCCAGCAGCTTGAAGCGATCCACGTCGTAGCCCAGCGAGATCGCGCGCGGCTCATTCTCGCGGATGGCCTTCAGGATCTGGCCGAACGGCGAATGCACCGTGCGCACGATCAGCGCGAAGGCGGCCACGATGATGATCAGCGCCACGTAGTACAGCGTCGTATCGTTGGCCAGCGAGAGCACGCCAAAAAGCTTGCCGCGCGGAATGCCCTGCAGGCCGTCCTCGCCGCCCGTGAACGGCGCCTGCAGACAGATGAAGAACAGCATCTGCGCCAGCGCGAGCGTGATCATCGAGAAGTAGATGCCCTGGCGCCGGATCGCCAGCGAACCGACCACGTAGCCGATCACCGCGCCGGACAACGTCCCGAACAGCAGGCCCAGTTCCGGTGTCACGCCCCATACCTTCATCGCATGCCCAGCCGCGTAGCCCGCGCCGCCAAAGAACGCGGCATGGCCGAACGACAACAGGCCGGTAAAGCCGATCAACAGATTGAAGGCGCAGGCGAACAGCGCGAAGCACAGCACCTTGAGCACGAACACCGGGTACGCACCCACCAGCGGCGCGGCAATCAGCGCCAGCAACAGCAGGCCGTAGAGAACCCTCTTTTGCACAGCCGTCCCTTCCTTGAAGCCCTTGGCTTGCACCGCCACAGCGGTTTGACCGGTCTGCCCGCTCATCATTTCTCCCTTCCGAACAGCCCTGCCGGACGCAGCAGCAGCACGATCACCATGATGAAGAACACCACGGTCGCCGAGGCCTCCGGGTAGAACACCTTGGTCAGCCCTTCAATCACGCCGAGCCCCAGGCCCGTGAGGATCGACCCCATGATCGAACCCATCCCGCCGATCACCACCACCGCGAACACCACGATGATCAGATTCTGTCCCATCAGCGGCGACACCTGAATCACCGGCGCGGCCAGCACGCCGGCAAACGCGGCCAGCGCCACACCGAAGCCGTAGGTCAGCGTCACCATCAGCGGCACGTTCACGCCGAACGCTTCCACCATCTTCGGGTTCTCGGTGCCGGCCCGCAGGTACGCGCCGAGCTTGGTCTTCTCGATCACGAACCACGTCGCCAGGCACACCACCACCGACGCGGCCACAACCCATGCGCGATAGTTCGGCAGGATCATGAAGCCCAGATCGGTTGCGCCCTGCAGCGCTTCGGGCGGCGAATACGGCAGGCCCGACACGCCGTAGATCGACCGGAACACGCCTTCGATCACCAGCGTGATGCCCAGCGTCAGCAGCAGGCCGTAGATGTGGTCGAGCTTGTAGATCCAGCGCAGCATCGTCTTCTCGATCACGATGCCGAGCACCCCCACCACCAGCGGCGACACCAGCAGCATCACCCAGTAGTTCAGTCCGGCGTATTCCATGCCCGCCCACGCCAGCAGCGCACCGAGCATGAACAGCGCGCCGTGCGCAAAATTGATGACGTTGAGCAGACCGAAAATCACGGCCAGCCCCAGGCTCAGCATCGCGTAGAAAGCCCCGTTGACCAGGCCCAGCAGCAACTGGGACAACATGGCGGGAAGCGGAATTCCAAAGATATCCATGGGCTAGATTGCCTGTAGGTGTGTCGCCCGACTGCCACTTGCGCAGCGTCGGAGTGGAAGCAAGCGCGTCGCAACCAGTGGCATGTCGCACCCGGCGCGCCGCGCTTGTCTTCCCGCCCCTGTCCGCTGCCGGACAAGGGGCCATTCTGGTGTTACTTCTTCATCATCGCGCACTTCGATTCGGCAACCGTGGTGAAGGCCTGGTCGCCAGGAATCGTCGCGGCCACCTTCAGGTAATCCCACGGCTTCTTCGAATCGGCCGGCGCCTTCACCTGCATCAGGTACATGTCGTGAATGTTGCGGCCATCGGCGCGGATGTAGCTCTTGTTGTAGAAGTCGTTGATCTTCATCTTCTTCAACTCGGCCATGACCTTGTCCGGATCGTCGGTCTTGGCGGTCTCCACGGCCTTCAGGTACGTGCTGATCGCGGAATAGTCCGCGGCCTGCAGGCTGCTCGGCATCTTCTTCATCTTGCCGAAGAAGCGATTCGCGAACTTGCGCGTCTCGTCGTTCATGTCCCAGTACCAGCTGTCGGTCATCAACAGGCCTTCGGTGTTCTTCAAGCCAAGGCTGTGCACGTCGTTGATGAACATCAGCAGGCCGGCGATCTTCATCGTCTTGGTGATGCCGAATTCCTTGGCGGCCTTGATCGAATTGATCGTGTCGCCGCCCGCGTTGGCCAGGCCCAGGATGTCGGCCTTCGACGCCTGTGCCTGCAGCAGGAACGACGAGAAATCCGACGCCGACAGCGGATGGCGCACCGATCCCACCACCGTGCCGCCATTGGCCTTCACCACTGCCGCGGTGTCGTTCTCGAGCGAATGGCCGAAGGCGTAGTCGGCAGTCAGGAAGAACCACTTCTTGCCGCCCTGCTTCACCACCGCGCTGCCGGTGCCCTTGGCCAGCGCCACCGTGTCATAGGCGTAGTGCACCGTGTACGGCGAGCACTCTTCGTTGGTCAGGCGCGCCGTGCCGGCGCCGATGTTGAAATAGACGCGCTTCTTTTCCTGCGCCACCTTGTTCATCGCCAGGCCGGTCGCGGAATTGGTGCCGCCCAGCAGCATGTCCAGCCCCTGCTGGTCCATCCACTCGCGCGCCTTCGATGCTGCGATGTCGGCCTTGTTCTGGTGATCCGCAGACACCAGCTCGATCGGCTTGCCCAGCACCTTGCCGCCGTGATCCTCGATCGCCATCTTGATGGCTTCCAGGCCGCCGGGACCGTCGATGTCGGCGTACAGGCCGGACATGTCGGTGATGTAGCCAATCTTCACGGTATCGCCCGATACCTGCGCCGAAGCGCCCCCTGCATATGCGCCAAAGACAGTTGCCGCCACTGCGACAGCCAGCCGAGTCATCTTCATGTTTTGTCTCCTGAGTTGTGGCGGCGTCCTCACGCCCCCCGTCCTGCGATCGCAAAGCGCCACCAAGCAAACGCCGCCGACGTGGTTGCGCAGCCCTGCCCGGTCGTCCGACCTGGAGGCAGCCGCGCAGCGCGCCGTCACCGCTTCACTTCGTATTCCTTGCGGGTCCCAAAAACAAAATGTTCAGACGCCAAGCAGTTCATTGAGCACCGGCATCTTGTCCTGCAGTTCGTCGGCGGCAAAGCGCTCGACGATGGCGCCGTG
>NZ_JBXALD010000013.1:0-187147 GCF_058799075.1 Cupriavidus sp. GW822-FHT06G04 | reverse complement strand
CAACCACTGCCGCCCCGCAAACCCTTGCCAACACTGCCTTGGCAGCGCGCTTCGTGTTGCGAGGGGGCGAATATTAGGACGAATCTCCGGGCTTTGCAATACGTTTGTCATGAACAAGCGAAACACGAGCCCGGAAGCTCTATTCAAACCGTTGATCGGAAAGGAAATTCAGCTCCAAGACCAATTTCCTTTCTCGCACAATAACCGACCATCGCTATCGGGTATTCCCGATACGTCCTACTGATGCTTGAAGGCAGGTGCCCTTTTCTCCACAAACGCCGCCATACCCTCCTTCTGGTCTTCCGTGGCAAACGTGGCATGAAACAGGCGCCGCTCGAATCGCACCCCTTCATTCAGAGTCGTCTCATATGCGGCGTTGACGGATTCCTTGATCATCATGACCACGGGCAGCGAATAGCTAGCAATGGTTTCCGCAGCGGTTAAGGCCTCGTCGATCAACGCGTCGGCCGCAACAACGCGCGATACCAGGCCGGCTCGTTCGGCTTCGGCGGCGTCCATCATGCGTGCGGTCAGGCAAAGGTCCATTGCCTTGGCTTTCGATACCGCCCGTGGCAACCGCTGCGTCCCGCCGGCACCCGGCATGGTGCCGAGCTTGACCTCCGGTTGCCCGAACCTGGCATTGTCGGCCGCGATAACGATGTCGCACATCATCGCCAATTCGCAGCCGCCGCCCAGGGCGTAACCAGCTACTGCAGCAATAACGGGCTTGCGGATGCGACGGATCGTTTCCCAGTTCCGGGTGATGTAGTCGCTTTTGTAAGCATCCATATACGAGTACTTGGCCATCATTCCAATGTCCGCACCCGCCGCAAACGCTCGCTCGCTACCCGTGATGACGATACAGCCGACGGCTTCGTCCTGGTCGAAGGCAACCAGCGCAGCGCCCAGTTCATCCATCAGCGCGTCGTTCAGCGCGTTCAACGCTTTCGGCCGATTGAGAGTCACCAACCCCACCCGGCCGCGGGTTTCCACCAAGATGTTCTCGTACGACATGTCTTCTCCTAGCAATCGATGGTTCTGTCCTGTTGGCAGTGCACCGATACTCTCCCGCGCAGTGAATGACGGTCAAGACGACTACGCGCCAGCCCGGCCTCGCGCCGCCACACTCTTGCGCCCCCGCCCCAAGCCGACTAATATTTGCCGACCGACTGGTCGGTTTATTTAATGACCGCGGGGCTACCTACAATGACCCAGCGGCACGCCGTGGCAACGCATCCACATTCGACCGTCCCGGAGAACCATATGGCGCAGGAGACAACCATGCCCCCAAACCCGGCCCATTCGCAGGCGCGCGTCCAGCTTGAGTCCGGCCCGATTTTGCTGCGATGGCACGGCGATGTGGCGGTGGTCACGCTCAATCGGCCGGAAAAGCTCAACAGCTTTACACGCGACATGCACCGCAGCCTCGTGCAGGCGCTGGACCATGCCGAAGCGGGTGGCGCGCGCGCGTTGTTACTGACCGGCGCTGGGCGCGGATTCTGCGCGGGGCAGGATCTGGCCGATCTCGACTTCAGCCCGGACTACGCCACGGATCTCGGCGAACTTATCGACACCTGGTTCAACCCGCTGGTACGGCGTCTGCAAGCGCTACCGCTTCCGGTTATCGCCGCCGTCAATGGCACCGCCGCCGGCGCGGGCGCGAATCTCGCGCTGGCCTGCGACATCGTTCTCGCAGCCAAATCGGCCAGCTTCATCCAGGCGTTCGTCAAGATCGGGCTCGTGCCCGATTCCGGCGGCACGTGGTTGCTGCCGAAGCGCGTGGGGCTGGCGCGGGCGCTCGGCCTGGCCATGACGGGCGACAAGCTCAGCGCCGAAGACGCAGAGAAGTGGGGACTGGTGTGGGAAGTCATGGACGATCCCTTGCTGTCCGAACAGGCGATGGCCCTGGCAACCCATCTCGCCGCGCAACCCACGCGCGCGCTGGCGGCGATCAAGCAGGCCATGTATGCCAGCGCCACCAATTCGCTGGACGCACAGCTCGATCTCGAGCGGGACCTCCAGCGCGATCTGGGCCGCTCACATGACTACACCGAAGGCGTCAATGCCTTCTTGGAAAAGCGCGCACCACGCTTCACCGGCGCTTGACCCCGACTCCCTTCCACTGAATTGGAGACTCATTTGATTGACGATCCCCAGGCGCTGGCCGAAGCCACGGCCCGCGCCATGTACGAATCGGACGCCTGCAGCCGCTGGCTGGGCATGGTGCTGGAAGAGGTACGCCCAGGTTATGCGCGTCTGTCGATGGAGGTGCGAACCGAATTCCTGAATGGCCATGCCATCTGCCATGGCGGGCTGATGTTCACGCTCGCTGACTCGGCTTTCGCGTTCGCCTGCAACAGCTACAACATCAGCACGGTGGCCTCCGGTTGTTCGATCGACTTCCTGCGCCCCGTGCAAGGCGGCGATGTGCTGACTGCCGAAGCTGTTGAACAGGTACTGTCGGGCCGGCACGGAATTTATGACATCAAGGTGGTAAATCGCGCTGGCGAGCCCGTCGCGATGTTTCGCGGCAAGTCAGCACAAATCAAAGGACACGTCATCGCGCCGTCCTGAACCTTGGTCCGCCTTGGCAACTCGCTTCGCGCCAACGTAGCGCCCCCCGGAAGTGGAGACATTCATGAGTACGCGCCTTACCGACCTGCCCCTGGAGCCGATCGAAACCGCTAGCCGGCAGGATCTTCAGGCACTGCAGCTTGACCGCCTCAAATGGTCGTTACGCCATGCCTACGAGAACTCGCCGGTATATCGGCGCAAGTTCGAAGATGCCGGCGTACACCCAGACGATCTCCGGTCCCTGGCGGACCTGGCGCGATTTCCGTTTACGACGAAGAAGGATCTGCGCGACAACTATCCATTCGGCATGTTTGCCGTGCCCCAGGACCGCATCGCGCGCATCCACGCATCGTCGGGGACCACCGGCAAGCCAACCGTGGTCGGCTATACGCTGCGCGACATCGATACGTGGGCGACCGTGATGGCGCGCTCGATCCGCGCATCGGGCGCCAAGCGTGGCGACAAAGTTCACATCAGCTACGGCTACGGGCTTTTCACGGGCGGACTGGGCGCACACTACGGCGTCGAGAAAGCCGGCCTGACGGCAATCCCGTTCGGCGGCGGCCAGACGGAGCGCCAGGTGCAATTGATCCAGGATTTCCGGCCCGAGATCATCATGGTGACGCCCAGCTATATGCTGGCCATTGCCGACGAACTCGAGCGCCAGGGCATCGACCCGGCATCGACGTCGCTGCGCATTGGTATCTTCGGCGCCGAGCCGTGGACGCCCGAAATGCGGCTGGCCATCGAGAAGCGCATGGGAATATCGGCGGTCGACATCTATGGATTGTCCGAAGTGATGGGCCCGGGCGTGGCCAACGAGTGCGCGGAAACCAAGGATGGCCCCACAATCTGGGAGGATCACTTCTATCCGGAGATCATCGATCCGGATACCGGCGAAGTGCTGCCAGATGGCGAATTCGGCGAACTGGTCTTCACATCGCTGACCAAGGAAGCGATGCCGGTGGTCCGTTATCGCACCCGCGATCTGACGCGCTTGTTACCAGGAACGGCGCGCGCGGCGTTTCGGCGGATGGAGAAGATCACCGGCCGCACCGACGACATGATGATCGTGCGGGGCGTCAACGTGTTTCCGTCGCAAATCGAGGAATTGATCCTCAAACACAGCGAACTTGCGCCGCACTACCAGTGCGTGCTGGGCAAGGAAGGTCCGCTCGATACCCTGACCGTGCGCGTCGAATGCAACCATGGCGCCGATCCGGCGATCGCTGGCCAGGCGCAATCGGTGCTGGCGCACGATATCAAGGCCTACATCGGCGTAACGGCTGCGATCGAGATCCTGCCCGAAGGCGGCGTCGAGCGCTCGGTCGGGAAGGCGCGCCGCATCGTCGACAACCGGCCGCGCTGACAGAGGCTCGGGCGGCTCTGCCGATTATGAAGCAGGGCCACACCGAGGGCCACATCGGGGCGGGAGGGGACGCGAGGCGCTCGCCCCCTAGCCACACGACGCACGCTTGATCGGCGTGCGATCAGCTGCGCGGCATCAGCACCCACATGCGGCCGCCCTGCTTCATGCGCCCCGCGGTTTCGCCGGCAGCATCGCCGGCGCCCCAGAAAAAGTCGGCGCGCACGCCGCCTTTGATGGCGGAGCCGGTGTCCTGCGCGAACATCAGGCGCTGGATCGGTTCGACGGAAAGCGGGCGCGTCGTCGACAGGAACACCGGCACACCGAGCGGAATCGTGGCGGGATCCACCGCAATCGACCGCTCCGCAGTCAGCGGCACACCAAGCGCGCCCACCGGCCCATCGTTGCTCGGCGGCAGTTCACGGAAGAACACGAAGCGAGGATTCACGTTGAGCATCTCGTCGACGCGGCCCGGGTTGGCGCGCGCCCATGCCTTGATGCCCTGCATTGTGGCCTGGGCAGGCGTGATCTCGCCGCGGTCGAGCAGCCATTTGCCGAACGAGCGGAAAGGCTGGTCGTTGGTGCCACCAAACCCCACCCGCATCATCGTGCCGTCGGTCAGACGGATGCGACCCGATCCCTGGATCTGCAGGAACGCGGCTTCCACCGCGTCGTCCACATACACGAGTTCATTGCCGCGCAACGCCGGGTTCTGCAACAGTTCGGCCCGCGCAGGCAAGGCGCCACGGCCCAGTTGCGGCGGCCGCTTGTAGAGCGGGATCTGGTACTGGCCCTGGCGCGAGCGGGATCCGTGCAGGATCGGCTCGTAGTAACCGGTGATCAAGCCGCTGTCGGTCCCATCGGTATTGACCACGCGGTATGGCTGGAAATTGGTTTCGAAGTACTTGCGCATGGCGTTCAGGTCGCCAGCATCGACCATCAGCCCCGTCGTGCAGACGCGATTCCATTCCGGCTTCTTTTTCAGGGCCTGGCAACTGGCCTGCAGCGCCGGCCACGCGGCGCGCACATCATCCTGGCTCCAGCCACCGATCTCGGTCCAGCTTGCCGGCTGCAGACGGCCTGCCGCCGATGCGGACGGCGCCATGGTGCCCGGGGCGGTGCCGCCGGGACCCAGGATGCGTGGCGGCGGGCCGCTCATGCAACCGGCCAGCAACGCCGCGCCGATGGCCGATGCCGTCAGGGCCAGCCAATCGTACCGACGCTGACGCGAAGTCGACGAAATCGAAAGTGCGCGGGGGGCGCGCTGGGAATGCTGATATGCCATCTGATTCGTTCTCTGCATGACGCGCGCGAGGTTTCGGCGGTGGCGCGGTCCGGCGCGTCGCGTATGTCCTACAATCTCAATCCGTCGCGTCGACCGCCCCCATCGAGATGAGCCAGTTCTTCGAAAACCATCCCACCCTGCTGCTGGCCGCCGAAGCCGGCGTGGCGCTGTTGCTGCTGATATTCATCGTGGTGTGGACGATGGGGACCGCCAAGAAGAACCCGCGTCCCACACGCGCGCCAAGCGATCATCCGTCGCGCGCCAATCCCGCACCGAAGGACGCAGACAGCGGCCCGGACGCGTAGGTTCCCACGCCCGGTGCGCGTCCGCCGCGCGGTTCAATGCAGCATGCGCGGCAGAACCAGTGCGAATTCCGGAATCGGCGCCTCGAAGCGGTGGCCGTCCTCGGCCACGCAGAAGTACTCGCCCTTCATCGACCCAACCGGCGTCGAGATCGTCGCCCAGCTCGAATACTCGAAGTGCTCGCCCGGCTTGAGCAATGGCTGGTGCCCAACCACGCCCAGCCCGGAAACTTCCTGGGTGGTGTTGTCGCTGTCCGTGATGATCCAGTGACGCGAAATCAGCTGTGCCGCCACTTCTCCGGTGTTGTGGATGGTGATGGTGTACGCGAATGCGTAGCGCCCGCGGTCCGGATCGGACTGGTCGGCCATGTACTGGGTGCGTACGGCGACGGAAAAAGCGTACTCGCTCATTGTTCGACGGGTGAGGATGGTGGGCAGGCCACGCGCGGCGGCCAAGTGTTGCGCATTGTGCGGCAAGGGCTGGGCAGCGGCAAGCGGCCCGTTGCGCGCCCGCCGCCGGGGCGGCCGCGACCGGACCGGCGTAAAATACGCGCCCGATTCCCCCACTTTGCCGCTTTCCGGCCGATTCACCGAGGCCCCACGATCATGAGCCAGCCCACTTTCCGCATCGCGCCGTCCATCCTGTCCGCCGACTTCGCCCGCCTGGGCGAGGAAGTGCGCCGTGTTACCGAGGCGGGCGCCGACTGGATCCACTTCGACGTGATGGACAACCACTACGTGCCCAACCTGACTGTGGGCCCGCTGGTTTGCGAGGCGATCCGCCCGCACGTGACCGCGCCGATCGACGTGCATCTGATGGTGCGCCCGGTGGACCGCATCATTCCCGACTTCGCCAAGGCGGGCGCCAATATCATCACCTTCCACCCGGAGGCGAGCGATCACATCGACCGCTCGCTTGCGCTGATCCGCGACCACGGCTGCCAGGCGGGACTGGTATTCAATCCGGCCACGCCGCTGCACCATCTGGACCATGTGATGGACCGGCTCGACGTGATCCTGCTGATGTCCGTGAATCCGGGCTTCGGCGGCCAGTCGTTCATCCCCGAGACGCTCAACAAGCTGCGCGCCGTGCGCGCCCGCATGGACGAATACACCGCGCGCACCGGCCGCCAGATCCTTCTGGAGGTGGACGGCGGCGTGAAGGTCGACAACATCGCGGAAATCGCGGCGGCTGGCGCGGACACCTTTGTTGCGGGATCCGCGGTGTTCGGCAAGCCGGACGCCGACGGCGGCTACAAGGGCATCATTGCCGCGCTGCGCGCCGAGCTGGCCCGCGCCGGCAAGTAATCCGGAGGCGCTTGGCATGAGCCTCGAAATCCTGCGCCGTACCGACTGGAGCGGCATCCAGGCGGTGATCGTCGACCTCGACGGCACCATGGTCGATACGGCTGGCGACTTCCATGCGTCGGTCAATGCAATGCTGCTCGCGCTGGTGCACCAGCATCCGCACTTGGGGCCGGTCGAGCCGATGTCCGCGCAGGAGATCGTCAGCTTTGTCGGCAAGGGTTCGGAAAACCTGATCCGCCGCGTACTCGACGCGCGCTTCAGTCCGCTGCACGCCAACAGCCTCTTCGCCGATGCCTACGCGCTCTATGACCGCGAATACGTGCGCATCAACGGGCAGTTCTCGAACGTTTATCCGAACGTGCGGGAAGGGCTTGCGGCGCTGAAGGCGCTGGGACTGCGCATGGCGTGCGTCACCAACAAGCCGTGGAACTTCACCGAGCCGCTGCTGGCCAAGACCGGCCTGGCGCAGTATTTCGAACTCGTCTACGGCGGCGATGCGTTTGCGCTGCGCAAGCCGGATCCCTATCCGCTGCTCAAGGTGGCCGAAGTGTTCCGGCTGGATCCGGCAGCGGTGCTGGCCATCGGCGACTCCGAAAACGATGCCCGCGCGGCCCGGGCGGCCGGGATGGGAGTGCTGTTGATGCCTTATGGCTACAACCATGGCAACCCTGTACAAGCCGTCGACGCCGATGGTATAGTCGCCGACATTGCCCGCGTGGCGGCGCTTCTCGCCGCACATCGGACAACCCAACGCTGAACACCATTCAATGTTCCTCAACCGCAAACGCATCTTTTCTGGCAGTGATCGGCAGGCTTGGCCCTGGCGTCGCTGGCGCGCCTCTGAACAGGCGTAAAGTGCGTTCGCGAGTTTCCTGACGGGCTTGCCGCGATATATCCGGCCCTGCAGTCATCTGCGGGATCGATATCCGCAAGCTCCGCCGGACCGGTCCGATGACCGGCTTCCCCGGCAGATCCTTCCGCCAGCGCCGTAGTTCCGGTTGCTCCTGTCTGCGCCTGTGCTACGGTTAGCCTCTAGAACGCGCCACACGCCATCGCCCGGCCGTGTGCGCAGCTTTTTGCGAAGTCGTGTGCACCACGGTCCGCCCTCCGGGGCGGGTTGACGCAGCCTGTCGCCCTCCCCTGCCGAGACATCCCGGTGCCGCCCGAACCGACCCGACTGGCCGGCGCCGCAAGACGAGGATCGACATGACCGAACTGGAATTCAAATCGCTGGCCGACCAGGGCTACAACCGCATCCCCATCATCGCCGAGGCGCTGGCGGATCTCGAAACCCCGCTGTCGCTGTATCTGAAGCTGGCGCAGTCGCAGACGCGCGGCGTAAATACGTTCCTGCTGGAATCGGTGGTCGGCGGTGAGCGCTTCGGCCGCTATTCGTTCATCGGCCTGCACGCCCGCACGCTGATCCGCGCCTACGGCCGCCGCACCGAGGTGGTTACCGACGGCAAGGTCGTCGAGACCCACGAAGGCAACCCGCTCGATTTCATCGCGGAATTCGAGAAGCGCTTCAAGGTGGCGCTGCGTCCGGGACTGCCGCGTTTCTGCGGCGGCCTGGCCGGCTACTTCGGCTACGACGCCGTGCGCTACATCGAGAAAAAGCTGGCCGACAAGCAGATGCCGGACGACCTCGGCCTGCCCGACATCCAGTTGCTGCTGTGCGAAGAACTCGCCGTGATCGACAATCTGTCCGGCAAGCTCTACCTGATCGTCTACGCCGATCCGACCACGCCAGAGGCGTACCCGCGCGCGCGTCAACGCCTGCGCGAACTGCGCATGAAGCTGCGCCAGCCTGTCGATGTGCCGGTCACCAGCCCGTCGGTGCAGACCGAGGTCTATCGCGAATTCGCCAAGGACGACTACCTGACCGCCGTGCACAAGGCCAAGGAATACATCATGGCCGGCGACATGATGCAGGTTCAGGTCGGTCAGCGCCTGATCAAGCCGTATCGCGATTCGCCGCTGTCGTTGTATCGCGCGCTGCGTTCGCTGAATCCGTCGCCGTACATGTATTTCTACAATTTCGGCGACTTCCAGGTGGTTGGCGCGTCGCCCGAAATCCTGGTGCGCCAGGAAACCCGCAAGGTCAGCACGCCGCAGAACAACGGCGAGACCGAAACCGCGCACATCGTCACGATCCGCCCGCTGGCCGGCACGCGCCCGCGCGGCAGCACGCCCGAACGCGATGCGCAGCTTGCCGTGGAACTGCTCAACGATCCGAAGGAAATCGCCGAGCACGTGATGCTGATCGACCTGGCGCGCAACGACATCGGGCGTATCGCCAAGACCGGCTCGGTCAAGGTCACCGACAAGATGGTGATCGAGAAATACTCGCACGTGCAGCACATCGTCAGCTCGGTGGAAGGCACGCTGCGCGACGGCATGAGCAATCTCGACGTACTGCGCGCCACGTTCCCGGCCGGGACGCTGTCGGGCGCGCCCAAGGTGCGTGCGATGGAAATCATCGACGAGCTCGAACCGCGCAAGCGCGGCATCTATGGCGGCGCGGTCGGTTACCTGTCGTTTGGCGGCGAAATGGATCTGGCCATTGCCATCCGCACCGGCGTGATCAAGGACGGCAATCTCTATGTGCAGGCCGCGGCCGGCATCGTGGCGGACTCGGACCCCGAAGCCGAATGGAGGGAAACCGAGGCGAAGGCGCGCGCCGTGATCCGCGCCGCCGAACAGGTCCAGGACGGCCTGGACGCCGACCTCTGAGCCCCCGGGAGAGATGACATGCTGCTGATGATCGACAACTACGACTCGTTCACCTACAACCTCGTGCAGTACTTTGGCGAACTGGGCGCCGACGTGCGCACCTATCGCAACGACGAAATCACCGTCGAACAGATCGAAGCGCTCAATCCCGATCACATCTGCGTCTCGCCCGGCCCCTGCAGCCCGCGTGAGGCCGGGATCTCGGTGGACGTGCTCAAGCATTTCGCCGGCAAGGTGCCGCTGCTGGGCGTCTGCCTGGGCCACCAGGCCATCGGCGAAGCGTTTGGCGGCAAGGTGATCCGCGCCAAGCAGGTGATGCACGGCAAGGTCAGCACGATCGAAACCACCCAGGAAGGCGTGTTTGCCGGACTGCCGAAACACTTCGACGTGACGCGCTATCATTCGCTGGCTATCGAGCGCGAAACGCTGCCCGATTGCCTGGAAGTCACGGCCTGGACGCCGGACGGCGAGATCATGGGCGTGCGCCACAAGACGCTGAATGTGGAAGGCGTGCAGTTCCATCCGGAATCGATCCTGTCCGAACACGGCCACGCGCTGCTGGCCAACTTCATCAAGGCGCCGCGATGAGGCGGGCCGAATTTTCCGCGTTCGCCGCCCCCACTACCGAACCAACCGCTATGTCCATCACGCCCCAGGAAGCGCTGACGCGCTGCATCGAACACCGCGAGATCTTTCACGACGAAATGCTGCACCTGATGCGGCAGATCATGCAGGGGCAGATCTCGCCGGTCATGGCCGCGGCCATCCTGACCGGGCTGCGCGTGAAGAAGGAAACCATCGGCGAGATTTCGGCAGCCGCGCAGGTCATGCGCGAATTCGCCAATCACGTGACGGTGCAGGATCGTCAACACTTCGTCGATATCGTCGGCACCGGCGGCGACGGCTCGCACACGTTCAACATCTCGACCGCGTCGATGTTCGTGGCCGCTGCCGCGGGCGCCAGGATTGCCAAGCACGGCAACCGGGGCGTGTCGTCGAAGTCGGGCAGTGCCGACGTGCTCGAGGCGCTGGGCGTGAACATCATGCTGACGCCCGAGCAGGTGGGCCAGTGCATCGAGCAGACCGGCATCGGCTTCATGTTTGCGCCGACGCATCACCCGGCCATGAAGAACGTGGCGCCGATCCGCAAGGAAATGGGCGTGCGCACGATCTTCAATATTCTCGGCCCGCTGACCAACCCGGCCGACGCGCCCAACATCCTGATGGGCGTGTTCCATCCCGATCTGGTCGGCATCCAGGTGCGCGTGATGCAGCGCCTGGGCGCGCAGCATGCCATCGTGGTCTACGGCAAGGACGGTATGGACGAAGTGTCGCTGGGCGCCGCCACGCTGGTGGGCGAACTCAAGGACGGCGAGGTCCGCGAGTACGAAATCCATCCGGAAGACTTTGGCCTGTCGATGATTTCCAACCGCGGCCTGAAGGTGGCCGACGCGGCCGAATCGAAGGAAATGCTGCTCGAGGCGCTGGGCAACGTCGCCGGCACGCCGCGGGAGATCGTGGCGCTCAACGCCGGCACGGCGCTCTACGCCGCCAACGTGGCCAGTTCCATAGAGGACGGCATCCAGCGCGCGCGCGAGGCCATTGCCAACGGCGCCGCGCGCGAAAAGCTCGATCAGTTCGTGCGCGCCACGCAGCAATACAAGTAAATCGCCATGTCCGACATTCTCGAAAAGATCCTGGCCGTCAAGGCCGACGAAGTGGCCGCGGCGCGCAAGAAGCGCGACCTGCCCAGCCTGCGCGCGGAGGCGGAAAGCCTGCGCACGGAACCCGGCCTGGCGCCGCGCGGCTTCGAGCGTGCGCTGCGCGAGAAAATCGCCGCCGGCCACGCGGGTGTGATTGCCGAAGTCAAGAAGGCATCGCCGTCCAAGGGCGTGCTGCGCGAAAACTTCATCCCCGAAGCGATCGCCGAAAGCTACGCCTCGCACGGCGCAGCCTGCCTGTCGGTGCTGACCGATGTGAACTTCTTCCAGGGCCACGCCGACTATCTCAAGCGCGCCCGCGGCGCATGCCCGATTCCGGCCCTGCGCAAGGATTTCATGATGGACCTGTATCAGGTCTACGAAGCGCGCACGTGGGGCGCGGACTGCATCCTGCTGATCGTGGCCGCGCTCGATCACGGCCTGATGGCCGAACTCGAAGCCTGCGCGCACGAACTCGGCATGGATGTGCTGGTGGAAGTGCATGACGAGGAAGAGCTCGACGCCGCCCTGCGCCTGAAGACCCCGCTGGTGGGCGTCAACAACCGTAACCTGCGCACCTTCGAGGTATCGCTGGACAACACGCTGAACCTCCTGCCGCGTATGCCGGCGGACCGTCTCGTGGTCACCGAATCGGGCATCCTCGGCCCGGCCGACGTGCAGCGCATGCGCGACGCCAACGTCAACGCGTTCCTGGTCGGCGAAGCGTTCATGCGCGCGCCGGAACCGGGCGTGGAACTGGCGCGGCTGTTCGGCTGACGCGGCGCGATGCCAACCGAGATTGAACTGAAACTGTCCGTGCCCGACGTGGCGCTGGCCGCCGTCGCGGCATGGCTCGACGCGAACGGGCAGCCGTGCGGCGAAACCACGCTGCTGAACGTGTATTTCGACACGCCTGAGCGCAAGCTGGCACAGTCCCGCGCGGCGCTGCGCCTGCGCAAGAAGGGCGATCGTTGGCTGCAGACGCTGAAGACGGCCGGCAAAAGCGCGGGCGGCCTGACCGCGCGCCATGAATGGGAAATGGAAGTGTCCGGTGAAGCGATCGACCTGAGCCGCTTTCCCGACGACGCGCGCGCAGTTTTGGCGCCGCTGGCCGATCGGCTCGCACCCGTGTTCCGCACCGATTTCACGCGCCGCACATGGATCGTGGAGCAGGACGGCGAACGGATCGAGGCCGCGCTCGATATCGGCACGATCAGCGCGCCGGGTGTCGGCAAGACCGATCACATCCAGGAACTGGAACTCGAATGGCTGCCGCGCGACGGGGCGTCCGACGACGTTGCGCAGGCCGCGCTGCGCGCCTTCGCGCGGCGCATCGCCCATGTGGCTCCGCTCACGCCATCCGATCTCAGCAAGGCCGCACGCGGCTACCGTCTTACCAGCCACCTCTGATGCAAGCCGACCTGTTCGCCACCGAATCGCCGCCCAACGCCAATCCGGGCGCCAACGCCAACGCCAATGCCAATGCCGTCGCCCCGCTGCAAGCCCAGGTCGACGCGCTGCCCGCGGGATGGCGCGAGTTGCTCCAACCCTGTCTTGGCAATGCCGCGTGGACCGCGCTGTGCGATTTCGTCGATGGCGAGCGCGCCGCGGGCAAGCCGGTATTCCCCCATGCCGTGTTCCATGCGCTGCATCTGACGCCGCCGGACTCGGTGCGTGTGGTGATCCTGGGCCAAGACCCGTATCACGGCACGGGCGTGGTTGGCGGCGCGGAAATCCCGCAGGCGCATGGACTGGCGTTTTCGGTACCCAATGGCGTCAAGGTGCCGCCAAGCCTGCGCAACATCTTCAAGGAAATCGGTGCTGAATACGGCGCCGAGCCGGTGCGGGCGTCCGGCAACCTGGAAGGCTGGGCGCGCCAGGGAGTGCTGCTGCTGAACACGGTGCTGACCGTCGAGCAGGGCAATGCGGCCAGTCACGCCCGACGTGGCTGGGAAGCGGTGACCGATTGCCTGATCCACGCGCTGGCGATGTCGCGCCCCAACCTCGTTTTCATGCTGTGGGGCAGCCACGCGCAGGCAAAGAAGGCCCTGCTCGAAGGCAAGCCGCATTGTGTGCTGGAGGCGCCGCATCCGTCGCCATTGTCGGCGCATCGCGGCTTTCTCGGCTGCGGACACTTCCGCCAGGCCAACGACTGGCTCGAGCGCCACGGCAAGCCGGCCATCGACTGGCTGGCGAGCTGAGTCGGGCCGAGCCGGGGCTCAGGCCGTCGGCCGGCAATCGAATCGATCGAACGACTCAGGCGCTGCGACCGTCATGTCCACATGCGATACGCGCGCGGCCGGCGGTCCGCTCTCCATCCATTGCCGCAGTGCTTCGAGCTGCGCTTTCGTGCCGCTCGCCATCACTTCCACCGTGCCGTCGACACGGTTGCGCACCCAGCCGCCCACACCAAGCGCCACGGCGCGCTCGGCGCACGCCGCGCGATAGCCCACGCCCTGCACGCGGCCGTGCGCGAACAAATGCCAGGTTTGCACCGAAGTCGTCATCATTTCTCCCCTACTAGGTAAACTACCTAACCTGCTGGGGCGTTAGGCAGTCAGTCGGCAGCCAGCATACGCTGCCTTTGGCGCACCCCATCCCGCCCCGCCATGCCACCAACGCCCAACAACAAACCCGCTCCTGGCTACGTCGGGCCGCTGCTCACCGCGCCGCCCAACCGCTTTGACATCGCGCTGCTGCCAATCATCCTGGCCGCCATTGTGATCGTCGCCTATGCCGCGCGCCAGATGGATGTGCCGTACCAGCCCGGCGAGATGCTCGACGTCCATCTCGACATCGCGTGGCTGCCGTATTACCTGATGCGCACCAGCATCCGCATGCTTGCCGCGCTGGTCGCATCGCTGGTGTTCTCGTTCGCCTTCGCCGCGATCGCCTCGCGCAATCGCACCGCCGAAAAGGTGATGGTGCCGGCGCTCGACATCCTGCAGTCGATCCCGGTGCTGGGCTTCCTGTCGATCACCGTCACCGGCTTCATTGCGCTATTCCCCGGCTCGCTGGCCGGCGTGGAGTGCGCGGCGATCTTCGCCATTTTCACGTCGCAAGCCTGGAACATGGCGTTCAGCCTGTACCAGTCGTTCCGCACAATCCCCGGCGATCTGCTGGAAGCGGCGGCCATGTTCCGGCTTTCGCCATGGCAGCGCTTCTGGCGGCTGGAAGTCCCGTACGCGATGCCCGGCCTGCTGTGGAACATGATGATGTCGATGTCCGGCGGCTGGTTCTTCGTGGTGGCGTCGGAGGCCATCTCGGTGTCCGGGCACGATATCCGCCTGCCCGGCATCGGCTCGTACATCGCGCTGGCCATCCAGCAACAGGATCTCGCGGCAATCGGCTGGGCCATCGTGGCGATGCTGGTCGGCATCGTGGTCTACGACCAGTTCCTGTTCCGTCCGCTGGTGGCGTGGGCCGACCGCTTCCGTTTCGAGACGCTGGCGCAGGACGCGGTGCCGCAGTCCTGGCTGCTCGATCTGCTGCGCCGCTCGGCCTGGGTTCACGCGCTGCTGAAATGGACGGCGGCGCTGGGCGGCCGCACGCTGGCGTGGAGTGCGCGCCATCGCGGCATGGTCGCGTTGCCAGCCGCGCCGGCGCGCTGGAGCGCCTCGCTCGACCGCGTGCGCGACGCGATCATCGTCCTCGTGGCCCTCGCGGCGCTTTACCGCGTATTTCACTTCATCCACAGCGAGGTGGGCTGGGCCGAGGCTGCCCATGTGCTGTGGCTGGGCACGCTGACGATGGTGCGCGTCATCGTGCTGATCGCGCTGGCCGCGCTGGTCTGGGTGCCGATCGGCATCCGCATCGGACTGAACCCCGCGGTGGCCCGCATCGCGCAGCCCATCGCACAGTTCATGGCCGCGTTTCCGGCCAACCTGATGTTTCCGCTCGCCGTGATGGCCATCGTCAAGTTTGGGCTGAATCCCGAAATCTGGCTCAGTCCGCTGATGATCTTCGGCACTCAGTGGTACATCCTGTTCAACGTGGTGGCGGGTGCGTCCGGCATCCCCACCGAACTGCGGCTGGCGGCGCGCAACTTCGGCCTCAAGGGCTGGCTGTTGTGGCGGCGCTTTCTGATTCCGGCGGTGTTTCCGAGCCTGCTGACCGGGCTCGTCACGGCGGCGGGCGGCTCGTGGAACGCGAGTATCGTGTCCGAATATGTGACCTGGGGCGACCGCACGCTGGTGGCGACGGGTCTTGGCAGCTATATCGCCGAGATGACCGCCCGCGGCGACTTCCCGCGCATTGCGCTGGGCATCGGCGTGATGGCCCTGTTCGTGGTGGGCTTCAACCGGTTGCTGTGGAACCGTCTTTACGATCTGGCGCAGTCGCGCACCCGGCTTTGAGGCAAACACGATGGCACTGCTAGACAACTCCACACCGGTGATCGATCTGCGCGGCGTCGGCAAGATGTTCCGTACCGCCGACCATTCCGACCGGGCCGTGCTCGAAGGCGTCGACCTGACGCTGCGCGAGGGCGAGATCGTCGCCATGCTTGGCAAGTCGGGATCGGGCAAATCGACGCTGCTGCGCATCATGGCCGGACTGGTGAGCGCGGACCGCGGCGAGGTGCACTTTCGCGGCCAGCGGCTGACCGGCACGGCGGAGGGCATCGCGATGGTGTTCCAGTCGTTCGCGCTGTTTCCGTGGCTGACCGTGCAGCAAAACGTCGAACTGGGCCTGGAAGCCCAGGGCGTGGCCAGGACCGAACGCGCGCGCCGCGCCGAGGCCGCGATCGACATGATCGGTCTGTCCGGCTTCAACAGCGCGCTGCCGCGCGAGCTATCCGGCGGCATGCGCCAGCGCGTGGGCATCGCGCGGGCCCTGGTGACGCGGCCGGACCTGCTGCTGATGGACGAGGCGTTTTCCGCGCTCGACGTGCTGACCGGCGAGACGCTGCGCGACGAAATGCTGGACCTGTGGGAATCGGGGCGCGCGCATATCCGCAGCATCCTGATCGTGTCGCACAACATCGAGGAAGCGGTGATGATGGCCGACCGCATCGTTATCCTTTCCAGCGATCCGGGGCGCGTGCGCGCTGAAGTGCGCGTGCCGTTCCCGCGGCCGCGCAATCGCGACGACGCGCAGGTGCGCGCGCTGATCGACGAGGTCTACACATTGATGACGTCGCCCGCCGCCACCGGCCTGCGCGTCCCCGCGATGGTGGCCGCGCGGGAAATCGGCTATCGCCTGCCCGAAGCCGACATCAGCCAAATGGAAGCGGTGCTCGACCTGCTGCACGAATCGCCGTTCTTCGGCCGCGCCGATCTGCCGCACCTGGCAAACGAAGCCGGCCTCACCGACGACGAACTGCTGCCGGCCTGCGAGGCCATGCAGTTGCTGGGACTGGCCACCATCGAGCGCGGCGACATCACGGCCACGGCGCTGGGCCGCAGCTATTACGAAACCGAGCCGACCGAGCGCAAGGTGCTGTTTGGCAAGCAATTGCTGGCGCACGTGGCGCTTGCGGCGCACATCCGACGCAAACTGGAACAGAGCGAAGACGGCCAGGTGGGCGAGGAATCCGTGCTGCGCGAGATGGCCGCCTTCCTGAAACCGGACGAAGCCGAGCGGGTCCTGAAGATTGCGATCGACTGGGGACGCTATGGCGAGGTCTACGGCTATTCGTACAACAGCGGCATGCTGACCTTGCCCGAGCTGGAAGGCGCCGCGCCCGACGCCACACAGCCGCCTGCGCGCGAGGGCTAGCCACGCGCAGTCAGAGCGGCCTCAGCGCTTCATCGGCGCGCGGATGGCGCGTCCGATCGCGCCGGTGCGCAGCGCGATCTTCGCGGCATCCTCGCGCAACGCGCGCAAGCGTCGTTCCAGCAGCGCATTGGCCGCGCGCCCCGACGAGCTTGCCGTCGACGTCGCATGCTGTTCCTGGGTCTTCTGCAGCGGTTCATTGACGCCGATTTCCCCGGCCGCGGCCGCCTGCGTCAGCACGTCGGCCTTGCGCCGGTCCGCCGAATCGGCAATGCGTGCGCGGCGCTCGTTGGCGTCGTCTTCCGACACAGTCCTGGCTGGCTCGCCTTGCCCCAGGTCGACGCCCGCCACGGCCGCTTCCACCGGTGTGCGGACAAAGCCCGCGCCGCGCGGCCCGTGCCGTTCCTCGCCGGCCAGCCGCTCGCTTGCCAGGTTCAACGACCGCAAGGCCGCCGTCGTGGCCTGCTCGATGGCGGTTTCGGCAGCCGGGATATCCAGTTCGCCATAGTGTTCGCGCACCTGGATGCGCGCTGCCGCAACGTGGGCCGCCACCAGATAGTTCTGCACGATGAAGCGGCTCAGGTTGTCCACCGCCCGATGCCGGCTGCGCGGTTCGTCGAGCATGCGCTGCGACGACGAAATCAGCGCCGACAGATTGTCCATGAACTGCTTGCGCTGGATGCGATAGGCGAAGTCGTCCGGCGTCTTGCGCAGCAGCAGATCGCGCGTGGCGGAGATGTACTTGCGATTGGCCTGCAGCACGTTTTCCACCAGGCGCGGAATCGCGCGGTATTCCCAACTGGGCAGCACAAAGCTGAAAATCGACGCGATGATGCCGCCGATCACCGTGTCGACGAGCCGCTCGCCCACCACGGTCTGGCTGCCCGGCAACAGCAGGTTAATCTGGATCAGCACCTGCACGCAGGCGGCGATGGCGGTGTAGCGGTACTTGATCGTGGAGAACGCGGCGCTGCAGACCAGCGCCACATAGAGCACGCCGAGCAGCACCAGCGGATTGTGGATCCAGCGCAGCACGGCGACGCTGATGATGCAGCCGATCAGCGTGCCGATCAGGCGATCGTTGTAGCGCTGCTTGGTCATGCTGAAGTTGGGCTTCAGGATCACCACGATGGTCAGCAGGATCCAGTAGCTGTGCGACGCATACGGCAGGTGATCGCCTACCCACAGGCCGACAGCGACCGCCATCGTGATGCGCAACGCGAACCGGAACGCGGGCGAGCGCCAGTGCATGCTCTCGCGCAGCACGCGGAGTTCATACTTCTGGCGCGTCAGGAACGGCGTGAAATCGAGACCCGGCAGAATCTGCGCGGGTTCCACCGGCGTGCGCGAGGCCTCGTGCAATTGCCCCACCAGCGTGATCGCGCCGCGAATCATCTCGAGCGTGTCGCCGAGCGCCGTCATCGCCGCTGGCGATACATGGTGATGGCGCAACTGCGCGATTTCGTTTTCCACCGCGCGCAGGTGCGGGCCGTAGTCGAACGCGCTGTAGGACGGCCGGCCACGCGTCACGTCGAAGGCGATTTCCTCGAGGTCCTTGCAAAGCCCCAGCACCAGCTTGCGCAGTTCGTCCAGCACCGGTGTGCCGCCGAACGTCTGGCGCAATAGCGCATAGTCTGTATTGGTCGACAGCAGATATTCGTAGAGATCGAGCATGCGCAGGTGCACGCGCATGAGCAGCCCGTCGTGGCGCGTCTTGTTGGCGCGCAGCACCATGTCGCGCGCGGCCTGCTGGCGCTCGGCCACCACCATCTGCTGGCGCACCAGCCGGTTGAACTGCTCGTCGTAGTCGGTGCCGGCATCGTAGAACGCCGCCTTGATCTCGAGATAGGCAGCCATCTCGTAGAGCGATTCGGCCAGCACCTGCTGGCGCGTGCGCCGTTCCATGATCCAGCTGACGGCCATCGCATAGACCAGATAGCCAAAGCCGCCGACGCCAAACTGGAACGCATGCTCCATGGCTTTGCGCACCACGAAGTCCTCGTTGACCGTCAGTGTCATGACGAACAACATCGAGAACTGCAGCGGCATGGTCTTGTTGCCGTACACGGTCAGCATGCCCGCCAGGAACGTGACCAGCACCAGCACGAACGGCATGACCCGCGGGAACGGCGTGGCCAGCGCCACGAAGGCGGTGATGGCCGTGCACAGCAGCACGCTGGCCAGCATCTCGTTGAACTTGTGGTTCAGCGGGCTGGGCAGATCCATCAGGCTGGTGCACAACGCGCCCACCGAAACCACCATGGCGCTCGGCAGATCCATGAACTGCATGGCCACCAGCGTGGTGCCGATGACACCGGTGGCCGAGCGCAGGCCACGGTAGATGTAGTGCGAGAAAAGGAACGTGCGGGGATCGTGCGCGTATTCCATGAGGCAGTCAGTAGCCGAAGCGGTTGGGGTGATGCCGTGGCGACGCGCGCCACGACATCGTGACAATCAGATTACTGGCCCAGCCAGCGCGATCGTCCCGCATGCTTGCCCGCCTCCACTACCACCTTGTACTGCATGGCCGGCTCGCGCGCCAGTGTGACCGTCAGAATTTGCAGCTCGTCGCGGCGGAAGACGTGCAGTTCGACCGAATCGCCCGGCCGATAGCGCGCCAGCAATTTGTCGAGCTGGCCCGGCGCCACGCGCAGGCCGTCCACCGCAGCCAGCAGGTCGCCGGCGGACAGCCCGGCCGCCTGGCCCGCGCCGCCGTCCAGCACCTGGGTGACGCGCACCCAGCCATCTTCGGTGCGCGACTTGATGCCAAGCGCCGCGCCGACGGCCGGCTTCTGCGGCTGCGCGGCGATGCCAAAGGCGCGGAACAACGGCGCCAACTGGATCTCGCCGGTGCCTTCGGTCAGCGCGCGCAGCAGGCCGCCAAGCCGCAGGCCGGTGATCTCGTCGAACAGCGCGTAAATCTCGGCCTCGGTAACGCCGCGCTGCACCGCGCCAGGCGCGTAGAAATCGCGCCCGTAGCGCTGCCACAGCGCGCGCATGATGTCATCGAGCGATTTGCGGCCGCGGGTCTTTTCGCGGATCGTCAGGTCCAGCGCCAGCGCCACCAGCGATCCCTTGGTGTAATAGCTGACGATGGCGTTGGGCGCGTTTTCGTCCTGGCGGTAATACTTGGTCCACGCATCGAACGCGCTTTCGGCCACGCTCTGCTTGGTGCGGCCGTTGCCACGCAGCACGCCGTTCCACGTCTTGGCGAGCATGTCGACGTATTGCTGCTCGGTGACCAGCCCCGTGCGCACCAGGATCAGGTCGTCGTAATAGCTGGTGAAGCCTTCGAACAGCCACAGCAGCGGCGAATAGGTTTCCTGCTCGAGCCGGTACGGCACATACGCGGCCGGCTTGATGCGCTTGACATTCCAGGTATGGAAATATTCGTGGCTGCACAGTCCGAGGAACGTGCGATAGCCTTCGCTGGTTTCGGGGTTGCCGCGCACCGGCAGATCGTTTCGCGCGCACATCAGCGCGGTGCTGGCGCGATGTTCGAGACCGCCGTAGCCGTCGGTCGTCACCATCGTCATGAACACATAGCGGCGATTGCTGTCCAGAAACGGCGCGCGTTCGGTGCGCGGTTCGAACAGCCGAATCTGCGCTTCGCAAATCTGTTTCAGATCGCGACAGATGCGCGCCAGATCGAGTTGCGGCACCTTGCCCGTGAACACCACGTCGTGCTGCACGCCGCAAGCGCGGAAGCTGGCCAGCGCGAACGTGCCCATCTCGACCGGATGGTCGATCAGTTCGTCGTAGTCCGCGGCCTGGTAGCGGCCGAAACCATGGCGGCGCGCGCCGCCCGGTCCGCGCGCCTCGGGCAGCGCGGTGGCCACGCGCCAGTCCGCATAGGCCTGGCCGGCGGGAGGATGGATATCGACCGTGCAGGGCAGGTCATCCTGGCCCACCACGCGCAGGAATACCGAACTGCCGTTGTAGAAGGCGTGCGTGGTGTCCAGATGCGCGCTGCGCACGGACAGGTCCCACGCGTAGACCTCGTACGACAGCGTCAGCGGACCGGCTCCCAGCGGCAAGGCCGCCGCCTGCCAGGTTTGCTTGTCGAGCTTGGTCAGCGGCACGCGCACGTCGCCGGCATCGGCGCGGATGCGCACGATATTGCGGGCGAAGTCGCGAATCATGTAGCTGCCCGGAATCCACGCCGGTAGCGTGAAGACCTGACCAGCGGGATCGGGAATGTCCACCGTCACGGTAACGGCAAACAGATGGGCTTCCGGTTGAAGCGGGGCGATGGCGTAGCGGATCGGCGTCATGGCCACGATTGTAGCGTCACGTTTTGAAACAGCGTCCGCAGTGCGACGATCCGCGGATCGGTGGATCGGCGAAACGCTGGACCGTTGGACTGCATGGTCGCCGGAACGACGCCAGGCAGGCGCGCCGGAGCCCGCGACAATCGCAGGCTCTCGCCCCACAGTCGCAGGCTCGGCAGTGGCTCGCTGTCAGGCGTTCACATCCACCACCACGCGCCCGCGCATGCCGCCCTCCATGATCCGGTGGCCGGCATCGATGGCCTCGGCCAGCCGGATCTCGCGCGTGATGGCCTGCAGGCGGTCCGGCGCGAGATCCTGCGCCAGGCGATTCCACGCGGTCTGGCGCAACGGCATCGCCGCCATCACGCTGTCGATGCCGGCCAGCGTCACGCCGCGCAGGATGAACGGCGCCATCGACGCCGGAAAATCCATGCCCTGCGCCAGGCCGCATGCGGTGACCACGCCGCCGTAGCGCACCTGGGCACATGCATTGACCAGCGTGTGAGATCCGACCGAATCGACCACTGCCGCCCAGCGTTCCTTCTGCAACGGCTTGCCCGGAGCACTCAGCTCCGCGCGATCGATCACGTCGGTCGCGCCCAGCGCCCGCAGGAAATCGGCCTCCGCCGTTTTGCCCGTGGAGGCGGTCACGCGATAGCCAAGCTTGGACAGCAGCGCGATAGCCACCGTGCCGACGCCGCCGGACGCGCCGGTCACCAGCACGTCGCCGTCATCGGGGCGCACGGGGCCGTTGACGCCGCCGCGCTCCAGCGCCAGTACCGACAGCATCGCCGTGTAGCCGGCCGTGCCGATCGCCATGGCCTGTCGCGTAGTGAATGCGTCGGGCAGCTTCACCAGCCAGTCGCCCTTGAGCTTTGCGCGCTGCGCAAGGCAACCCCAATGCGTCTCGCCCACGCCATAGCCGTTGAGCACCACGCGATCGCCCGTTTTCCAGCGCGGATCGCTCGAATCGAGGACCGTGCCCGCGCCGTCGATGCCGGCCACCATCGGCCATTTGCGCACCACCGGCGAGCGCCCCGTGATCGCCAGTCCGTCCTTGAAATTGATCGTCGAATAGTCGACGGCCACCAGCACGTTGCCGTCCTCGGGCAACTGGCTTTCGTCGAGTTGCGCGATCTGTGCCTGTGTCTTGCCGTCTGCCTGGGTCAGCAGCAGTGCCTGAAACGTCATGATGTTCTGTCTCCCGTGGAATGTGGTCTGATGATCGATGGCGCAAATGAAAAGCGGCCGGACAGTGCCGGCCGCGTCTGACAGCCGGTTGGGGTCCGGCGTGCGGTTTACTTCTTGAGGCTGGCGAGCTTGCGTTCCAGCGTAGCGGCGTCGGCGGCGCCCGGAATCCGCGTGCCGTCGGTGAAGAACACCGCCGGCGTGCCGTTGATGTTCAGGCTCTGCCCGAGCGCCAGGTTGTCGTCAACCGGCGTCTTGCAGCTGCCGTTGCCCACCAGCGCCACGTGGTTGAGCATCCAGTCGCGCCAAGTCTTGGTGCGATCGGCCGAACACCAGATCTGCTTGGCCTTGACGCCGGAATCGGGCGACAGCACCGGGTACAGGAAGGTGTACACGGTAATGTTGTCCATCTGCTGGAAGGTCTGCTCGATCTTCTTGCAGTAGCCGCAGTTCGGGTCCGAGAACACCGCCACGCTGCGGCTGCCATCGCCCTTGGTCCACTTGATGGCGCGCGCCAGCGGCAGGTCCGCCCACTTGATCTTGTTGATCTCGGCCAGGCGTTCCTCGGTCAGGTTGGTGTTGGTCTTGGTGTCGATCAGCTCGCCGTTGAAGATGTATCGCCCGGTCGCATCGGCGTAGACCAGTTGGCCGCCGACATTGACTTCGTAGAGACCCGGCACCGGCGCCTTGGTCACGCTTTTCACCTCGGCGCGGCCGCCCAGCATTTTCTGGATCGACGCCTTGATCTTGTCGGCACCCGGCTCGTCCGCGGCCAGCGCGTGAAGCGCGTATCCTGCGACAGCCACGCCGCTGGCCAGGGCGGCCATTGCGGCGACGCGGGTGGATCGGCGGCGGAACAGTTGAAACATATTGACTCCAGGTAGCGATATGCCGGTCAGTGTGCCGGCTTGTATCTCATCGGTAAATCGTGGTTGGTCGGTTTGACCGCACTGCCGCGGCCGGTTTGGATTCCATGCTGCCTGTGTGATCGCTGCCTGCGTGCCGGTGCCGATTGTGCCTCTAACCGAGCGCCCGGCTGATCAGAAACCGTTTGAGCAACCCCTGACCGCCCACCACGCGCATGCCAAGGTTGCGCACCATCCGCGCGGGCGTGCCCGGCAGCGAGAACAGCCGATGCAGCCCGTCGGTGGCGGCGGTCAGCGAGAGCAGGTCCGTGGCGCGCGCGCGCTCGTAGCGGCGCAGCAGCCGCAGGTCGCCCTCATGGCGGAACGCCTCTTTGTCGGCCATGACGCGGCCAAGTTCCACTACATCGCGCAAACCCAGGTTCATGCCCTGCCCCGCCAGCGGATGCACCACATGCGCGGCGTCCCCGATCAGCGCGACATGCGGCTGGACGAACTGCTCGGCGCGTTGCAGCACCAGCGGAAAGCCCTGTGCGGGCGTAATGCAGCGCAAAGTGCCGAAATGGCGACCCACCGCGCCATTGGCCAGTTCACCAACCGTGGCGGCCAGCGCTTCGGGCGTCAGCGCCAGCAGATCGCGCGCGTGCGCTTCGTCGGCGGACCACACCATCGACACCCGTTGCCCCGGCAACGGCAGCATCGCCAGAATCTCGCCGTTGGCCGCTTCCTCGTCGGCCATCAGTTTTTCGGGGGCGCCGAGAAACCATTGCCATGCGGTTTCCTGATGCGGCAGCTCGCAGCGAAAGTTGGCCACCACACCCAGTTGCCGATAGCGCCGCTGCGTGGTTCCGATATGGCATTGCTGACGCACCCACGACCGCGCGCCGTCGGCGCCGACCAGACAATTGGCGCGCACGCGCTGCCCGTCGCCCAGCGTCAGCGTGACGCCGTCCATGTCGCGCTCGAGCGCCTCGGCGGTGCCGTCGAACCATTGCACCTGATGCTGAAACCGCAGCGCGGTGTCGAGCACGCGTTCGACGTGGCTGGATTCGATGATCCAGGCAAGCTGCGGCACGGCGGCCGCGTAGGCCGAGAAATGCAGGTCGCCATGTGCGGTCGGGTTGGTCTGCGCAGCGCTTTCATCGCCGAACACGCGCATGTCTCGCACCGGCTGGATGCGGTCCGGATCGAGCGCCTCCCACACGCGCAGGCGCTCCAGCAGCGCCTGAGAACTGGCCGAGAACGCATAGATGCGGCTGTCCCAGTCGTCCTCGCCGGTACGCGCGGTATCGCCCACCGGACGCGGCGCGATGAGCGCCACCTGCATGCCCTGCTGCGCCAGCAACAGCGCGCAGGCCTTGCCGACGATGCCACCGCCGACGACGGCGATCTGGAAGCGGGAGGTAGATTTTGACGACATGTGGAAGGTGGCGGCGTCAGACGCCGGCACGGCAAGTGCGGATATGGCTGGATTATAGCGACGTGATGGCGACGTCATGAGCGCCGCACTCCGGGGCCGGCGCCGCGCCCGCGGATCGCCAATCGTCCCCGGCCGCGGGCCCCCATCCGCTAGAATACGGCTTTCGCCATTTCCTGCCTGACACCATGAGCCTCAAATGCGGCATCGTCGGCCTGCCCAACGTCGGCAAGTCCACGCTGTTCAATGCCCTGACGAAAGCCGGCATCGCCGCCGAAAACTATCCGTTCTGCACCATCGAGCCCAATGTGGGCGTGGTGGAAGTGCCGGATCCGAGGCTTGCCAAGCTGGCCGAGATCGTCAAGCCCGAGCGCATCCTGCCGGCAACAGTTGAATTCGTCGATATCGCCGGCCTGGTCGCCGGGGCGTCCAAGGGTGAAGGCCTGGGCAACCAGTTCCTCGCCAACATCCGCGAAACCGATGCCATCACGCACGTGGTGCGCTGCTTCGAGGATGACAACGTGATCCACGTGGCCGGCAAGGTCGATCCGCTGTCGGACATCGAAGTCATCAACACCGAACTGGCGCTGGCCGACCTGGCCACCGTCGAGAAGGCGCTGGCGCGCTACGTCAAGCCGGCCCGCGCCGGCGACAAGGAAGCGCAGCGCCTGGTGGCCGTGCTGGAAAAGGCGCAAGCCGTGCTGGACCAGGCCAAGGCGGTGCGCACGCTGGATCTGGCGCCCGAAGAATGGGAAGCACTGCGCCCGTTCTGCCTGATCACGGCCAAGCCGACCATGTACGTGGCCAACGTACGCGAAGACGGCTTCGAGAACAATCCGCACCTGGACGCCGTGCGCGAATACGCCAAGACGACCGGCTCGCCGGTGGTTGCGGTGTGCGCCGCCATCGAGGCCGAGATCGCCGACCTTGACGATGCCGACAAGGCCGAATTCCTGGCCGACCTGGGCATGGAAGAACCGGGCCTCGACCGCGTGATCCGCGCCGGCTTCAAGTTGCTGGGCCTGCAGACCTATTTCACCGCTGGCGTGAAGGAAGTGCGCGCCTGGACGATCCACGTCGGCGACACCGCGCCGAAGGCCGCCGGTGTGATCCACACCGATTTCGAACGCGGCTTCATCCGCGCGCAGACCATCGCCTACGACGACTACATCGCCTTCAAGGGCGAAAACGGCGCGAAGGAAGCTGGCAAGATGCGCGCCGAAGGCAAGGAATACGTGGTCCACGACGGCGACGTGATGAACTTCTTGTTCAACGTCTAAGCCTCTTCGCTCCCCACGAAAAAGCCCGGCAAACGCCGGGCTTTTTTTGTCTCGACGTCAGCCCGCAGACACTGATCGGCGCCTGAATGCAAGGCGTGCTTCGACGTTGCCAGAAGCTGGCGCGTCACTAGTTTGTCGCCTGCGCGACGCCTATGCTCGTTTCGATTTGTGAACGAGGAGCAGGCCAATGCAGGACGGCGTTCGCAGGCCGAGTGGGTCTCCATGTCGCCAGGCGCGCTGGTACTTGCTCGCGCTGTTGCTGTGCATGGCGTGGAGCATGCCGGCGCAGCCGTGCTCGCTCGGATCGCCCAACCAGTTGCGCGCGGACGGCTGCACGGCGATCGTGCCCGCCAACCAGACTTACGATACCGGCACGGTCGCTCTGGCCTTCGGGCACGCGTTCTATGCCACCGGCGCAGGCGTGATCGTCGCCACCGCGGGCGGCCTGCAGTTGCGCACTGGCGGCGCCGAAGCCTACGGCATCGAGGCCGATTCGAAATCGTCGGTAACCGTGGACGGCGCTAGCATCGCCATCACGGGCGCCAATTCGCGCGGCGCCGTGGCGCGCAGCGGATCGTCGGTCAGCCTCGCCAACACCACCATCGACGGCAGCGTCGGCGATCGACAGGTCGGCGCGCAAGCGACCACAGGCGGTGCGGTCCAGCTGACCGGCGTAAATGTGAATATGTCAGGGACCGGCGCATACGGCGTGGCCGCCAACGGCGTGGAGTCGGTGCTGGTGGCGCGCGACGTCACAATCCACATGAGCGGCGCGCGCTCGACGACGGGCGCGACGGGTGTGGTGTCCGAGAATGGCGCCGATGTGCTGGTGATCGGCGCCAGCACGATCACGACGGTGGGCGACGATTCCTACGGCGCGTTCGCGCAACCGGCCGGCGTGGGAACGTCGCGGCTGGCGATCGATGGCCGCGAAGGCCGGGTGGAAATCCGCACCAGCGGCTTGCGCGCCCACGCGCTGTTCTCCCGTAGCACCGCCGATGTGTTGCTGGGCACCCAGATCGTCGCAGTAACGAACGGCGATGATGCCGAAGGCGCGCGCGCCGAAACCGGCGGCAGATTGCTGCTGGTCAACGGCCTGGTGCAGACCCGCGGCGCGAACGCGGCGGGGTTTCACGCGATCGACGCGGGCAGCCAACTGGTGTCGCAAGGCGCGGGCATCTCCACGCTCGGCAGCCAGTCGCACGGCTTGTTTGCCGAATCGGGCGGCGGGGTAGAAGTGGGCAATGCAGCCGTGATCACCAGCGGCGCGGGATCATCGGCGATGTACGTGACCGGCGTCGGCAGCTATGGGCTGGCAGACAGCGCGCGACTGAACACCCAGGGGAACGCCGCGCATGGCGTCATGCTCGAAGACGGCGGCACGATGACACTGCGGGGGTCGAGCGTTCGCGCCGAATCGCCGGACAGCGTGGCGTTGATGATCCACGGCGGCGCACCCATCAGCCTGAGCGCCACAGATACGTCATTCGCCTCATCCGGCACGACGCTGGCGGCGCGCAACGGCAGCGGCGTACTGAACCTGTCCGGCGTAACGATGACCGACAACAACGGCGTGCTGGCCGATCTCGACGCGGGCAGCGTCCTCGCGCTGTCGGCCACGGCTGGATCGCGCCTGGCCGGGGACGTGACGGGCGCCGGCAGACTGTCCGTCACGCTGGACGCCGGTTCGGCATGGACTGGCGGCGGCACTAATCTCGGCGACGTGACCCTCGGATCGGGATCCGAATGGAACGTGACGCGCGCGTCGGCCGCATCGGCGCTGACGCTTGCCGGCGGCACACTGACCTTTGCGCCGCCCGCCGTCAACGGCTTCAAGACCCTTTCGGTCGGCACGCTACGCAGGGCGAATTCGAGCGGCCTGTTCGCCGCGGATGCCCGCGGCAGCACGCTGGTGCTCAACGCCGTGCTTAACGAAGGCGGCGCGGGCACACAAGCTGATGAACTGCGTGTCGGCGCCAGCGCCAGCGGCGTGTATCGCCTGCTGGTGCAGCCCGCGGGCGGCACGGGCGCACTGACCAGCGGCGACGGCATCCGGCTGGTTCATATCGGCGCTGCCAGCCCCGATGTGGCGTTCAAGCTCGCCAATGGTCCGCTGCAGGCTGGCGCTTACGAGTACTTCCTGTTCCGCGGCGGATCGAGCGGCGCGGACGACTATTTCCTGCGCACCAACTTTGCAAACCCGGGCCAGCGGCCGGAACCCTCGTACCGCCCTGCCGCCATCGGCTACATGTATGCGCCCGCGCTGATGCGCGAGTTCGGATTCGCGACCCTCGGCACCGTGCACGAGCGCGTCGGCGACGCCGCCATCGCCATTGCGGAAGGCAACGCATCGACATCGACCCGCAGGGGCTGGGCGCGTGCCGCCGTGCAAACGCTCGACCAGCGTGGCGGCGGCGCCAGCTACAACAGCACCATGTTCTCCATGCAGGGCGGCGTGGATGTGTTTCGCCGCGCGCGCCCGGACGGCAGCGGCAGCCAGGCCGGCGTGACGCTGCGCCTGGGCAGCATCGATACCAGTACTTCGTACGCACCGCGCACACGCGTTGGCCTTGGCGCATCGACGGGATCGATTTCCACCAGCGCGATCAGCCATGGCGGCTACTACACGCACTATCTTGGCGACGGCACGTACGTGGACCTCGCGGGCGAATTCAACTACTTCGAGCATCAATACCAGGACGTCTATGCGACGCAGGCGCGCCAGAACGGCTACGGCGTCACCGTGTCCGCCGAGACGGGCAAGCCCCTACCCATTGGCAACATCTGGCGGCTGGAACCGCAACTGCAGATCGCCTACCAGTTTCTGCATGCGAGCAGCTTTGGGGACGCCATCTCGCAGGTGTCCGGCGGCAACGACAATGCGGTGCGGGGTCGGCTTGGGCTGCGGCTGTTTCGCGACGGGGAGGTCGACAACCCCGAAGCCGGTCATTTCCGGCCCTACATGACGGTCGATGTGCTGCGCGACTTCACGCCGCTGCCGGTGGTGTCGATGGCCGACGCATCGCTGCGGCCCGATCTGGCGCGAAACTGGTGGCAAGCCGGCGCAGGCGTGACGCTGCAGATGACAAAAGCCGCGCATCTGTTCACCGATCTGAAATACCAGCACGCGTTCGGCAGCGGGCGCGACGGGCTGGCGTTCCGCGCGGGAATGTCGTGGCGATGGTAATGCGCGCGCGCCGCGTTTCGTTGTTCGCCGCCGCGCGCGGTCGTGGACTCGGTTGTAGGATCGCTCATCGACCCGGATGAGCGCGAATGCATGCCGCGCGCCGCTTGGTCGCTCGGACGGGACGCGCCCAGCGAGGACGCATCCGCAGCGGCTCAGAGCGGGCGCAACTGATCGTCGCGTAATCCCACCAGCAATGCCCGCCCGTCCGCGTCGACCCGGAATTCGCCGTATCGCGCGTGCGCGTAGCGATCGGCCTGCCCCTCCTGGAAGAACCACGCATCGGTGGAGACCTGCACCAACGTTCCGCCCCAGCGCGATGGCACGGACTGCACGCGCAGCAGGTGTTCGTCGGCGGCCAGCGGCTCCCCTTGCGGCAAGCGTGCGAGAGTGCCTTCGCCGCGCGCATCGAGACGGATCACGACCACCGCCTCGCGCGAGGGCGCCTTCGCCTGCCGCCCGTACGCGGCCGTGATCTCCATGCCGATGGCAAAATTCAGCGCCATGTAGTCGCCCTGCATCAGCGAGCGGGGATCGACCGGGGCCAGGCGCAGGTACACCGTATCGCCTCTGGCCAGCAGGCGCTCCTTGTCGACGATGCCGGCCGCGGCGATGCCGATGCTCAGCAGCCAGGCAACAATGATCCAGCGCTTCATGCAACGGACTCCTTGCGCGACATTGCGATGGCCAGCGCGCGCGCCATCAACAGCAATACGCCGGCGCCCGCCAACGTGGCGGACTTTGCCAGCAGCGTCCAATGCAGCGTGCCGTAGTACCACACAAAGCCGATCAGCACGGTGCCGATGGCCAGGCCCAGCCATGGCAACGACCCACGCCGTAACGCCACGGCCATTGCCAGCACACCGGCGCTCACCGCCGGCGCGTACACCATCAATGCGCCGAAGGCCAGCGCGACGGCCAATACCGACGCGCTGACGCGCGGATCGCACGCCAACCGCTTGCATTCGATCAGCACCAGCGCAGCCAGCTCCGCACCGATCAACGCGCCGGCGAGCCAGAAACCGGGCGCGGGCCGCGCCGTGGCGGTGCCAAAGAGCAGATCCACCGGATGCGCAAACGCCGTGACGATCAGCGCGCCAGCCACGGCGAACAGCAGCGTGGCGTCGGCCGCCGGCTCCCACATCGCGTGACGGCCCGACGCCGCTGCGGCTGCCTCCTGCAGCGCGAATGTCAGCACCATGGCGAGCGCCACGGCAACCAGAACGCCGAGGGCCACCGGAATCGCCGTCCAGCGTGGCGCGACCAGATCGCCCAGGCCGATGCACACCGCCAGTGCGAGCGCCGACCACATCCCCAGTGCAGCGATGAAGCGATGCAGCCGATCGGGCACCAGCAGGAACAGCACGGCCTCCAGCAGCGCCACGCCCATCCAGAACGGCGCGGTATCCACGAGCCGGTTGGCCCCGATCACTTCCCCCACGCCGACCACCAGCATGCCCTGGCCGCCCAGGCTCATGGCCAGCGCGAACTGGCCCATCGCGATGCGGCCGCTTTCCTTTGCCTTGACGCGGAATAGCAGCATCGCGATGCCAATCATGACGATGCCGGTCACCGCCATCGCCACGCCATTCTCGCGCATGGACACAAACACGGTGCCGACCAGAAACAGCTGGAAGAACAGGGCGCCAAGCCAGCCTGCGCCGCCCATCAGCAGGCGGATCGGCCACGGCACGCGCTGCGTGGCAACGTAGTCCCCGCTCACCGCGCCGCGCGCGCTCAACTGGCTCCACAGCGTTCTTTCGATACGGTCGCGATTCATGCCGCACGCTCCCCTGCCGCGCGCCATGCGCGCAACAGCCATGTGGCCGCCACCACGGCCAGTCCGATCGTGATCATCGCCAGTAACAGGAACGCGCCGAATCCACCATCCCGATCGGCCAGCCATCGCCCCGCCGCCACGACGACCAGTCCGATGCCCGTCAGGCAGGCCAGGCTGAGCACGACGATATCGAATGCGCGCCAGCGGAACCAGACGATCAGTCCGACCAATGCCGCCGCACCGGTCAGCCAGCCGATCGGCGCGAAATTCCGGGACAGCATGCTCATCACGCCAAGCCATCCCGCATATGCGCAGACCAGCGTGCCGATCAGACGCGGGCCGGTCATGCCGCGGAATCCGAGGTGGCTGGCGTAGCGGGCAAGTCCAAACCACACTGCGAGTTGCAAGAGCGACGCGCCGAGCAGGAATGTCATCGTGTCGCGCGCCTGCGGCGCCGAGAACAGCAGGTCGATCATTGCGCCCACGCCAAGCCGGACACTGCAGTAGCGCAGCAACGCGACGTTGGCGACCACCAGCACGATCCACCAGTGCGGCGCGGCGCGCGCGGCCAGCGCCCATGGCGCCGCCAGCAACGCCCACAGCGAAAACAGCTGCCACGCATCGGCCCCGGTCTGGTACGTCTGCCCGATCACCGCCAACAGCATGCCGGACACGATCTGCGCGCCGGCCAGTGCCGCGTGGCCGGCCAGATCGCCGGACGGGCGCACATATGCCACCGCCGCCAGTACGCTGAGCAGCGCCGCGAGCAAGCCGAATTTTGCGAACTTGTGGAGTTCCGCCCAGTTGTAGGCGAAGAAGACAATGACGCCGGCACAGAGCAAGGCCGTGCCAAGGATCATCAGCGCGCGATCAAGCCAGCCATGCCAGGCAGCGCGATCGGGCAGCGTGGGTGTCCATGCCGTGCGCAGCGCGTCGGCGCCGAGGCGCCCTTGCGCGCGCCAATCGGCAAGTGCCTGCTGGACGCTGCGGCGAGTCGAAAAGGTTTCCAACCGGCAATCCCCCGAGTGACGACATGGGCAGCAATGTAGCAAAGCGGCTTGCCAAAGTCTCGCCGGCCGCCGCAATCTCGTCGAACGGCGACCGTCGCGCGCGACGCGCTTTCCCTGCGGCACGGTGGCCGGTATGCTGGCGCCGGACTCGACAACGGCGGCTTGCGCCCCAGACATCATGACGCTTGGCATACTCGCCGCCCTGCACGACGAAGTGGATGGCTTGATCGCCGCGATGCGGCACGAAGACGCGCGCGCCACCCGTATCACCATCGGCATGCGCGACTACTACCGCGGCACGCTGCACGGGCAACCCGTGGTGCTGGTGCTGGCGCGCGTCGGCAAGGTGGCTGCTGCGGCCACGACCGTGACGCTGATCCGCGAATTCGGCGTGGACGAGATCGTCTTCACCGGACTGGCCGGCGGCGTCGGACCGGGGGTCAGCGTGGGCGATATCGTCGTGGCCGATCGCACGGTCCAGCACGACATGGACGCGCGACCGCTGTTTCCCCGCCATGAAGTGCCGCTGTTGGACAAGGCCGAATTTCCGGCCGATCCCGTACTCACCGCTGCATTGCGCGACGCGGTGGCGCATTTTCTGCGCGACGACCTGGCCACGGCCGTGCCGGACGCCGTGCTGGCACGCTTCGGCCTGCATGCGCCGCGCCTGCATGTGGGCATGATCGCCAGCGGCGACCAGTTCATCAATTCCCCGCAGGCCGTGGCGACGCTGCGGGCCGAGCTGCCAGCGTTGCAGGCGGTGGAAATGGAAGGCGCCGCGCTGGCGCAGATCTGCTACGAATATGGCGTGCCGTTCGCGCTGATGCGGACCGTGTCGGACCGCGCCGACGACGCGGCCCATGTCGATTTTTCGTCGTTTTTGCGCGACGTGGCCAGCCACTATTCGAGCGCCATCCTGCGCCGATTCCTCGACGCCAGGGCCTGAATCGACCCACGCATCACACCGATTACCGACTTTTTTGTCGATTCACCCGTTACCGGCGCGGGCGCAAAAGGCCCCACGCCGCCACAAACAGCGCGGCGCCGACGATGGCCGCGCCCCAACCAAAAAGTTGCCCATCGGTGAAGAAATGGGCCGCGCGGCCGGCGTAAAAAAACGCCCATGCGCCCAGCGCGCCCAGCCACAGCGCGGCCGGCAGCGTGACCACGCGCCCGGCCGGATGCAGCAGTCGCCCCGCCAGACCGACCATCGCGCCCACCACCGCCAAGCCCAACATACCGTTCTCCTGTGTCTTTTTGGCCACATCGACGAGGCCGTGGCGTAACGATACTGCATGTCGCACTAATGGCCGGGTTTCCTGCAACCTTGTGGCGTGGCGGTATAATGATCGCCGCTTCCGGACCACGCGCCGGATGGCCACGACACCCCACAAATGCAACTGCTCGCGATCGGCATCAATCACACTACGGCACCCGTCTCGCTGCGCGAGCGCGTGGCGTTTCCGCTTGAGCAGATCAAACCGGCACTTGGCGCGTTGCGCACCCATCTGGCTGGCCGCAGCGGCACCGAGGCCGCCATCCTTTCCACCTGCAACCGCACCGAGATCTACTGCGCCACCGATGTGCTGCAGCCGGGTCAGGACGGTTTCGAGCACACGCTGCGCTGGCTGGCCCAGCATCACAACGTGCCCGCGGGTGAACTGGCGCCGCATTTGTACGCACTGCCCCAGTCCGAAGCCGTGCGCCATGCGTTCCGCGTGGCCAGCGGCCTCGATTCGATGGTGCTGGGCGAAACCCAGATTCTCGGACAGTTGAAGGATGCGGTGCGCACCGCTGGCGAAGCCGGCGCGCTTGGCACGTACCTGAACCAGCTGTTCCAGCGCACCTTCGCGGTGGCCAAGGAAGTGCGCGGCCAGACCGAGATCGGCGCGCACTCGGTATCGATGGCCGCCGCCGCGGTGCGTCTGGCGCAACGGATTTTTGAAAGTGTGTCGACGCAGCGCGTGCTGTTCATCGGCGCCGGCGAAATGATCGAACTTTGCGCGACACACTTCGCCGCGCAGCAGCCGCGTCAGATCGTGGTGGCCAACCGCACCGTCGAACGCGGCGAGAAGCTCGCCGAACAACTGGCCGGACAAGGGCTGACGACGCAGGCCATCCGCCTGCAAGACCTGAACGAGCGCCTGCACGAATTCGATATCGTCGTGTCCTGCACCGCCAGTTCGCTGCCGATCATCGGACTGGGCGCCGTGGAGCGCGCAGTCAAGCGCCGCAAGCATCGCCCGATCATGATGGTCGACCTCGCCGTGCCGCGCGACGTGGAGCCCGAAGTCGCGCGCCTGAACGACGTATTCCTGTACACCGTCGACGACCTTGGCGCCGTGGTGCGCGAAGGCAATGCGCTGCGCCAAGCCGCAGTGGCACAGGCCGAAGCGATTATCGAATCGCGCGTGCAGAATTTCATGCACTGGCTGGAAACGCGCAGCGTGGTGCCGGTCATCCGCGATCTGCAATCGGCCGGCGAGGCAATCCGCCAGGCCGAGCTGGAACGCGCACGCCGCATGCTGGCGCGCGGCGACGATCCGGCAGCCGTGCTCGACGCGCTGTCGGGCGCGCTCACGCGCAAGTTCCTGCACGGCCCCACGCACGCCCTGAACCACACCCAGGGCGAAGACCGCGAGGCGCTGCTGCGCCTGGTGCCGGGCCTGTTCCGCCAGAGCAGTCACTCCGAGCGCTAGCCTCGATCCCCGCCTTGCACCGGCATCCGCCGGCGCGCGGCCAATGCCTGCCGCTTCCGCACAATCGCCTGGGTTGTGCCCATGCCACGAATTCCGCCTATCCCATGAAAGCCAGCATGCTCAACAAGCTCGACCAACTGGCCGAGCGACTCGATGAAGTCAACGCCCTGCTTGCGCACGAAAACGCCACGGCAGACATCAACCAGTACCGCAAGCTGTCGCGCGAGCACGCCGAATTGTCGCCAGTGGCCGAGCAGTACGGCCAATATCGCCAGGCGCAGGAAGATCTGGCCACGGCCGAGGCGCTGCTGGGCGATCCGGAGATGAAGGACTTTGCCGCCGACGAGATCGACGCCGCGCGCGCGCGTCTCGAAACGCTGGAAAAGAACCTGCAGACGCTGTTGTTGCCCAAGGACCCGAACGACGATCGCAATCTGTTGCTGGAAATCCGCGCAGGCACCGGCGGCGAGGAAAGCGCGCTATTTGCCGCCGATCTGCTGCGCATGTACACGCGCTATGCGGAACGTCAGCGCTGGCAGGTGGAAGTCATGAGCGAGTCCGAGTCGGACCTGGGCGGCTACAAGGAAGTGATCGTGCGGATCGCCGGCGACGCCGCGTTTTCGAAACTGAAGTTTGAATCGGGCGGGCATCGCGTGCAGCGCGTGCCGGCCACCGAGGCCCAGGGCCGCATCCATACATCGGCGTGCACCGTGGCGGTGATGCCTGAAGCCGACGAAGTCGGCGAGGTCGAGATCAATCCTTCGGACCTGCGCGTCGATACGTTCCGCGCGTCCGGCGCCGGCGGCCAGCACGTCAACAAGACCGATTCCGCCGTGCGCCTGACCCACCTGCCCACCGGCATCGTGGTGGAGTGCCAGGACGATCGCAGCCAGCATCGCAACAAGGAAAAGGCGATGAAGGTGCTGGCGGCGCGCATCAAGGACATGCAAATGCGTGCGGCGCAGGCCAAGGAGGCGAACACGCGGCGCAACCTGATCGGTTCGGGCGACCGCAGCGACCGCATCCGTACCTACAATTTTCCCCAAGGCCGCGTGACCGATCACCGCATCAACCTCACGCTCTACAAGATCGACATGATCATGGACGGCGACATGGACGAACTGATATCCGCACTTGCCGCCGAGCACCAGGCCGACCAGCTCGCCGCGCTGGGCGACGACGCGTGATGCTTTGTAACTGAGGTAAATGCTTGAAACAGCACTGGCTTGTCAAATACCGCTGTCTATAATCGATTTCGACCAGACCACCCGATACGTCACTTTTTAATAGACCGACTGACGGGCCCTCGAAGTCTGGGTGGATGCCACTCCTCCAACAAACAAACCCAAGGACGAAATCATGAAAAAGTTGCTCGCGATTCTGATGATGACCGCCGCTGTGGCGGCCTGCAGCAAGAAGGAAGAAGCCCCCCAAACCAATGCCGACAGCGCGATGCAAAGCGCTGCGGAATCGGCCAAGGCCGCCGCCAGCGACGCCGCCGCCGCGGCAGCGAATGCAGCCGACGCAGCCAAGGCAGCCGCCAGCGGCGCTGCCGCCGATGTCTCCGTGGCCGCCGAGAAGGCCAAGGTTGACGCCGGCAACGCCATGGCGCAGGCCAAGGAAGCCGCCAAGGACGCCGTCAACACCACGGCCGACAAGGCCAAGGACGCCGTCAACAAGTAAAAGCCCTACGCAGGGAGGTGTCGAATCCAAGCGCCAAACGGCTTACACTAGACACCTTCCGCGAAGCGGCGCAAAAAACCCCGTCTGGCTGACGCCCGGCGGGGTTTTTTGCACGTACGCAATCCGTTATACCCAGACGTAAAACAATGCCCTCCAATGCTCCAGGTGCGCTCTCGGCTGATCCCACCGTGCGCGAAGCCCTGATCCTCGCCGCCATGGCTGGCTTGCCGGCGCTGGAGGCGCGCATGCTGCTGTGCCACGTCACCGGGCTGACGCGCACGCAGTTGATCACACGCGATCACCAACAACTGGATGCAGCACAACGTGATGCATTTTCGACGCTGCTGGCCAAACGGCTGACGGGCGAGCCGATGGCGTACCTGCTGGGCCAGCGCGAATTTTTTGGCCGCACCTTCCGCGTCACGCCAGACGTTCTGATCCCGCGCCCCGACACCGAGGTCGCCGTGGAAGCATCGCTGGCCCGTCTTGCCGATATCCACGCGCCGCGCGTGCTGGACATGGGCACCGGCTCGGGCGTGCTGGCCGTGACCATCGCGCGCGAACGACCCGACGCCGAAGTGTGGGCCACCGATGTGTCGGCCGGCGCGCTGACGGTGGCGCAGGACAACGCCCGGGCGCTGCAGGCCGACAACATCCGCTTCCTCGCGTCCGACTGGTACAAGGCGCTGCCGGACAACGAGCGGTTCCATTTAATCGTCAGCAATCCGCCCTACATTGCCGAAAGCGACCCGCATCTGGCCGAAGGCGACCTGCGTTTCGAGCCGATCGATGCGCTGACCGATCATGACGACGGCCTGTCCGACCTTGCACAGATCGTGGCGGGCGCGCCGGATCATCTGCTGCCGGGCGGCTGGCTGTTGCTGGAGCACGGTTACGATCAGGGCTACGCCACGCGTCACCTGCTGACGACCGCCGGTTTCTTCGACGTATTCACCGCCCGCGATCTGGGCGGCAACGAACGCTGCAGCGGCGGCCGCCGGCCGCACTAGGCCCGGCAATCCGGCGGACTGGCCACGTAGCGCGTTCGCCGCAAAGCGCTGGCCTGAAGGCCGGGCGCGATTCCGGTAAAATCCCGAGCCAATCCCCCATTTCTGCGATGCCTGCCTGGCGTCGCGCGCAACCGGAACATTTGATCATGAGTGACGTACAACAGAAGATCGACCAGATCGTGAAGGGCAGCCCCGTGGTCCTGTTCATGAAGGGCACGGCGCAATTCCCGATGTGCGGCTTTTCGGGCCGCGCCATCCAGATCCTGAAGGCATGCGGCGTGGACGCCCCGACCACGGTCAACGTGCTCGAGGACGACGGCATCCGCCAGGGCATCAAGGAATACGCCAACTGGCCGACGATCCCCCAACTTTACGTGAACGGCGAGTTCGTCGGCGGTTCGGACATCATGATGGAGATGTACCAGAACGGCGAACTGCAATCGCTGCTGAAGGCCTGAGCCCGCAGCCCACCATGTCCGTGATGCATGCAGGCGGCGCGCCGCAACGGCTGATCGTCGCCATCACGGGCGCAACCGGCGCTATTTATGGCGTCCGGCTCCTGCAGGTATTGCGGGATGTGAGCGGCGTGGAAACCCACCTGCTGATCTCGCCCGCCGGCATCATGAACCTGCAGCACGAACTCGACATCGGCCGAGCGGAAGTCGAGGCGCTGGCCGATGTGGTGCACAACGTGCGCGATGTCGGCGCGACCATTGCCAGCGGATCGTTCCGCGCCCAAGCGATGATCGTCGCGCCCTGTTCGATGCGCACGCTGGCCGCCATTGCCCACGGCCTTTCCGACAATCTCATCACGCGCGCGGCCGACGTCACGCTCAAGGAGCGTCGCAAACTGGTGCTGATGGTGCGGGAAACGCCGTTGAATCTTGCGCATCTGCGCAATATGACGGCCGTGACGGAAATGGGAGGCATCATCTTCCCGCCGGTTCCCGGCTTTTATCAAAAGCCGCAGTCGATCGCCGAACTGGTCGACCACACGGTCGGGCGCGTGCTCGATCTGGTGGATCTGCGCGATGTCGGTGAAACGCTGGCGCCGGGCTGGCCCGGGCTGAACAGCGCTCCGCTTCCCTAGCACCACCGCTGGCGCGCATCCGTTGCGCCGTTCCTTGGCACCTGGTGGCGGCCATCGTCGCCTGCGATCATGCCGTCGTGCCGTCCGCCAGCCGATACCGGCGCGCGCCACGGGACGCGCGCGGGCCATCGTCGCTATTCGACACTGCCCGGCGCGCTGGACGCCCGCCTACCAGTGCCGGTAGCGGCGTCCGTATCCGTAGTAGCCGCCATAGTATCCGCCGTAATACGGCCGGACCACCACGGCGGGCGGGCCGACATAGACCGGCGCGGGCGCAACCGCGACCGGTGCGGGTTCGACGGCCGGACCATACGGCGTGGGATATACGGCGCATCCGCCCAGCATTGCCGCGCCGGCCACTGCCAAACCCGTCACCATCCATTTTGCTTTCATTGCGACGTCCTTTTTTCACAGGCATTGAGATCCATCAATGCACTGCCCTTAAGAACGTTATACGGGCGGCTTTGGTAATACAGCGTCAAGCTGCTGTAACCCTTGTTACGATTCGCAACGTCTCGCCGAATGTAAGCGCACAGCGCCTCCGGCTTCAGACATCGAAGCGGATGCCCTGCGCCAGTGGCAGTGCATCGCCGTAGTTGACGGTATTGGTGGCACGCCGCATGTAGCCCTTCCACGCATCGGAGCCCGATTCCCGCCCGCCGCCGGTTGCCTTTTCTCCGCCAAAGGCGCCGCCGATTTCCGCGCCGCTGGTGCCGATGTTCACGTTGGCGATGCCGCAGTCGCTGCCGGCCGCGGACAGGAACGTTTCGGCCTCGCGCAGCGATTCCGTAAAGATGCACGACGACAGTCCATGCGACGCGGCGTTGTTGAGCGCAATCGCCTCGTCGAGCGAGGTGTAGGGCATCAGGTAGAGAATCGGCGCAAAGGTCTCGGTCAGCATCGTGTCGTGCTGCGTGTCCGTCAGCACCAGCGCCGGCCGCACGTAGCACGCATGCGGAAAGCGATCGACCAGCAGCCGTTCGCCGCCATGCACGACGTTGCCCTGCGCGCGGCAGCTTGCCAGCGCATTGGCCATCGCGTCTCCCGCCGCGGTGTCGATCAACGGGCCGACCAGCGTGCCGCCCTGCAGCGGATCGCCCACCGGCAGGCGCGCGTACACCTGGCGCAGGCGCTGCGTCACGGTTGCAATCAAGTCCACATGCACGAAGGCGCGTCGCAGCGTGGTGCAGCGTTGCCCAGCCGTGCCGGCCGCCGCGAACGTCATCGCTCGCAGCGTCAATTCCAGATTGGCGGACGGCGCAACGATCGCGGCGTTGTTGCCGCCCAGTTCGAGGATCGCGCGCTTGAAATGCGCGGCGCAGGCCATGCCCACTTCGCGGCCCATGCGCGTCGATCCGGTCGCGCTCATCAGCCGCACCGACGGATGCTGCACCAGAAGCTGGCCAAGCTGGCGCCCGCCGATCAACACGCAACTCAGCCCCGCAAACTGTGGGGCGTGCCCGTCGATCACGCGATCGAGCAGAGCCTGCGCGGCCAGCGCGCACAGCGGTGTTTTTTCGGACGGCTTCCACACCACGCCATTGCCGCACACCAGCGCCAGCGCTGCGTTCCACGCCCACACCGCGACCGGAAAATTGAAGGCCGAAATCACACCGCACAGCCCATACGGATGCCAGGTCTCGCGCATTGCATGGGCGGGCCGCTCGGACGCAATCGTCAAACCATGTAGCTGGCGCGACAAACCCACCGCGAAATCGCTGATATCGATCATCTCCTGCACTTCGCCCAGCCCTTCCTGCAAGATCTTGCCGGCTTCCAGCGCCACCAGGCGGCCCAGCGCGTCCTTGTGGGTGCGCAGCGTTTCCCCGAAACGCCGCACCACTTCGCCGCGCGCCGGCGCCGGTGTCAGCGCCCAGAGGCTTTGCGCGGCGTGCGCCCGCGCGATCTGCGCATCGGCATCGGCCGGCGAGCACACCGGCAACGTGCCGAACATTTCGCCATCGATCGGCGAACTCACGCCCAACTGACCCGACGCGACATGTTGCGCGCCGGCCCATGGCTGCGCCAAGCCCATGGCCCGAAAGCAGTCGGCAATTTCCAGTGCCTTCATGCGAGTGTCTCCTGTAGCGGATGGCGCGCGTAATGCTGACCAAAGCGATTGGCGAGGAATCGATCCAGCGGCATCGATTCCTGCCGCACGAATCCCGCCTGCGGCAGCACACCGGTCGCGACCAGATCCAGCGCCGTGCAAATGCCCGCGGCGGTGGTCAGCTGGATCGCATTGACGTGGCCGAGGCCGGCAAAATCGTCCATGCCGCCGATGCGCGCCGAGAACGATGCCTGCGTCAGCGGCCCGCGCTTGCCCTGGCCTTTCACGCCCGGCGGATGGCCGGTGGCGCTGGCAAACACAATCACCACGTCCTGCTGGGTGACCGGGATCGCGTGTTCGAAGATATCGCGCAACCAGTCCCGCCGTTCGCGCATACGCAAATCGTTCAACAGCAGCTTCATCTGCGCACAGTGACCCGGATAACGGATCGACTTGTAGTCGACCTGGCGCGCGCGGCCGCCTAGTGTCTCGGGCAGCGTGCCCAGCCCACCCGAGGTATTAAAGGCTTCGTATTCCACGCCGTCCAGCGCAAATGTCTCGAGTCCTTCCAGCGCGGGCAGTTCCACGCGACGACCATCGACGATCGCCTCGCACGGATTGCAGTATTCGTTGATCAGCCCTTCGGTGCTCCACGTCAGGTTGTACTTGAGCGCATTGCTTGGATAGCGCGGCAACGCGCCCACGCGCATGCGAAGCTCAAGCAGTTCGCCGCCGCCGCGCAGGAATTGCCGGGCCAGGTCGTTGCCGACCAGGCCGATGAAACCGGGCGCCAGCCCGCACTGCGGCATCAGCACCGAACGTGCGTCATTGGCCAGCGCGCGGATCGCGTGCGTGGCGGCGACGTCCTCGGTCAGATCGAAATAATGCACGCCCAGGCGCGCCGCAACCGTCGCCACGTGCACCGCCGCGTGAAACGGCAAAGCGTTCAGCACCGCGTCGGCACCCGCGAGCAGCGCCGCGCACGTGCCCGGCTCGGTGGGATCGCCAGCCCGCACGGCAATCGCGCGCGGCAGGCCGTCCAGCCGATGGGCATCATGATCGACCAGGCAAACGCGGTAGTCGCCGCTATCGGCCAGCATCGTGGCGATCACGCGCCCGATCTTTCCGGCGCCCAGCACGACAACCGAAAGCGGCCGCGGCGCGGCGGTCAGGTCACGCACGGCGGCGGGACCCAGCGAGGAAAGTTGCATGGCGGACTCCGTCAGTAATCGCAGGGATGACTGAAGTATGAGCAGCGTGACGCACGTTTTATAGCCACAAGATTGACGAAAGCCCGGCATAATCGGTCGTATCGACGTAGTAATTCGACGAATCGTCAGGTGACAACGATGGCCGACCTCGATCAGACCGATCGCCACTTGCTGGCGCTGCTGCAAGCCAACGCGCGGGAAAGCGCGGCCAACCTGTCGCGCGCGCTGGGCATCGCGCGCACGACCGTGGTGGCCCGCATTGCCCGGCTGGAACGGACCGGCGTGATTGCCGGGTATGGCGTGCGCCTCGGCAGCCGGATGGAGGACAACGCCATCCTGGCCTTCTGCGGCCTGTCGGTGCAGCCGAAGGCCGCGCCCGGCGTGGTGCGCGCGCTGCAGCGGCTGCCGGAGGTGGAAGAGCTTAATTCCGTCAGCGGCCCCGTCGACTACATGGCTGTGATCCGTTGCGACACGCATGCACGGCTCGATAAATTGCTCGACGAGATCGGTATGCTCGATGGCGTGAACCACACCACGACGTCGATCGTGCTGGCCAGGAAGATCGACCGCCGACGCGCGACCGATTAGCAGGCGCCCGCGCAATCGTCCGATCACGCCCTTCGGCAACCCGCGAATGCGCCCGGCCCGGCGCGGAACATTGCGCCGCGCTATGCTTGCAGCCCTTGCAACGATTCGGAGGACAGCAATGAGCGATCGTATTCGCGTGGTGGTGGGCGGCGTGACGGGCTGGGCGGGCGCGGAACTGGCGCGCGGCGTGGCGCATGCGTCCGATATGACGCTGGTGGGCGGCCTGTCACGCGGCGCGGCAGGACAGCCGCTGGCAAGCCTGACCGGCCACCGGGACACCTCGGGCGTGGCCGCCGCCAGCATCGACGCGCTGGGCACCACCCCCTATGACGTGTATGTGGAATACACCAAGCCGGCCGTCGCCAAGCAGAACATTCTGCAGGCGCTGGCCCATGGCGCGCATGTGGTGGTTGGCACATCGGGGCTTTCCGACGAAGACTACGCCGACATCGACGCGGCCGCGCGCAAGGCCGACCGCGGCGTGCTTGCGTGCGGCAACTTCGCCATCACGGTGGTGCTGCTGCAGAAATTTGCCGAGATGGCGGCGCGCCATCTCGATCATTGGGAAATCATCGACTATGCCAAGGCTGGCAAGGTCGACGTGCCATCGGGCACGGTGCGCGAGCTTGCATTCCGGCTCGGCGAGATCAAGCAGGCGGCCCAGGCGGTGCCTGTCGATCAGGTCAGCGGCCCGCGCGAAACACGCGGCGCAACGATGTCCGGCACGCAAGTGCATGCCGTGCGGTTGCCGGGCTATCAGCTTGGCGTCGAAGTGATTTTCGGCGCCGACGGACAGCGCCTGCACATCAAGCACGAAGCGGGCGACGGATCGAAGCCCTATGTTTCCGGGGCGCTACTGGCAATTCGCCGCGTGCATACGTTGCGCGGCGTGGTGCGCGGGCTCGACAAGGTCATGGACGGCCTCTGAAGCCGCCCCGCTCGCCAAGCCCACCCGCGCGCCGCTGGCTTACCAGCTGCCCGGGTTGATCGGCTTGGCGGGCGCTTTCTTGTCGGCCTTGTCCGATTTCTCGGCTTTCTCGGATTTCTCCGGTTTGTCACCCTTCTTCGCCGCGGCGGCCGAGGCCGGCGGCGGCGCCAGCGCCTTCGCCACATCGGCATCGCGGTTGGCCATCAAGGCGCGCGCCTGCGGCAGCAGCAGTTCGATCGTGCCCTCGCTGGGATTTTCGGGAATCGCGTAAAGCTCGACAGTCAGCGGCTTGCGCATCCAGCCGGCGTGAATGCTCTTCACCGGCTTGCCCGCCTTGTCCTTCATGTCGATGTTTTCCTGGCGAAACGGTTTGCCGTACCGTGCGTTCAGGGCCTGCGCGGCAGCGTCCTGGGATCGGATGCCATCGGTCGGCACGATCAGGCCCACCAACGCATTACCGTCGACAAACGCCACCAGTCGCGGACCATCCATGAAGGTTGGACGCTTGTCACGCGGCACGCCAACCTGGCGCATGACGCCGTCACCACGCAATTCCACGCAGTAGGCGTTGACATCCTTGCCGTCCGGCGACCGATGATCTGCGCAATCGGGCAGCGCAGGCAACGGGCTACCAATTTCGAGCGTATCGAGCATCGTCGAAAACTTGTCCTTGCCTTCGATAATCGATGCGGCGCTCGGGGCCACAGCGGGCGCGGCGGTAGAGGCAGCGGCGGGCGCTGCGGGTGCGGCATGGGCGACAACATTCGCCAGCAGGGCAGCCACGGCCAGCCCGGCAACAGTAAATCTCAAAACACGCTCCTGAAATAGGCTCCGCTTTGGAGCCCGCTCCGTGTTGAGGGTTCCTGCCGGGTCTGGCCGGCATCACGGTGTGATGCCTAACCGACAGGAATTAACGGAGCATATGCTTCACGGTCTGGAAGCATACCAGTGCGATGCCGATCAGCACGGCCCAAAGGATAAGACGCGGCACGGGGCTCGGCGGCAACTGGCGCACGGGCGTGCGTTGCACCAGCGGCGCGCGCATGCGCGAGTTGGTCTGCAGACCGCGCGTGTGCCAGATGGCGGTATCCGCGGCGAGGTCCGGCGCCGGCACGGCCGGCTTGCGCGGCGCGCTTTGCGCCGAGCCGTGCGGCGGGCGTTGTTGCGCGGCGGTTGGGCGCGTACCGCCCGGTCGTTGCGTGGCCATGTCCTGCTCCCCGAAAGGCGTCGAAGCCCACTTCACCGACGAGTCAATGTGCCGCCGGTACACAGGCGCGGCTTGGCGATCTGCTGCCGCCGGTGCGCGCGCGGCACATGGTAAGACATCGCCGATAGCGCCGCCATCGGGTCGATCGTTCGAACGGACACTTCAGCGGCGCGCCCACAACGGTCTGTAACAGGCTGTTACGGCGAAGGTTGCCGGCGGCCGATCGCCATCGCTTCGCGGCGGAACGCGTGGCCCATATGGTGATAGAACGGATGCGGATTGAACTGTCGCGACAGGAACGACGCCAGCAGCGAAGCCGCGAGCAGATAGATGGTCAGATCCTGCGTGCGCGTCATTTCCATGACGATCACGCTGGCCGTGATCGGCGCCTGCGTGGCCGCCGCCAGGAATGCAGCCATCGAGACCAGCGCCAGCACGCGCGGTTCGGCCATGCCGGTCATGAAATGCGCGATGTTTTCGCCGATGCCGGCGCCGATTGCCAGCGAAGGCGTGAAGATCCCGCCGGGAATGCCGGCGAAATACGACACAACGGTCGCCACGAACTTGGCAATGCCAAACCACAGCGTGCTGTGCGATTCGCCGTTGATGAGTCCGGATGCCTGCTCATAACCGGTGCCAAAGGTGGCGCCGGCCGTGGCCCAGCCCAACGCCGCGACCACCAGCCCGCAACCGAAGGCCACCGCCACCGGATGCTCCGACAGCCAGCCGCGCCACGCGCGCGGCGCCAGGCCCGGTACGCCGGCGATCAGGATTTTTGCAAACAGGCCGCCCATCACGCCGTTGACCACCGCGCAAAGCAGCACCGGTCCCCACGCGCTGGTCAGCACCAGCATCGGCACCTTGACGCTGAAATAGGGGTTGTTGCCGAATATGGCCAATGAAAGAAAGCCCGCGGTCAGCACGCCGGACAGCACCACCCTGTCCCAGCGCACAGCCGTGCCGCGGCCCAGTTCCTCGATGGCGAACACCACGCCGGCCAGCGGCGTATTGAACGCCGCGGCGAGTCCGCCCGCCGCACCTGCGGCGATCAACGCATTCGGATGGAAGCCGATCCGGAACTGCAGCTTCTCGTGACACCAGCGTCCCCACGAGAGCATTGCCGCCGCGCCGACCTGCACCGACGGCCCCTCGCGCCCGACCGACGCGCCGGCCAGCAGCGCGCCCGTGGTCAGCAACACCTTCCACATCGACTGACGGAACGACACGAGCACGGTCTGCGCCGTACTCGCGGGCGCCAGTGTCACCGCCGCAATGACTTGCGGAATGCCGCTGCCGCGCGCCTGCGGGGCAAAGCGGATCGTCAGCCAGCGCAACGCGGCAAGGCCAAACGGCAGCATGACGAACGCCAGCCATGGCGTGGCTCTGGTGACCGAGGCATTCCAACGCAGCGCCAGTTCGGCGATATAGGCGAACACCATCGAAAACGCGGCCACGCCGCCGGCGCCGCACATGAACACCGCATACCGCATCGACGTGCGCGAGATGCGTCCAACCTGCCGGCTCTTTCGATCCGCCGCCCTGCGCGCGCGCAGACGGAGCTCGCGCAGGCGATCCGCACGCGTTGGCGGCCCCATAGCGGGCTCCGGCCGCGCCGATGATGCACCGGACGATTCAGACGGTGCGGCCGCATCGGAAACCGTTGCGCCCGATCTGGAAGCGGAAGACGAAGAAGGATGCGCAGAGCGCGAAGCGTCCGATGAAGAAGAATCAGGCGGCTCGACAGAATCTGTCATGGCGGGAATGCGGCAGCGTGCGTGGAACTGAAGGGGGCGAAGTCGTCGACGCAGCGAGACCACGTCGACCACCCCGAACTATACGCCCCATCGGCCAGCCGACTGCCGCTGGATGCCATCTGCCATCGCCACCGACTTCCAACATCGCCAGTGCCATCGACATCGACATCGACATTGGCAGTGGCAGTGGCACCCGCAGGTTCAGCCGTCAGTCCAGGCTGATGTGGTTATCCCGAATGACCTTTCCCCAGCTTTCGCGGTCGGCGGCCACGTAGCGATCGATTTCCGCCTGGGTGCGCGGCGCTTGCACCAGTAATCCCAGCGCGCTGAACGTGTTGCGGAACGCGGCTTCGGTCAGGACATGCGACGCAGCGGCCTGCAGCTTGGCGACGGCTTCCGGCGGGGTCTGCGCGGGCACCGCAAGGCCGAACCATGTCGCGGCATGGAAATTCGGATGGCCGCTTTCCGCCACCGTCGGCACGTTCGGCAGCACCTCGAGCCGCGAGCGCCCGGTCACGGCCAGCGCCTTGAGCTTGCCCGCCTTGATATGCGGCAGCGATGTGCTGACCACATCGACCATCAATTGCACATCGTTGGCCAGCAATGCCGACAACGCGGGTGCGCTGCCGTTGTACGGCACATGCGTCATGTCGATGCCGAGTTCGGACTTCAACATTTCCGTCGCCAATTGCAGCGGATTGCCAAGTCCCACCGACGAATAGTTGAGTTTGCCGCCGGCTGCCTTGGCATACGCGGCAAAGTCCTTGAGGTTGCTGGCCTGCACCTGATTGTTGGTGACCACCACCAACGGCACTTCGATGCCAATCAGGATGACCTTGAAGTCCTTCGGGTCGTATCCCGTCTTCTTGTAGAGCAGCGGATTCAGCACCATGCTGGCGCTGGTGCCCATCAGCACCGTGTAGCCGTCGGGCTGCGCACGGGCCACGCTCTGCGTGCCGACCATCGTATTGGCGCCGGGGCGATTCTCCACCACAACTGGCTGCTTCAGCCCACGCGTCATGCCTTCGGCCAGCGCGCGGCCGAACTGGTCAGTGGATCCGCCCGGCGTGTAAGGCACAACCAGTTTGATCGGACGCTCCGGCCACGCCGCGAACGTTGCAGGCGCGGCGACAGCGACGCCCAGCGCGGCGGCCAGCATCAGCACGATTCTTCGATTCATGTGTTGTCTCCTGTGTCTTCTTTGTTGTTTGTTGCGTTGGCGATGCGCTTCGAAAGCGGGCTCTGGAAAGCGGCAATCGGCGACGCCAATCGACCGCGGCTATACGCGCCGTTGGCGGCCGGCCCAATGCTGATCGCGCAATCGCCGCTTGGCGAGCTTGCCGGTTTCGTCGCGCGGCAATTGCGCGACGATCTCGATGGTGCGCGGCACCTTGAAGCCGGAAAGCCGCCCACGTAACCACTCCACAACCGCTTCAGGCGCGACGCTGGCGCCCGCAACCGGCTGGATCACGCCATGCAGTCGTTCGCCGTATTCGTCGTCAGGCACGCCAAACACCACGCAATCTGCCACGCCGGGATAGTTCGCAAGTTCATGCTCGATCTCGGCCGGGTAGATATTCACGCCGCCGGAAATCACCATGTCCGAGGCCCGATCGCAGATGAACAGGTAGCCGTCGGCATCGACATAGCCAAGGTCGCCCAGCGCGACGCGGCCGTCGACATCGATGGCGCGCCGTGCCGCATCGTTGTTCAGATAGGTGAAGTCGGGATACGCGGGCTGGCGGACATAGACCAGCCCCACTTCGCCGGGCGCGCACGGCTTGCCGTCCTCACTCAGGATCCGAATACTGGCATCGTCGACGGGACGCCCTGCCGTGCCTGGGCGCGACAACGCGTCGGCAGGCGTGGCCACGGTGATCATGCCGGCTTCGCTCGACGCGTAGGTTTCGTGAATCACCGGTCCGAACCACTCGAGCATGGCGCGCTTGGTTTCCGGGGCGCACGGCGACCCGGTCGACGCCACAAAGCGAATCGATGACAGGTCGTACCGGGCGCGCACTTCCGGCGGCAACTTCAGCAGCCGCACGTACATGATCGGCACCAGATAAAGCACGTCGATGCGGTGCTTTTCGACCAGCGCCAGGACCTGCTCCGGATCGAAGCGCGGCGTAAGGACCAGCCGCTCCGCGATCTGCAAGGCATTCTGCACAAATACGCTTGGCGCGCTGTGATAGAGCGGCGCGGACATCAGCGCGCGGCATCCGGGAACGATGCCGATCGCCTTGGCTACGACAGACCGCATGCGGGCGAGCTGATCATCGAGCTGGTCGAGCGGCACGGGCTGGCGCAGCACGCCCTTCGGCCGCCCGGTCGTGCCGGACGTATAGGCCAGGTGCCCGCGCGGCGCAACGCGCGGCCCGTCGTAGGGGGCTCGCGTCTGGAGCCACGGCTCATATTCGATTGCATCGGGGTGCGCGCCATTGACGCTCAACACCACCATTCCGGGCGGTAGCACCGCCTGCACGGCCGGAAGGAGATCGGCATCGGCAATCAACACGCGCGCGCCGCTATCGTGCAGCAGGAATCGCACTTCCTCGGCCGTGAAGTGCCAGTTGATGGGGCAGTAGTAGGTGCCCGCCGTGCGGCAGGCAAACACCACGTCGGCAAAAACGGGATCGTTACGAAGCAGCACCGCCACCACGCCGCCCTCGCCCAACCCCAACTGCCCCAGTCCGCCCGCCAGCCTCGTGCCGCGATCCAGTACGTCCGCGCCCGCGCGATGCAATGATTCGAACCAGAGGTCTGCGGCCATGCGATGTCTCCTTGTAATTGCCTTATGACTAGCAGCGGATCACTTTAACGACGCGCGCCTGCATCGACAATCCCTTCCAGCGGAATCACAATGTTGCGTCAAACTTGACGTTGCTTTCGGATTCGTCGCATGGACCTCAATCTTGTTCAAGCTTTTGTGGATATCGTCGAGGCCGGCAATCTGGCGGAAGCCGGCCGGCGGCGCGGCGTCACGCGTTCCCAGGTGAGCCGCCAGTTGGCCCAGTTGGAGGAGCAGGCCGGGACGATGCTGTTGCGGCGAACCACCCGCCGGCTCGAAATGACCGACGCGGGCCAGTCGCTGTATGAGCATGGCTTGCGCATCCTGCAGGAAGTCGCCGCCGCGCGCGCCGAAATCGACAGTCTGGGCAAAACCCTGCGCGGCCATGTGCGCGTCAGCGTGCCGACCGGCCTTGGCGATGCGTTCATCGCGCCGCTGCTGCTGCAGTTTGCCGAACGACATCCGGGCATCTCGCTGCGCGTGTTCTTTGCCAACCGCGTCACCGATCTGATCGCCGCCGAGATCGATGTCGCGTTGAAGGTGACCTCCGAACCGCCGCTAGATACCGTGGCGCGCGAAGTCTGCGCGATCCGCTGGCAACTGTGCGCATCGCCCGAGTATCTGTCCCGGCTGCCGCCACTGAACAAGCCCGCCGATCTGACCGCGTGCCGCTTCCTGTGCCCGCCATACACATCCAGACGATTCTTATTGACCCTGGGTCGGGATTCGACATGCGGGCCGGAACGCGAGGATGTCGAGATCACACCCTATCTGCAATCCGAACACTTTCCGTTCCTGATGAACGCGGTGCGCCAGGGCCACGGCATCAGCCTGCTGCCGCGCTACATGGGCTGGGACGATGTGCGGCGCGGGTCGCTGGTGCCGGTGCTGCCGGAATGGAAACCCGAAGGGCTGGGAAACCGGCTTTACATCATCACCACGCCCAACCCGCATCTGTCGATGGCCACGCGGGCCCTGATCGGATTCCTGCGCGACGCGATCGCCGGGCTGGAGGTGTTCTCGGCCGCGTAAGAACAAAATCCCGGCACACTTGCGATTTGCAAGCTATGATTCCCTGAACTTGCATTTCAAAAGTAAAAAGGGGAGACCATGGCGCCTACAGACTTTGCCAGCATGCCCTGCCCTGTCGCCCGTTCGATGGCGATGCTGGGCGAGCGCTGGGCCATCCTGCTGATGCGCGAGGCGTATTACGGCAGTTCGCGTTTCGATGAGTTCGAGAAGCATCTCGGCATTGCGCCCAACATCCTCAGCGCGCGCCTCAAGACGCTGGTGGAGCACGGGCTGCTGGCGAAAGTGCCGGCGCCGGGCGGCGGCGCGCGCCATGTGTACCAGTTGACCGAGATGGGACGCGACTTCTTTCCCGTCTACGTGGCGCTCAAGTCGTGGGCCGACCGTTGGCTGGCCGATGAAAAGGGGCCGCTGACGGTGCTGGAAGACCGGCGCGAGGGCAACGAGATCGTCGCCGGTCGGCTGACGCGGGCCGACGGCAGCGCAATCGGCGTGGACGATCTGCGCGTGCGGCCGGGCCCAGGGGCCGGCCGTTATCTGCGCGCAAGATTTGGCGATGTCGATGGCCAGGATCGGCCCGTCGAAAACGCTCCCAGCAAGGAGGCGGCCGATGAGCAAGCCTGAGGCGATGACCCTGGGCGGTGCCGCGACGCCGGCCGAACCGATTTCCTCCGCCGACATTGCGCGCCGCATTGCTGTGCTGGCCGCGCCGACCAGCCTGGTGGCCTTTCTCCAGGCCGGCGCGCAGTTGATCGAAACGTGGCTGGCCGCCCGTCAAGGCACGTCGGCGCTGGCCGGCTGGGCCGTGGTGCTGCCGTTTGCGCTGCTGCTGCAACAGATGTCCACCGGCGCGATGGGCGGCGGCGTGGTCTCGGCCATCGCACGCGCGCTGGGGGCCGGTAAGCGCGAAGACGCCTCTTCGCTGGTGATCCACGCGCTGATCATCGCGGTCACGGCGGGCTTGCTGTTTGCCATTGCGCTGGCCGGATTTCCGCGCGAAGTGTTCGGCGCAGTGGCCGGCGCGACGGCGGCCGAAGCGGCGGCGCAATACGCCATCTGGCTGTTCGGTGCGGGCGCGGTGCCCGCGTGGCTGGCCAATACGCTGGCGTCAGTGCTGCGCGGCGGCGGGCGTCATGCGTTGGCGGCGCGCGTGTTGGCCGGCATGTGGATCGCTTTTCCGATCGTGTCGTGGTGGTTTGCCGAGCCGCTCGGCATGGGCCTGGCCGGTATCGGAGCGGGGCTGGCGCTGGTGTCGTGGGGCGCGGCGCTGGCGATGGCGTGGGTGGTGATCCGCGGCGGTGCGGGGTTCGTGCCGACCCTGCGCGTCAGGCCGTCGGGTGCCCTGTTCTACCGGATCCTTTCGGTCGGACTGGTGGCCTGCGCGCTGGCGTCGGTAGCCAATCTGACGACGATTCTTGTGACCGCGCAACTGCGGCATTTCGGCACCACGGCGGTGGCCGCCTACGGCATTTCGGCGCGTCTGGAATTCCTGATGATTCCGCTGGCCTTCGGCGTGGGATCGGCGCTGACCGCGCTGGTCGGGCGCGCGGTGGGCGCTGGCGACTGGCATACGGCGCGCCGCACCGCGTGGGTCGGGGCGCTGCTTGCGCTGCTGATCGCCGGGAGCGTGGGCGCGGCCGTCGGTCTGGCGCCGGAGCAGTTCGCACGGCTGTTCACGCGAGACGCGGAAGTCGCGGCCATTGCTGCGCGCGCGCTGTCGTGGGTCGGGCCGGCGTTTGGCGGCTTCGGCCTTGGCATGGCACTGTACTTTGCGTCGATGGGTGCCGGACGCATGCGCTGGCCGATCATCGCCGGCCTGAGCCGCATCGCGCTGGCCGCGGGCGGCGGCTGGTTGCTGGCCAATATGGCCGGAATGGGCCTGGACGGCCATTTCCTCGGCGTCGCGCTGGGCATAACGTCGTATGGCCTGATCACCGCCGTCGGCGTGCGAAAGACGGAATGGTCGGCACGCCATTGACACGCGCAGCAAGCTGACCGCGCGATGCCGGCGCGGCGCCGGGCCGCCGTCTAGCGACGGAATCCGTGGAAGTGGCCGCCGCCGCCAAATCGCCCGCCGGCTCCTTGCGCGAACCTGCCCTGCCACTGCTGGGCAGCAGCGTTGCCAAAGCGCTGCTGGCCCACTTCGCGCGCCTGTCGTTGCTGTTCGAGCTGGTTGTGAACTTCACTGTTCTGTTGCACAGGTTCCCAACCGTTGCTGGTGTGCTTCTGCCATCCGCCGTCCGTGTGTTGGTAGACGTTGCCGTCGTGGCCGGCATAGACGTTACCGTTATTCCAGACCACTGCGTTGTCCTTGTTCGGATTGGCGACGAAACCGCGGCTGCCAGCGGCGTACTGCCCGGTCTGGGCGTTTCCAGCGATACCGGCTTCGGCGGCGCCCACGCGACCTGTCTGCGCGTTATAGCCGGCCGCCTGACGGCCCGCCGCGTAATTGCCGGTGTATTGATTGCCGGCCACGCCGCCGCGCGCCGCGCCTTCGCGCCCGGTGGACGGATTGGCGAACGACCCCTGCCTGCCGGCCGCAAAGTTGCCGGAATAAGGATTGAATGCCGCGCCCTGGCTACCCTGGAATCGCGCGCCGGTGGTCGGGTTATAGCCGGCGCCGGCGGTGCCGCGCCATTGCGTGCCCGTCCAGCTGTTCCAGCCCTCGGCATGCGTCACCGTACCCTGTCCCCAGCGGCCATAGAAGTTGGCTGAATTGATATTGACGAAGCTTGCGCCGCCATACCAGTACGGGCCCCAGTACGGCGCCGCCGCGCCCCAGATCGCGCCCGCCGCGAAACCGAACGCAAACCCTTCGGCCACGCCGATGCCGAATCCCGCGCCGTATCCATAAGTCACCGGATAGCCGTAGTAATAGCTGCCGACGTATGGCGGATAGACGTAGCCGGTGCCATATACCACCGTGCCGTCCGGGCTCACCACCACGCCCATATAGCCGGGCGTGTAGCCCACCACGACGGTCGTCGGCGTGACCGAATAGATCCGCACATAGGTGACGTAGTACAGCGGCGAACTGGGAGGGATCGTGTAGATCGCCGACGGCACCTCGGTGGCAACCTGCCACGGGCCGCCCGGCGCGCTGGCCGTGAACCAGACGCCGTTGGCGACCGCGTAATAGTGCGAGCTGTCGGTCTCGATGACCGGCGTGCCGGTATTCACGGCGTAGTGCAGGGACGTGCCCGAAATAGGTTCGAACTTTGGCGTGCCGTCGTAGGTGACCGCGATGGTCGCCTTGCTGCGTGACACCGACGCCGTCTGCGGAATGGTGGCGGCGATTTCCGCCTCGCGCGCCTGCGGTGTACCGGGCACCGACACCAGCACATTGGACTTGGGATCCTGTGGCGAGATCTTTGCGAAGTCGGCCGGCAGCTGCGAGCCGGGCACGTATTCCCACGGACCGTTCAGCATCGAGGCGCGAAACCATCGGCCCGATATCAGTACGTAGGTCTGATTGTTCGCGGGATCGACGAAGACCGCGTGGTCCGCATTCGCCATCGTCAGCAGCCCCGCGCCGCCCACCGGCTTCATCTGCGGCTCGCCCGTCGTGATGATCAGCTCGGCCGGCCGCGTCGCCATCAGCACGACCGGCGCGCGCGCCGGCTTTTTGCCATCGGCCGGCAACATGGGATCGGGCTTCGGCTGGCCCGTCGCCGCCGCGATCTTGCCGGCCGCGCCGAGCAGCGCAGCCGGCGGACTGGCGACGACTTCCCACGCCCCGCCCGCCGATTCCGATCGATACCAGTAACCGGCCGCCTGCAGCCACATCTCGTTGCTCGCGTCGCGCAACAGAAGTGCCCGGCTGTTGATGGCGCGCTGATAACTGCTGCCCTCCACGGCGCGCCAGACCGGGTCGCCGTCCACATGCACCAGAATCGTCGGCGTGGTGGCGAACAGGATCTGCGGCGCATCGTTCTTCACCGGTACGCGGTCGGCCTTCGCCAGTTGCTGGGACACCGCGTAGCTGGCCTGCAGTTCCTCGAGCGGCACGGTCAGGCCCTTTGACGATAGGCGGGCGATCAGCGCCTGGCGAATCTTGTCGGCGGCGTCAGGGCGTGTTGGCACATCGACGCTATCGATCTGAATATCGGACAGTTGCACCAGCGAAGACGGCTTGTCGATATCTGCCTGAGCCGAGAAACGCACCACCCCGTAGGTTGGCGTCGCCTGCTTTGCGCCGATCGCCACCGCCGCGCGACCCGAGATCCGGTTGCCGTCCCACTTTTCGATTTCCGGCTGGTATAGCTCGACATGGTCGCTGGCCACATCGAAGTTGCGCGGCCAGCTTAGCGGCGCCAGCTTCTGCGCGGTGTTGGCCGCTTGGGCGTGAGCCGTGCCGATCACGAGTGCGCCGGGCGCGGCGGTCGACACCAGTACGGCAGCAATCAGCATCTGACCGATCGGGGTACGCTTCGGCTTGGGTAAGGACATGGATTCTCCGACAGGGATGGGCAGCATGCGGCACGCGTGCAACTCGACGAATCTAATTTAGTGCGATGGCGGGAACAACGCGCATCGAAAACATTCATCGGTCATAAATAAATCGGACAGATCGCACAACACGCCAATACTATGGTGTGCATCTTGCTTCGCTGGATTGGCCCGATTTCACTGAAGATGCGAAGCATTCGCCCTTGAAGGCGAGCGGCAGCAACCTCACCTACACCCGAATCCGACTCTGAAACCCCCGCCATGAGTTCCAGGCGCTTAAGCCGCTCCCTGCTGTTTCCGGCCGCCATCGTCACCGCGCTGCATGTCTACATCGGCGTGCGGCTGTTGCCCGATCTGCCGGTGCCGATGGCGGTCCATGGCTTGGCCGTGCTCTGGCTGATCGCCTCCACGCTGCTGATTCCTGCCGCGCTGATGGCGCGTCGGTTGTCCACTACCTGGGCGGACGCGCTGAGCTGGATCGGCATGCTCGCGATGGGATTTTTCTCATCGCTTCTGGTGCTGACATTCTTGCGCGACATTGTCCTGCTGGTGGCGACGATTGCGGGCTGGCAGCCGAACTGGCTGCGCGCCGACAGCGCGACGACGGTGGCGCTGCTGGCAATCGCCGTTTGCGTGATCGGGTACATCAATGCGCGCAGTCTGGCCAAAGTGGTAAAGATCGACGTGCCCATCGCCAACCTGCCGGATGCATTCCACGGCTTCACGATCGCGCAGATCAGCGACATCCACGTCGGGCCCACGATCAAGCGGCCGTATCTGGAACGCATCGTCGAGCGCGTCAACAGCCTGCAGCCCGATGCGATCGCGGTGACCGGCGACCTCGTCGACGGGTCGGTGCGCGAGCTGTCGGCCCACACCGCGCCGTTCGCCCGGTTATCGGCGCGGCATGGCGCCTACGTGGTCACCGGCAACCATGAGTATTACTCGGGCGCTGAAGCATGGATCGCGGAATTGCGACGCCTGGGACTGCGCGTACTGCTGAACGAGCACGTGGTGGTGCGGCGTGGCGATGCGTCGCTAGTGCTGGGCGGTGTGACCGATTTCACCGCGGGCGGATTCATCGAGAGTCATCGCAGCGATCCGGCGCAAGCGCTGCTAGGCGCGCCGTCCGATGCCGCGGCACGCGTGCTGTTAGCGCATCAGCCGCGCACCGCCCCGGCCGCCGCTGCCGCGGGTTTCGATCTGCAGTTGTCGGGACATACGCATGGCGGACAGTTCTGGCCGTGGAATCTGTTCGTGCCAATGCAGCAGCCATATGTGCACGGGCTGAATCGACTCGAAAATCTCTGGATTTATGTGAGCCGTGGCACCGGATATTGGGGACCGCCAAAGCGATTCGGTGCGCCGTCGGAAATTACGCTGGTGCGGCTGGTAAGGGCATAACGAAAGGCGGGACGCTCGGCAAAACCGGCGCTCATGGATGCGCCTTGCCGAAGCGCCAATATGAAAAAGGGGCGAACCCCGGCGGCAACGATATTGCCTTCGGGATCGCCCCTCGCGTTTCGCTCCATGAGCGGAGCGATCGCGCTTTCAGACTGCCATCAACGCATGATCGGCTTGTAGCGGATGCGCTTCGGCTTGGCGGCCTCTTCGCCCAGACGCTTCTTCTTGTCGGCCTCATATTCCTGATAATTGCCGGGGAAGAACTCCACATGCGAATCGCCTTCGAAAGCGAGGATGTGGGTGGCAATACGGTCCAGGAACCAACGATCATGGGAAATCACCATGACGCAGCCGGCAAATTCCAGCAACGCGTCTTCCAGCGCGCGCAGCGTTTCCACATCGAGATCGTTTGACGGCTCATCGAGCAGCAGCACATTGCCGCCCGCGATCAGCGTCTTGGCCATATGCAAACGACCGCGTTCGCCGCCCGACAATGTACCGACAGTCTTTTGCTGATCGCCGCCCTTGAAATTGAAGCGGCCGATATAGGCGCGCGACGGGGTTTCATAACGGCCGACGGTCAGGACGTCCGAGCCGCCCGAGATTTCCTCGAACACGGTCTTGCTGCCGTCCAGCGCATCGCGGCTCTGGTCGACAAACGCCATCTTTACCGTGGGTCCGATCTTGATCTCGCCGCTGTCCGGTTTTTCCTTCCCAGTCAGCATCTTGAAAAAGGTCGACTTGCCGGCGCCGTTCGGGCCGATGATGCCGACAATGGCGCCCGGCGGCACCTTGAAACTCAGGTTGTCGATCAGCAGGCGATCGCCATAACCCTTGCTGACATTTTCGAACTCGATGACTTCGTTGCCGAGGCGCTCGCCGACCGGGATAAAGATTTCCTGGGTTTCGTTGCGCTTCTGGTATTCCTGGCTGTTCAGTTCGTCGAAACGCGCCAGACGAGCCTTCGATTTGGCCTGGCGGCCCTTCGGGTTTTGGCGCACCCATTCCAGCTCCTTGTTCAGGGCTTTCTGACGCGCCGATTCGCTGGCCTCTTCCTGCTTCAGGCGATTTTCCTTCTGCTCCAACCACGAGCTGTAATTGCCCTTCCACGGAATACCGTGGCCTCGGTCGAGTTCCAGAATCCATTCGGCCGCGTTGTCGAGGAAATAGCGATCATGGGTGACAGCCACCACGGTGCCGGGAAAGCGCGTCAAGAACTGTTCGAGCCAGTCGACCGATTCGGCATCGAGGTGGTTGGTCGGTTCGTCGAGCAACAGCATGTCCGGGCGCGATAGCAGCAGGCGGCACAACGCGACGCGACGCTTTTCACCGCCGGACAGATTGCCGATCTTCGCGTCCCACGGCGGCAGGCGCAGCGCATCGGCAGCAATATCGAGCTGCAACTCGGCGTTATTGCCATCGCTGGCGGCGAGGATCGCCTCATATTTCGCCTGCTCGGCGGCCAGCGCATCGAAATCCGCATCGGGCTCGGCATACGCGGCGTAGATTTCGTCGAGTTTCTTGCGTGCTTCGAATACGCCGCCAAGCGCGGCTTCCACCGATTCGCGCACGGTCTGCTCGGGATCGAGTTGCGGCTCTTGCGGCAGATAGCCGATATTGAGGTTCGGCATCGGCGTGGCTTCGCCCTCGATCTCCTTGTCGAGACCGGCCATGATCTTCAACAGCGTGGACTTGCCCGAGCCATTCAGGCCCAGCACGCCGATCTTGGCACCGGGGAAAAAGGACAGCGAAATGTCCTTGAGAATGTGGCGCTTGGGCGGAACGATCTTGCCCACGCGGTTCATGGTGAAAACGTACTGTGCCATGGGATGCGTGTTCGGTTGGATTTCGGGGAATGGCGGCAGTGTAGCAAACCGATCGACCTGCAACGGCCCGCTGGGCACGCTTGGAGCGCGGCAAGTACAATATCGGGTTCTCATTTCCGCAGATTTTCCACCGATTCCAATGAGCAAACCCGCCCTTACCCTGAAGTTCAAGTGCAAGAAGTGCACGAAACCCGTCACCCTCTATCTGCAGAAGACGTCGGCCTGCTCGCACATCACGCCTTACCAGGGTTTCTGCAAATGCGGCGAACTGATGCGCCACGCCACTGGTGACAAGGACGCTGTGGAATCCTTCGTGAATTCGATGGATAACAGCTGGATGCATCACCATCATCACCACCACTAAATCGCTGTGACGGGCAGCTGGCAACCGGGCGTAAAAGACCCGATGCGTTTTCTGGGCGGTTATCCGTCCAATGTGCTCGACCAGGTGCGCGCCGCCATATCGGCAGGTACGCTGGGCGATCATATTGCCCGCCGCTATCCCGAGCGACACAGCGTCCAGACCGATCGCGCACTCTACGAATACACGGCCGCGATCAAGCAGGAATATCTGCGCAGCGCACCGCCATTGCACAAGGTCGGTTATGACGCGCGGCTCGACACCGCGCAGCACGCGCTGGGTCTGCACACGGCAATTTCACGCGTACAGGGCGGTAAGCTCAAGGCGAAAAAGGAAATCCGCGTAGCGTCGCTATTCAAGGAAGCGCCACCGGAATTTCTTCGCATGATCGTCGTGCATGAACTCGCGCACCTGAAAGAATCCGATCACAACAAGGCGTTCTATCGGCTTTGCGAGCATATGGAACCGCGATATCACCAACTGGAATTCGATACGCGCCTTTTTCTGGCGTGGCGCGAGATGGAAAAGGCGAGCGGCAGATAGCCCGCCCGCCGCCGTCCACTTAATCGCAGCTATATCGGAATTTGTCGTTCAGCGCCAACGGCAAGACCAGGGTCCGCAAGCTCAATGCCTTCGCCTTGGCACAGAGCGTCTGGCGCGTGGTCGCGTCCTTCCATTTGGTCTGATACTCGACGTTGAACACCGGCTTGCCTTGTACGGTAAATGCTGAATAACCGCTGCATTCGTTGTACTGGAAGCACTGCTCGTTGACCGCAAAATCGAAAGCCGAGGCCAGATCGGATAGTTGCGCCACGCCGTTCTTCAGACCCACCGCCAGACCACGCGCGTGTGCTTGCGTCGCCAGGAACCGGTTGTAATCGAGTTGCGTCGCTGCCGTCAGCGGGAAGCCGGGCTTGTTCGTGTAGCCATCGACATTGTCGGGATCGACGCCGTCGCACCCCTTCGATTTCGCCAGGTCCATGCGAGCCATCATCACGGCACGCACATTCGCCGAGCGCGTATCGAGCCAGCGCTCGCCAGCCCAGCCGTCCAGCGCATTGCCCATGTCGGCCGCTTTGAATTTCGAAAAATCGGGCCGCCAGTTTTCACTGCTGCCTGCCGAAAAATAGCAGACGACACGCTTGCCCTGCGCCTTCAATGCATTGATAGTGGCTTGCGGCGTATCGAATAAATCGATGTCAAAAACCGCGGCGTTGTAACTGGTATTGATCGTGCCTTGCAACTGCAATTGCCAAGTGTCGTTAACCGACGGCATCCACCGCGCCGGATCAGTTGTGCTACTCATCAGCGCGGAAGGAGAAAGCGTGGTGGCCTCCGAAACGCGCACCACCGATCCACCATCATCGTCCCCACCACCGCCACACGCGGCCAGTGTCCCGACGACAATTGCCGCAATCCAGCGCCCAATGCGCAGGCCCCCCAGTTTGCTAAGCATAGCGATTGACCCTCCTGTTTAACCCAACGAAACACCGCAATTTGACCGGTTATATCCGCACCGCGTGGCCGGTCACCGGCGCGATGGCTGCCCTTTTTGGCAAGGGTCGAAGTGGCGCAAAGCCGATTATGCGCGAGACGGCCGTCGTCGCCATGACGATGAAAAGTCACTGGTGGAAAAGCGACACCGCCACGTGGGCCGCACCGGGCAACCATTGATCGCTTGTCTGCTGACGTGCTATCGGAACGGGAAAATGTCGACTTGAGCGGGGTGCGGGTCGGCACGGGATTGCCATCGCTCCCGAATTGATGAAGTGAGGAATGATTGGCGATGCCCAAAGCAAAAAAGCCACGCGTGAGCGTGGCTTTTCACAGAAATTTGGTGCCGGCTGCAGGACTCGAACCCGCCACCTGATGATTACAAATCATCGAAGAACGGCATTCATCGATGTTGATCGACGTCCGTGTAACCGAAAAATTCGTTATGAATAAAGGGATTCGAGACTATACCTGATGATACCCGCATTGACCGGGATGGACTTAATATCGCACAATTGGGTTACATGGCGGTTACATGGAGCCGTGTAACCCGATTTCCTGATTCAGAGAATGGCCAAGGTCAACTTCACCGCCGCGCGCGTCGATGCGCATCGATGCCCACAGGGCAAAGCACAAGCCTTCCTGTGGGATTCAACGTCACCCGGCCTAGGGCTACGCGCCACAGCAAGCGGGGCAAAGTCCTACATCTTTCAGGGCAAGATTCACGGGCAGACTGTCCGCCTGCCATTGGCGACCCACGAAGCTGGACGATCAGCAAAGCCCAGGAAGAGGCGCGCCAACTGCAGATACTCGTCGATGCCGGCCACGATCCGCGTGAAGTCAAGGCGGAACAGCGCGCCAGTCATGAGGCTAGGCGAGCAACTGCAATCCGGGAAAGCGTGACCGTCGCCGACGCGTGGGCCGACTATCTCGACGTCTTGCGCACTAAAATCTCCCCGAAGACCAAGAAACCGAGATCCCTCGGCTATATCAACGACCACCTCAAACTCGCTGCACCAGGTGGCGAACTGACCAAACGAGGCAGCAAGAAGACGGAGCGCGGGCCGCTTTACCCGCTGATGGCCCTGAAGCTGTCAAACCTTACGGCTAAAACGGTTGGCGCATGGCTGGAATCCGAGGTGCCGGCTCGCCCCACCAGCGCTGCGTATGGCTTCCGCATGCTCAAGGCGTTCGCCAAGTGGTGCGAAGGCGAGGACAAGTACGCTGGGATCATTCCATCGGATTGCTGCACGTCCCCCAAAGTCACCGGGGCGTTGCCGGGCATCAGCACCAAGGAAGGCGACAGCCTGCAGAGAGAACAACTCGCCGCATGGTTTTCCGCGGTTCGCGCCTTGCACAATCCAGTACAGTCTGCGTATCTGCAAGGCCTGCTCATCACGGGCGCACGCCGGGAGGAACTCGCTGCCCTGCGCTGGGAAAATGTCGACTTCCAGTGGCGAAGCCTCCATATTGCAGACAAGATCGAAACCGGGCGTGTGATCCCCCTTACACCCTATCTGGCCTCCCTATTGCTCGATCTGAAGCACCTCAATGAAACGCCTCCCAGCAGGCGTCGCCTGCGCAGTCTGGAAGGCCGGGGACAGAAATGGGAACCGTCACCCTGGGTATTTCACAGCCTCAATTCCGAGAAGGGGCGAATTGCCGAGCCGCGCTACGCGCACAACCAGGCTATTGAAGCTGCCGGCCTGCCCCATGTGACGCTGCACGGCTTACGCAGGTCATTCGGGACCCTTTCCGAGTGGTGTGAGGTTCCCGTGGGAGTCGTGGCGCAAATCCAAGGGCACAAGCCATCTGCACTGGCTGAAAAGCACTACCGGCGCCGGCCGCTGGACATGCTACGGATGTGGCACGACAAGATCGAGGCATGGATGCTGGAGCAGGCTGGCATCAAATTCGATTCAGCCCAACTTTGAAACTATGCCACCAAGTGGCATAATACGACAATGAAGAGAGTGTTCAAAACCCGGCACTTCCAGCGCTGGATGCGCAAGTCCGGGCTGACGGATGCGGCCTTGTGCGAGGCGGTCGAGGAAATGGTTGCCGGGCTGATCGATGCCGACCTTGGAGGCGGTGTTGTAAAGAAGCGGGTTGGCCTTTCCGGGCGCGGCAAGCGTGGCGGGGCCAGAACGCTCATTGCAACGAACAAAGGAACCCGTTGGTTCTTTGTGTTCGGATTCGAGAAAAACGAACGCTCGAATATCAGTGACAGCGAACTCGATGCCTTGCAGAGTCTTGCTGCAGATTTGCTTGCCAGAACGTCCGGCCAGCTCGACCTTGCGGTGGCCGACGGAACGCTACAGGAGATTTGTCATGGCGACCAAAGGTAAAGCCAAAAGCGCGATCCTTGGTGCCGTTCAAGAAACGGCGGCCGATCTGCATCGGCTCGGTTTTATCGACAAACGGAAGATGCAGAAGTACGAGGCCCTCTGCCTCGAACCCGTGCCGGAATACAATGCCGCGAAAATACGCGCGTTGCGCGCCCGGTTTCATTTGAGCCAGGCGGTGCTTGCTGCTGCACTCAACACCAGCGCCTCGACGGTGCGTAAGTGGGAAATTGGCGACAAGCGGCCGAGCGGACCTTCTCAAAAGCTGCTGAACCTGATTGACAGGAAAGGACTCGAAGCTGTTCTTTAAGCTCGAGAGCAACTGTGTCGCCAGCGTCAGGCGGCATACCTGTTCCCTCATGCCCCGAGAAATGCCCCCAAACTGTTCCGGTACCAACGGAAATACCAACAAAAACCTGTGGTAGCGCAGTTCGAGTCCCGCAGGCTTTCACGCCGCAATATGTCCGCGCAATGACTCGCTGAGGCCCGACGTACTGATCGTCCACGAAATCCTGGGAACACCGACCCTAATGCGGGCCCGTAGGGACTGAGGAACCCACGGCACGGCAGCACGGGCTCCTCTTTTTTGGTACGTTCTGCACGCTATCTACCCCAGCCTAGTCCGCAATACATCGCAGTTGACTTGGCCGCACATTGCGATGGTGGCTCAGAGCCCGCAGGCTGCGACTATGGCGCGCTTTATAGTCGTCCTTCCGGCTCCACTTGCATTCTTGAATGCGTCAGCAGCGAAGTCTATGTCTGCCGCTGGCTTGAGAGTCCCCTCGAAACGAGATACAGATATATCGCGATCTTCATTCGCGTTCTTGGCTACGAGCTTCAGAACGTCTAACAGCGCTTGTACCCCAACGGTCTTCGTAATGTAAGAGTCTTTGGGGGCACCTCGCCAGAAAATTTTCTCGCACGCATTCAGATAGTTGCGAGTAAGGATGTAGAGCACTTCATCTTGTCCAGCAAGATATAGTTCTCGTAGTACCGAGCGGTCAATTCGACCTTGGCTGAGAATTGCGCGAGGTTTGCGGCTACCTTCCAACATAGCGGCAGTGTCGCGCTTCGGGTTGCTGCTTATCAGACGAAGAACTCCGTCAACAATCACAGCAGTGGATACTCGCCAGTTCGCCTCTGCCCCCAATGTCTTGAGCTCTTCGTCCGTCTCCGCAGCGATTACAACGCGTCCTTTAAGAGGGGATTCTGAGTCCGTGCCAAGCCTGCGAGTAATGAAAACAGCAAGCTTGTCCGGGCTCCACTCCTCCGGATCTTCATCCTCAAGGTTATAGCCAAACAATTCATATGTCTGACTTTTGTCAACTGCCTTCTGCGTCGAATTGATCGTGGCAAATAGCTGGGCCTGGAATGGCTTTGGCAAACCAAGGAACACTGAGCAAATCAACTGCATCTTCAGACGGTCCGGATTCTTGACCTGCGCGAAAGCAAGCAGTCGGTGTTGTCCGTCGATGATTGCGGCCAGCTTTTCCTTTGTCGGAATAGTGAGCATCGCGCTTCCGTCGACACCGTCAGAAATGCTCCAACGTGGGTCAGGTGTCCCTGACTGTGATGCTTCGTCAGGACCAGTCTCAAGCAGACCATCCTCCTGCCGAAAGTTCGCCGCCAAGATGATTGTGTTGGGAAATGCTGAGTCCGCGCGAGATATGTATTCTGCTATTTGCTGAAAGCGTTTCTCCTGTAGTGGGCGTTGCGTTCCCTCAAGAACATAGATGCTGCGTTCTGCATCCCACTTGGCGGTTAGCTTGTCGCTGTACGAGACTTGAAGCAAAACCTCGGCGGGAATAACTGCAACGTAATACACCCCGATGGGCTGGACAACTCGAAGAGCCGGCACACTCAACGGAAACGTGACCATGTCATCCTCTCAGCGTCACTTTGTTTTGTAATCGGAAAGATTGCCCGGCAGCGTCTTTGTCACTGCTCCCCCGGTCGGAGCGTCAGGATCCCTCAGTCCTGGAGACTTGGCGTTGGCTAACCACCAAACCACCAAGGCAGCAATGGACGCGAGTGTCCAGGGCCAGATGCCCGCATGACCAGAGCCCACGCCAGCGGTCGCAAGGACAGCGCCAACGAAGGCTAGAAACAGAACGAACTGTGCCAATGCGCGTAGGGCTTTGCTTTCCGATTCCTCGATAATGAGCTGCGTGCATGACGTGCCCACGAGTGCGAAGAAAAAGGTGATAAGGGATGTGATAAGTCCGTCTAGTGGATCGGTCGTTCCTTGTGGTCGAGTAAGTTTGAAAAGCTCGACCCATGTTCCAATGCCACCAATCCCGACAACAATTGCCAAAAAAAAGAAAACAAAAGTTGGAGACTCGAAGGGCTCAACTGCGCGCAGAGCCAACTCATGCTTTAAGGCCGCCCAATGCCGAGTCCACTCTCTCGAATCTGTTGCCATGGCATCCCCGTTGTTCTTAGATCTTTTTTCCAATGGCGGCCACTACCTGATCTGTCTTCAGAAGTAACCCATGAGCGCGGCGCAGCGGTTCACCTGGCATCTTCAAAAGCATATCGCCCTGCCCAAGTAGGTTCTCCGCACCGGTCTCATCCAAAATGATCGTAGACTCCGTGCCCTTCTGAACCGTCAGGGCAATCCGCCCAGGGATATTGCTGCGAATGAGGCCTGTGAAGGTTTTCGCGTCCGGTCGTTGCGTGGCCAGCATCAGGTGAATGCCAGCGGCTCGGGCCTTCTGCGCCAAGCGGGCAATCAATGGTTCGATGTTCTGATCTTGCATGAGCAGGTCGGCCATCTCTTCAATACACACGACGATGTAGGGCAACGTCTGACCATTGCGACGCGCTTCACCGATGTTGCTGACACCGAGGCGGTTAAACATGCCGTAACGCGTGTCCATCTCAACGACCAGCTCCTCAAGCATTTCCCTTGCAGCAGTCACCTCAGTCGCGATTTCATTGCGATAAAGGTTCGGCAGCTTGGCGTACGGCCGGAACTCCACTTGCTTCGGGTCGATGAGCGCAAGTTGCAGGGTGTCCAACGTGTGGCGCAGCAGAAGAGACAGAAGCAGCGAGTGCAAGCAAACGCTCTTGCCCGAACCCGTCGTGCCGCCAACCAACAGGTGCGGCGCAGCAGTGAGGTCGAAGCTAAGGTCTTCGCCGGTAACAGACACGCCCGCATAAACCATCAGCTGGTTTTGGTCACGCAATCCGGATTGTGCCCATTCGCGCAGCCGTTCGATGCCAACGGTCTTCCACGTGACCTTCGAGCGAGGCAGATCAATGAAGACGGTTTTTGCTTCGTCGCCGTTAGCGACGGTCGGCAACGCCTCGCCTAAGTTCATGGCAAGGCCCAGCTGCGACATGCTGCGCTTAAGCTTGGCGGAGTCGGCCAAGTTCATCAGAAGCACGCGATAGCGCGTGATGCGGGGGCCGTGGATGGCCTCCTTGACTTGCACCTTGATGCCAAGTTCGTCGAGTGCCTTTGCCAGTGTTACCGATGCGTCTTCCGGGGCCTTCTCTCCACCGAGGCTAGCATTGTCGCGCACCTTGGCGGGCTTGCGGCTCGAGAACTCGGGCATATCTGAACGGCGTTCAACCAGAGTCTCAATGAACTTGTCGTAGTTCTCGCCACTCGCCTTCCAGTCCGCCCAAAGTGACAGCGCGCCCCGATGCCAGTGGGCCCGGATTGCCAGACGCAGGCTGTCCATGGAATCGACAACCGGGCCGCCGTGCGCGAGCGACTGAGTCACGACCAATCCGACCCAAGCGCCAATGTTCTCGGCAGTGAAAAGCGAGGACGCAGGGATATCTCGCCCCTGCCCATCAATGACCATATCTAACAACTCGCCCATTGCCAGAGAACGACCAATTGCGAGTCTGGCAACCTGTGCCTTGGTCTCGAGTGCCAAGTGCTGCCGGAGCTGGTCAGTGTAGCCGTCGGCCTCCAGGCTAGTTTTGTAGCGGGAGCTCAGTGCCTGTTGGAGGTCTAGGTCGCTCATGCGGTACCTCCAAAATACTTGTTTGGAATCACGGTTGTTCTTCCCATACCGTCACCCACATCTTCATGCGCAAGAAGGAAGGTGACGCTGACATGCTTCTTGATGCGCTTGTAGAGATCGACATCGATTTCTTCGTCTTGCGACAGAAGGATGACTTGGCGGGACGTGTTACCAATCCAGAAATCAAGGATGTTCCGGCGGTGCTTGCTGTCCAGCCGCCCCAGCGGCGTGTCGACCACCAAGGGTGCCTTTACCTTCGAGACCTCCGCCAAACCAGCGATCAAGGCCGTGGCAAAGATTTGGTTCTCGCCTGCGGATCGATCGAACGAAATTTCCGTGTTAGTCTTGCTGAGGACGTGCGTCGTGCCATCGTCATCAATGACGATGCGCGAAACTTGCGTCTTGTGAGCCAGCTGCTTGTAGACTCGAGTCATCGCGTCGGAAAGGGCTTTGATCTTGAGCGGAAACAGCGCGGGAATGACTTCGTCGACAACCGCGCGCACGCGCTCAGACTTGCTCAGAAGCTGACGGACCGGACTGGTCTCATCGCGGCGCTTCGCTTCCTGCTGGTACCGAGAGCGCGTGTTGTTGACCGTGACCTCCAGACCAATGACCTCGCGGTCATCATCGCGAATGTGCGCCTCCGTGTCGTCGATTTCCTTCGAGATACGGTTCAGGTTTTTCTTCAGATCGGCCAACGTACCGTCGCGATCGATGCCTTCAACTCGTGAAATCTTGCGATTGAGCTCCTCAATGCGGGCGGTCAAATCGCGCTGCCTGCCCAAAAGCTCCATTACCTCCTGCTGACCCACGTCAATAGAGTCGAGGAACGACAGCGCACGCTCACGCAGGCTCTCGTGCAGATAGCTGTGAGTGATTTCATCGGCACAATTCGATGGTGGTGGATGGAACAGTGAGGCCCAAGCGGTCTCGATACGGCCCTTGATAGCGGCGACCTGAGCATCAGTGAGGTTTGGCGAGATTTCGGGCGCGCTAGCGCCGAGGAATGCATTCTCAAACTTGGCACGCTTGGGCTGCAATGCCCGGCACTCGGCATGCCACTCGGTGAGGGCTACCTCACGCTGCAGTTGAGTCCGGAAATCCTGCAAGAGGCTCTTGGGCATCAGGTGGAAGGGCAGCTTGTCGGCCAGGATTCGCTCCAAGGCCTTCTGCACTTCACGCTGTCCGCCACGCAGTTGCTCCCGCTCTTCGACTAAGTCCTTGACCGTCGCGATGTCGCCGCCGCCACCACCAGCAGCGGTGATGCGCTCGAAGAATGAGCTCCGCTCGGCTTTCAGTTCCTCAAGACGCTGCCGGCTCTGCTCCGCATCGACCTTCAAGGCTTCAAGCTTGGCCTCGTCGACGGTCAGTGTCTCCAGCATGCGATCGATGTTCTGGTCGTCGACGTTGGCAATGCCGGACCGCTTGGCTGCCTCGAAGCCCTTGAGTCGCTCGGCCAAGTTCCGCAGCAGCATCACGCCCAGCAAACCTTCCAAGCCCTGCTTGACCTGCTCGACGCGATTTTGGTCAGCTAGCTTCTTGACTTCTTCGCCGTCGAAGAAGAAGAACGGTGCCACGTGGGCAGGCACGAAACGGTCGTCCAGCATGTCCGACAACAGGAAACCAGCTTTGCCGTCGGTTTTTGGCAGGCCGGGCACGCCGCGGGTCACTTCGCGGACGACGGTTTCATCTTCGAGCCACGCGCCCGTCGAGGTGCGGAAATACCAGCGACGCAAAATGTCGATGCCCTTGGTCTTCGTCTTTTGGACGACCACGCGCACCGACATGATGTCTTCGCTTGCGCGACGGGCTTCACCATTGAAGGCCCCCTCCAGAAAGGAGGGATAGCCCTTGAATCCGTCCGTCTTCAGGCCAGCGCGCGCCAAGTGAACGATGGCGTCCTTACCATACAGGCACAAATACAGCGCCTCCAACACGGAGGTTTTGCCATACCCATTGATACCCCCAATTAGAACGATATTCCGCTCGCCTTCTGGCTCAGGGAAACTGAATTCTGCGTGCCGATAACTCTTGAAGTTTGTCAGCTCAATTTTTGAAATCCACAAAGCACGGCCCCTGTTTTTATTCCATACCGCCGAGAATTTCCTCGAAGCGCGCGTTGATACCAGCCGCTCGTTCTTGGTGCTGTCGCTCTCGCTGCAGCGCCACCAGGTCCGTAATGACGTCCATGGGAACCTTGTGCTTCGCGCAAACTGCCCGCAAGATTTCGTTCGCCTCCGGGTCGGCCCATAGGGGCAGGTCAGCAACGCCACTATCTTCGTAGGTGTCAAGCATTTGCCAGCGTCTCCTCTTGCTGCAGGTCCATCGCCCAATACTTGTGTATCAAGTCAAGCTCGTCGTCGGTGATTAGCTGAGCACCAAACTCGGCCTGAACCGCCAGTAGGCGGTCCAGGATTTCTTGCCGAGCCTGGATAGTGAAGGGTCCAGGGATGTGTTTGCCCGACACATCGAAGGTCAGGCGCCCGTTGCGCCGAATAGCGCTGCGCTTGGTCCGATCGTTACGAATGGAGACCAGCCAATCACGGAAGGCGATGAGTGGCTTGTAGGCATGCTGGCCAGAGTCCACAAAACCCTGAAGGCTCTTGTCTTTCTCCACGACCGTACAGGTCCAACAGCCGAACCGGCTGTTCTTTGTGCCGCAACCCGGGGCTTCGTCCTTGCTCAGCACCACTGGGCACTCGCCGCCCTCGGCGTCACGGTAAAGCTGGAACAGCTTGGTGTGCGTGCCACCCCAAGGAGCAGGGAACGAGCCGAGAATTTCCCAGACATCGTCCGTCGTCAGGTCGACAATGGGGCGGAAGATGTAGGCGCCCGTAATGCTCGAGTGGGGGTTAAGGTTTGAGCCACGGTCGTTTTCGTACTTGTCCACCGTACGCATGCGGCGGACGCTCTCAGTTCGACGCACCCCGAGGACGACCACTGCTGCGCCGTGCTTTGAAACGTTGTCCTTGATGTAGGTGCTCGTCGGCTGGATTTTCAGGCGGTCGGTGCACCAGCGCATTTGCTGGTTCGGGCTCGGATATCCCTTGCCAATGAGCAGAACCCAAAAGGTCTTATCTGGGTCCGGGCGAGTACGGGCCACGGTGATGGGAAGGCTCAAGCTGTCCACGGCAGCCTGAATCTGGCGAGACACATCGTCCAGATGCGCCATTACCAAGGGGCTCTCAACCATCGTATCGTTCGAAACGATGTGGACGGGGCGGGTGCGCTGGCTGGGCGGGATAGCCTGGAGGGCCTCGAAAACGGCATGGGCGACGACTGTTGAGTCCTTGCCTCCCGAAAATCCAACAATCCACGGGTAGGATTGCGCCGTCGAGAGGTACTCATCCTTAACGTGCTGGACGATCTCAGACCACCTCTCCTGGATTGGTCGATTGGCTTCTTCTAAAATCACGAAATGTTCCTCAAATGCGTCCAATTACGGCCTGGACGGCAAATAATGCTCCTAGACGCCGTAAGAAACCGTCGAAGGTTGCGCAAGATTGAACGCCGTGTCTATCTTTCACTAGCTAACCTACATTTTACCGGAGTCGTCCGGGGAGTGACCGAGGGCAAGTGCTTTATTCTGGGTGCTTTCTCGAATCCGTCGAACTTTGGGTGCCCGCGATGCAGGCAGAGTGCACCTCTGGCAGCCGGCTAGGCAACCCCCCCGCAGGGGTCATAGGCGAAGCGACAGAGACCCAAAATCCTAGAATTCTTCACCCACATATCACCTCCGTGAGCATCCATCCGGAATGCCTGGGCAGCGTCACCTGCCCTGAATCGTCACGAGGCTGATATATGAACCCTTTGCTTTCTTGTGCCCGCTGTAATTCCACTCGCATTGCCACACGCGACTATGCCCGCAAGGCTGGTGGCGCCGTCGGTGCAGCGGCCGGTGCTGCTGGTAGCGCGGCGGCGGCGCTGGGCGGTGCCGAAGCTGGTGCAGCTGTCGGCATGGTCGCCGGCCCGATTGGCTCGCTCTTTGGTGGTTTGGCTGGAGCGATTTTCGGAGCCCTGGTCGGCGGTGCTGCTGGTTGTGCCGCTGGCTCCGCCATCGGCGAACAGATCGACACCCATGTGCTCGACAACCACACCTGCCTGGATTGTGGTCACGTCTTCAGCTAGCAGCCACGCACATCCTGACGCCTGACGGCGTTTCCGCTTTTGCCCAGCTCGATGCCTACAGCCCCCCCCGGCTGTAGGCATTTTTGCCTTCTGTTTCCCATTAACTATCAGGAGATCTTTTATGCACCTTGTCACCAGCATGGCCTACGCCAACGAAACTCCGTGGCACGGCATCGGCAACCAACTCGCCCCCAACCAGCCGATCGAGATGTGGGCGCGGCAGGCCGGCATGAACTGGCAGATCGAAGAAGCCGAAGTGCGCTTCGTCTCAGGTAGCGCCGGCTCCGCGCTCGGATCGATACACGCCTTCCCTGAGCAAAAGGTGCTTTACCGGTCCGACACCAAAGCGCCATTGTCAGTCGTATCCCGCCGCTTCAATGTCGTGCAGCCCCTTGATGTACTGGATTTCTATCGCGACCTGACCGAAGTCGGTGGATTCGAACTGGAAACTGCTGGTGTTCTCAAAGACGGCAAAAAGCTCTGGGCGCTCGCCAAGACGGGCCAAAGCGCAACGCTCAAAGGCCGTGATCGCGTGAATGGCTATCTGTTGTTGGCCACCGCCGCAGATGGAACGATGGCCACCACTGCACAGTTCACGTCCGTTCGCGTCGTCTGCAACAACACGCTCGCCGTAGCGTTGGGCGACATCACCGGTGCCGTAAAGGTACCGCACCGCAGCCAGTTCGATGCCCAGGCAGTGAAGCGCCAACTCGGTATTGCCATCTCATCTTGGGATGGCTTCATGGCTCGAATGAAAGCCCTGTCCGAACGCAAAATCAACGATGCTGCAGCGGAGGCCTTCTTCCGTCGTGTGCTGACCTATCCGACAACCGGAACTGGTACGGCGGCATTGGCCACCAACGACAGCGCTGTCAAGACAGTGCAGGAGTTGTTTGCCGGCCGCGGTAGGGGTGCCGAAATGGCTTCCGCAGCAGGCACCGCATGGGGCCTGCTCAACAGCGTCACCGAGTTTGTCGACCACCAGCGTCGCGCGCGCAGCGACGACCACCGGCGCGATGCCGCATGGTTCGGTGCGGGGGCCACTCTCAAGCAGAAAGCTTTTGAGGAGGCCATGAAGCTCATCACATGAACCCTTTTCGCAACCGCATAGATGCCCGGTCGGGATTACTCCCACCGGGCATTTTTCATTGTTGGAGGTTGATATGTCTTTGCCTGAATCCGCGGGGCGCCGCAGCAGCCGCCCTGCATTACGGTTGGTGGACACGAAGAACTTGCCCCGCGAAGACTGGCTTGAGGTGAGAAAACGTGGAATTGGTGGCAGTGATGCCGCCGCAGCCGTGGGCCTAAATCCGTATAAATCGCAGCTGGAACTCTGGCTGGAGAAGACCGGCCGGGATGCCGAGCTACCAAAACCCGATCCCAGCAACACTCGGGAGCCGGTCTATTGGGGGACTCTGCTGGAACCCATCGTCGCGGCAGCATATACACAGCAGACCGGTCATCGGGTGCGCAGGGTCAACGCAATTCTCCAGCATGCTGCTCACCCATTCATGCTCGCCAACCTAGATCGGGAAGTCATTGGTGTTCCCGACGTGCAGATACTGGAATGCAAGACCGCAGGAGAATTTGGCGCCCGACACTGGCAAGACGGCGTACCCGAGTACGTGCAACTCCAGGTGCAACACCAGTTGGCAGTCACAGGCAAGCAGGCTGCCGATGTCGCCGTGCTGCTGTGTGGGCAGGCGCTGGAAGTCCATCGGATCGCGCGGGACGATGTGCTGATTGCTCAGTTGATCGAGCTGGAAGGTCAGTTCTGGCGCTACGTCGAGACCGATACCTTACCGCCCGGGGATGGCTCCGAATCGGCCGACCGCGCGCTGCGCTGCCTATATCCCCGCGATACTTGCTGCTATCGAACATTATTGATCTCGTTGGTTGTTATGCCAACGGATCAGGTCATATGGTAGAAAATTATTGGCTGAATATCTCCGGGGATAGATGACCTCAAGACTGGAGATCCGAGATCAACAGACGTAACCCACAAGGCCTACGTCTGTTGATCGTAGATGGATTTTTCATGAGTAGTTCTCTTTTAAATATCTCCCACATAAACCCATTACATAGGGGCTGCAGTTTTTGATTGACTATTCAGTCGACGAAAGAATGACACCCGACCTGAAGGGTGTTGAGAAATTATGATGCTGATATCGATTTTTTCTTCCTCCGGATATGCAACTGACATGAAAAGCAAATGGCGCGGGGATTGCGCCAATTGCCGTTCACGTTCTCCTTACGTCACGTTGCGCAAAGTGTTCGATCATGAACGAAATCCGCCTTTGTTTTCCATGAAGCTCATAAAAAAATCCCGCATTGTGCTGCGGTCAGTCATCTCATATGTTCTCTGAGGTTCCTCTGCCTGCCCTGCTTGCCTTGGTTGCCCTGAATGCCCTGCTTGCCCCGAATCACCCGCTTGCCCTTCGTCTGCATGGCCCAAGTTGATCAGAGCTTCAAAATGTCGCTCTCTCTCCGGCAGCGACCACTCGTACCACGCCCCTTGATCATCGGTTACCCGAGTCGAGATCACATCTGGAGCGGCCCCACGTATCTGAGGACACAAGGACTCTCTTAAAATAAGGGATAGTCTTGTGCCTATCAGTAAGCCTAGTCATTACGTGGAACCCATCGAAATTATGACCGAGCCGGAGCGCCGTCGTCGGCGCACGGCGCAGGAAAAAGTCGCTATCGTGCAGGAGACGCTGGCCCCTGGCGCCTCGGTGTCTGCCGTGGCCCGGCGGCATGGCGTGAATCCGAACCAGGTGTTCGGCTGGCGCAAGCAATACCAGGAAGGCAGTCTGGCAGCGGTGCAAGCTGGCGAAACTGTAGTCCCGGCATCGGAGCTAGCCGCCGCGATCAAGGAAATCAAGGAACTGCAGCGCCTGCTTGGGAAGAAGACGATGGAAGTCGAGATCCTGAAGGAGGCTGTTGAGTGGGGCCGCTCAAAAAACCTGATTGCGCGCTCGCCCTTGCTGCCGGGGGACGACCATTGAAAACGGTCTGCGAAGTTCTCGGCGTAGCGCGCTCCGGTGTGGCGGTGAAACGGGTTCGTCCGTCCGATTGGCAAGATGGTCGCAGCGCTAGAGTGACTGACGACACGGAACTGGTCGAAGAAATCCAGGCCCACGTTGCGCACCTGCCAACCTACGGCTACCGGCGCATCTGGGCGCTGCTGCGCCGCACTCGCGAGCTGGTCGGCGCACCGCGCACCAACCACAAGCGCGTGTATCGGGTCATGCGCGAGCATCATTTGTTGCTGCGCCGTCCCGGCGTGCGCCGAGACACTCGGCGGCACGACGGCCGCGTGGCCGTGGACAGGAGCAATAGCCGCTGGTGCTCCGACGGATTCGAGTTCCGGTGCGACGACGGCACGCCGCTGCGCGTGACCTTCGCACTGGATTGCTGCGACCGAGAAGCGATTAGCTGGGCGGCAACGACTGGCGGCCATAGCGGGGACGTGGTGCGCGACGTCATGCTGGCTGCCGTCGAACAGCGCTTCGGCACCACGCATGCCCCGCAGCCCATCGAATGGCTTACGGACAACGGCTCGGCCTACATCGACCACCGCACGCGCAGCTTCGCTCGCGAACTGGGCCTGGAGCCGCTGACAACGCCGGTACGTTCACCGCAGAGCAATGGCATGGCCGAATCGTTCGTGAAGACCATGAAGCACAACTACGTCGCCTATATGGACAAGGCCGACGTGCCAACGGCACTCTCTCGCCTGGCCATTGCGTTTGAACACTACAATGAGCGCCACCCGCACAAAGCCCTGAAATATCGCTCACCGCGCGAGTTCAGACGGACTGCAGTGTCATCAACCTAGCGGTGTCTGCGTGCCCTGAGGTATAGGGGCAACTCCAACATCCAGCTTTCCACTCGCGCCGCGCAACATCTTGCGCGTTATGCCCTCATCCTCCGCAAGGGCATAAGCTTCGTTAGCCGGGATCGGGCCATCTTCCAGTAGTCGCAACAGGAACTCCTGCGCCCTGTTGCGCGGGCTGGCCGCCATCTCGTCCTTGTTTCCATCCGCCGCCCACCGTCGGATTTCTTCGGCGGAAGCGGGAAGCACCTGGTCGTGCCAGATGAGCCGGGAGGTGTCAATTTCACGGCCATCAGGGGCAGCCACCCATGCAGGGTGCATTTCATAAAGCCGCCCGCCACCGGGCTTGCAGAGATTACTCTTGGCACAAGTCAAGACGCCGACGGAAGGAGCATCGGGAGCTTGCCCCTGAATGTTGACCCGCATGGCGATCAGCACGTGGCGCGCCAAGTTGCTGAAAGCCTGGCTTCCGGCTAGGCTCTTAACCAGGTCGCCCTTTTTCGCCTCCTTGACGAGGTGCGCGATACCTATGACGGTGATGCGGTATCTGTGTGCTATCTCGACCAGCTTTATCAAGTCTTGTCGGACTTTCTTGGCGTTCGATCCACCGCTGGAGACGACTTCCATCACCGTGTCGATCACCAGCATCTTGACATCGCCGATCTGCTCGATTTGCCTGATCAAGCCCGGCAAGTCTCTCTTGAAGTCAAAGCTTCGCCGGCTGCTAAACTCGATGACATCACCGACGAAGAATATCTTCCTGTAGTTCGCCCCGGCTGCATCCAGCCGAGGCTTCAACGTGCGCCGCCAGTCGTCTTCGCAAGTCCAGATGAGAGTACTGCCGTACTGAGCGTGCGTGCCATCGGGAAAGATCCCTCGATCCGTGCCGCTATTGCTAAGCGTAGCCGCCCAATCCATCGCGATCAGTGTTTTGCCTGCGCCGCCGTCACCACCAAGAATGACTAACTCCCCTTCGGGGAGCCAACCTTTCATGTGCCAGTCGGACGCGACGGAATCCACTTCGTCGGCGCGAACGAGCTCAACACCATCCTCGGGCGAAGCGTAATTGATTACTTTTGACATGTATGCCCCGATCTAGACCGCGGCCATGCGGCTGATATGAAGCGCCGTGTCTTTCGGGGTATTGCCGTACCGATCATGAATCTGGCCAAGCAGCTAGGGACGACGCCATTCAGATAGATTGGTACGCCGCTCATGCGGCACCGCCTTTGCCGTCGGTAGCGGCGTCATTCGGAGCAATCGTGCCGCGCTTGGTGACGATCACGGCGGGCCACAAGAGGCGACCGTTCGCGTGCTTCTGGGGCACGACGCCGAAGTAGCTGCCGGTCTGGCAGTAGCGCTTGCGGGCCGTTTGTTCTTCGATATGGTTGTGAGCGGCAAAGGTCTTGGTTTGCCACGGATACGCGGTGTGTTCGACTGAACGATTTTGAGTAGCGTACATCTCTGTTCCTCATCGGCCGGAATGCGGGCCTGTGCGCTACGTTGATCAAACGCGATCAACGTAACGCCATGATCCGATTCGAGAAACAGATGCTGAACCAGAGCGTCGGTAACCGTCGCTTATCGACGGCTACCGACGGAATCTTTCGTGAGTTTTAGCTCTTTTGCTTTTCGCGCAGCCTACGCAACCGGGCGCCAAGCGCATCTTCGGTCAGACGGCCCATCATGGTTCCGTCCTTCTGTACGGTATTGGCTTTATAGATAAGGGCAGATACGGTCGCCTTCTTGGTCTGGTACTGCTCGATGCGGCCAGTGAATGGAGGGGCCTCATCCAGCGCCATTCCCTTGAGCTGTAGCCAGACTTCCTTGGTGGCGTCAGAAGCCGCCGCCGTAATGGCTGCCGCAATTAAATGATCCAGATCGTGTAGTCTTTTTTTCCCCAAGAGGGAGACACGCCGACCATGGTTAGAGGCCGGTTGCACTGCGACCTCGGCCTGTGACGCAAATTGAGTTTTTTGCTCCTCATCTGCCGTGGCTAATAATCTCAAAGCCGCCAACTCGTCGTCTACGGATACCGCGAAAGGGTGCTGGTTAGAGCCGGGCGGGTAAATATGCCGCATAAACTCCAGCAGCTTGGGAACATTCCAAGAGGCTTCGCCAGTAGCGTTGCACCACTTCAGGAATTCATCCGATACGATCTCATCAAGGGGCATGATCCCGCCGCGTGCATCGTTGCAATATTCGTCCAGCAACCGACTCGCGAACTGCAATTGACGCGGTGTCGCGGGCAAATCGGGGTCATCAAGCTGGCGTACATCGCTTCCCTCGCCAGGGATCTCCGTGCATCTGTCGGAAGGCGGGATGACGCCCGTGACCAACAAGACCCCTTCTGCTGGCGTCCAGTAAGGGCGCTTATTTATGTAGTATTCAACCCGCTCAAGAAACTTCACTCGTTTGTGGGCTGATTGACTGCGTTTTTTCTGAACGTCGGCGCTCATCCTAGGCAATTGCAGTAGTGGCAAGGGCCGTAGCCTACCGTATGCCGGTGATCCAGATGGATCTTCGCTGACCGAATCTGGTTACACAGTGGTTACACCGGCTCAGAAATGAACAAGGGGTTACACAAAAAACTCGCGTAACCCCTTGATTTTATTGGTGCCGGCTGCAGGACTCGAACCCGCCACCTGATGATTACAAATCAACTGCTCTACCTGATGAGCTAAGCCGGCATGTTTGGTGCAGGCCGCGATTCTACTGCATGCGGCGCGCTTTGGCGATGCCTATTTGACCACCTTCAAAGACGGCTTCTTGCCGCCGATACGCGGGACGGGAGGTGGTGTGGGATCGTCGTCCGATCCCTTGTCGCCCTCGTCGGCCGAGGTTTGCGGCGACGTGTCGGCATCGACGGAGGCCAGCTTGGGCGGCGGGTTGTTTTCGCGTTCCGTGCCGGCCTGCGTTTCAGGAACACTGCGCTCCACCGGGAATGCCATACCTTGGCCATTTTCGCGCGCGTAAATGGCCAGCACGTTTTCCACGGGGACTTCGATCTTGCGGGAGACACCACCGAAGCGGGCACTGAAGGCGATCCACTCATTGCCCATATCCAGGCCGCTGGTCGCGTCAAAACTCACGTTCAGCACGATCTCGTTGTTCTTGACGAACTCTCGTGGAACGTTAGTGTTGCCGTCGACAAATACGGCGATATAGGGCGTAAAACCATTGTCCGTGCACCATTCGTAAATAGCGCGGATCAGATAGGGCTTGGTGGAAGTTTCAGACATTACGCTTGCGGTGGCGTCGGATCCGTCTTAGCGACGCATCACCTTTTCAGACGGGGTCAGTGCTTCGATATAGGCCGGGCGGCTAAAGATCCGTTCGGCGTACTTCAACAGGGGAGCCGCATTCTTCGACAGTTCGATGCCGTAATGGTCGAGACGCCACAGCAACGGAGCGATCGCGACGTCGAGCATCGAAAATTCCTCGCCCAGCATGTACTTGTTCTTGACGAAGATCGGAGCAAGCTGCGTCAGGCGGTCGCGAATCGCGGCGCGGGCGCGCTCGTGATTCTTTTCCGCGGCCTTGCCTTTTTCGTTTTCCAGCACGTACACATGGGTGAACAGTTCCTTTTCAAAGTTGAAAAGGAAGAGTCGCGCCCGAGCGCGCTGCACCGGATCGGCCGGCATCAGTTGCGGGTGCGGAAAACGCTCGTCAATATACTCGTTGATGATGTTCGATTCGTACAGGATCAGATCGCGTTCAACGAGAATCGGGACCTGGCCGTACGGGTTCATCACCGAAATATCTTCCGGCTTGTTGAACAGGTCAACGTCGCGAATCTCAAAGTCCATCCCTTTTTCAAAAAGGACGAGGCGGCAACGCTGGGAAAACGGGCAAGTGGTACCCGAATACAACACCATCATGGTTGAATTCCTTGGGTGGTAAGTGCGCCAGTTCGTAGGAACTTGACGAACTCCGCAAAGCTAGTTCGGACAGGGCAAACATTCTGCCGGATCGCCCCATCGAAAAGCAAATTAGTTACAAATAGCGGGAGGGTTGCTGACCGCCCGTCCCGCGTCACAATCGCGGAGTGGCGCACGGCAAAAGGGCCGGCGCGGTGCTGCACTGCTGCAACCGCCGCGCCGACCCTTTCCACAACATCCAGATTTGTTACAACTCCTGCGACCGAATCTTCTAAGCGAAGCTTACTTCACATCCTTCCAGTAAGCAGCATTGAGGCGCCATGCGAAGATCGTGAACAAGCCGAGGAACAGCAGCACCCAAACGCCAAGCCGTTTGCGATGGCTTTGGGCAGGCTCGGCCATCCAGTTCAGGTAATTGACGAGATCGGCAACGGCTTGGTCGTATTCCTGCGTGCTCATCTTGCCGGGCGTGAGTTGTTGCCATCCCGCGAACTTGTGCACCTTTTCGCCGTGTTCTTCCACTTCGGTGTACTTCGGTGCGCGCTGACCCTGCAATTCCCACAGCACATGCGGCATGCCTACGCTCGGGAATACAAGATTGTTCCAGCCCGTCGCGCGGGCATCATCGCGATAGAAGGTGCGCAGGTATGTATAGAGCCAGTCATTGCCGCGGGCTCGCGCGATGACAGACAAATCTGGCGGAATTGCACCGAAAAACGCTTTCGCATCCTTCGGCGGCAGCGCAATCGCCATGGTTTCGCCAACTTTGTCGGCCGAGAACAACAGATTCTGGCGGATCTGGTCGTCCGTCAGATCGAGGTCCTTCAACCGGTTGTAGCGCATCATCGACGCGCCATGGCAGTTCAGGCAGTAGTTGACGAACAGCTTGGCGCCACGCTGCAGCGAGGATACATCGCTTGTATCCAGCGGCGCCGGCTCCAGAGGGTAGCCTCCCTCCGAAGCCATCGCGGGCAGCGCGGCAAAGCATGCGCCGACCAGTGCGAAGATCGAAAGCAACTTTTTCATCTTGTGTCCTTGTCCTCTTGTAGTGTCGCGCGGCGTCTTAGTGCGGATGGAACGTGACACGCTCCGGCACCGGCTTGAACGTGCCGGCACGGCTCCACAGCGGCATGGTCAGGAAGAAGGCAAAGTACAGCAGCGTACCCAGCTGCGATACCTTCTCGCCAACCGGCGACGGCGGTTGCACACCCAAATAGCCCAGGACCAGGAACACCACCACGAAGACGATCAGGATCGACTTGTGGAACGATGGACGATAGCGGATCGACTTGACCGGCGAGCAGTCGAGCCAAGGCAGGAAGAACAGCACGATCACCGAGCCGCCCATCACCAGCACGCCCCAGAACTTGGCGTCGATGAAATAGAAGCCCACGGCCAGGATCACGAGCACAGCCACCGAGCCAATACGGACGCGCGCATCCTTCGTGCGCAGGAACACCATGCCAAGCACGACCGCGAAGAACAACCACAGGATCGGCAGGAAGTTCGACGTGGTGGCGCGCAGCATCGAGTAGAACGGCGTGAAGTACCACACCGGTGCGATGTGCGGCGGCGTCTTCAGCGGATCGGCCGGGAAGAAGTTGTTGGCCTCCAGGAAATACCCGCCCACTTCGGGGAAGAAGAAGATGACGGCCGAGAAAATGATCAGGAATCCGCCAACCCCGAGCAGGTCGTGCACCGAGTAGTACGGATGAAACGGAATGCCGTCGAGCGGAATGCCGTTTTCATCCTTCTTCGCCTTGATTTCGACGCCGTCCGGATTATTTGAACCGACTTCATGCAGCGCGATGATGTGCGCCACGACCAGGCCCAGCAGCACCAGCGGCACCGCGATGACGTGGAACGAGAAGAAGCGGTTCAGCGTGGCATCGCTGACCACGTAGTCACCGCGGATGAACAGCGACAGGTCCTGGCCGATCACGGGAATCGCCGAGAACAGGTTCACGATCACCTGAGCGCCCCAGTACGACATCTGGCCCCACGGCAGCAGATAGCCCATGAAGGCTTCGGCCATCAGACACAGGAAGATCAGGCAGCCGAAGATCCACACCAGCTCACGCGGCTTGCGATACGAACCGTACAGCAGTCCGCGGAACATGTGCAGGTAGACCACGACGAAAAACGCCGAGGCGCCGGTGGAATGCATGTAGCGCACCAGCCAGCCCCAGGGCACTTCGCGCATGATGAATTCCACGCTCGCGAAGGCCACCGGAATGCCGGCGGCGTTGAGAGTGCCGTCCGGTTTGTAGTTCATCACCAGGAAAATGCCGGTGACGATCTGGATCACCAGCACCAGCAGCGCAAGCGATCCGAAGAAATACCAGAAATTGAAATTCTTGGGCGCGTAGTACTTGGAGAGATGGTCTTCCCAAAGCTGCGTCGCGGGGAAGCGGGCGTCGATCCAACCCAGCAGCCCGGTAGTCTTGACTTCTTTTTCGGCCGCCATGATCACGCTTCTCCTTTCTCGTCCTTGCCGATCACGATTTTCGTGTCGGACAGGAACTGGTACGGGGGGACGTCAAGATTCTGCGGGGCAGGCTTGTTCTTGAAGACGCGGCCGGCCAGGTCGAAGGTGGAACCATGGCATGGGCACAGGAAGCCCGGATCGCCGCCGAGCTGGGGATTGGCGCCGGCCGGGAACGGACCCGATGGCGAACAGCCCAGATGGGAACAGATGCCAACCACGACAAGCAGGTCTTTGTGGTCTGCGCGGGAACGGGTTTCGTTCTTGCAGTACTCCGGCGTTTTCATCGTGAAAGGCACGTCGGAGTTTGGATCGGCCACTTCGGGATCTGTTTTCTTGAGCGAAGCCAGCATCTCGGGCGTGCGGCGCAGAATCCAGACCGGTTTGCCGCGCCACTCCACCGTCATCATCTCGCCAGGTTTCAGCGCGCCGATATCAGCCTCGACTGGCGCTCCGGCGGCCTTGGCCTTCTCCGACGGTGCAAACGTACTAACAAACGGTACCGCTACTGCTACGCCTCCTACGCCGCCCGCGACAGATGTCGCGATCAACCAATTGCGGCGACCTTTGTCCACGTTCTTCACGTTCTGCTGGTCACTCATTCCAAACCCCAGGGGATGTCATCAATTGAATCCTGCGTCAACAAAAAATTATACCTGAGGCACATCTGGCGACGATAGGCGAACTACTGATAGCCGTCGCGCCGATAATCGGTCATGGGATCGGTGTTGGGGCGTTCGAACGCGGCATCCAGACTTGCACTCGAGGTTGCGATGATGCAGTCTTACTCGAACGCAAACGTTAATCTGGAACAACAAATTGGAGAAAAGCCTATGGGAATGATGAGCGAGTTCCGAACTTTTGCCATGCGCGGCAACGTGATCGACCTGGCTGTGGGTGTCATCATCGGCGCGGCTTTTGGGAAGATCGTCGATTCGGTCGTCAATGACCTGATCATGCCGGTGGTGGGGCGCGTGGTAGGTAAACTGGATTTTTCCAACATGTTCATCGCGCTGGCGGACCCTCCGCCCAATGTCCCCCACACGCTTGACGCGCTGAAAAAAGCCGGCGTGCCGGTGTTTGCCTACGGCAACTTCCTGACCATCGCGGTCAATTTCGTCATCCTGGCCTTCATCATCTTTTTGATGGTTCGTGGCTTCAACAAGATGCGGGCCAAACACGAGGAAGCCCCCGCGCCAGCGGAAACGCCTGAAGACATCAAGCTGCTGCGCGAAATCCGCGACAGCCTGCAGGCGCCGCGCGCCTGATTTTTGGTTCTCGCGGAAGACCCGGGCCCGGTTCAGACCGGGTTCGGGATATCGATGAACGTATGGCGCAGGCCGAAGCGCTGCGACAAATGTTCCCCCACTGCGCGAATGCCGTAACGCTCGGTGGCGTGATGGCTGTGCATAAGCAGCTTTCGTGATGCCGAAAGCGTGGGGATTTGAGCAAGAACGGTGATGGACGCTGGAGGGGTTCCCTCAGGGAGCGTGCATGCACGCGCCTGAGGGAAGATGTCGCCTTTATTGTGTCGAGCAATGAAGGAGACCTCAGCAGTGTGCCATGCCTTGCTACAAACGCCAGCGTTTTTTGCCCTGTTGCGCCGGATCGACGAAGACTTGATGAAGGTGGCGCGAGACAGGGGCTGCTGCCATTGCGGCTCTGTGCTGCACAGTGCCAACTATCCGCGTAAGCCGCGCGGATGCCCACCGGCAGCACACCCGGACTGCAATACGCGCCTGAGCCTGTGCTGTGCCGGATGCCGCAAACGCATGACGCCCGATTCGGTGCGCTTTCTCGGCCGGCGTGTCTGGCTGGCCATTGTCCTGGTACTGCGATCGAGCCGTGCCACTGGCGCCTGCCTGGACGGCCTGCCGGCGATCAGTTGGGCCACGCTCAAGCGCTGGCGTCAGTGGTGGACCGAGACCTTCCCCAAGACCCCCGTCGGTCGGTGGCTGCGTGGCCTCATCCCGCCAACGCCCGAGCCGTTCATCTATCCCGACTGCCTGCTGCAATCGGTCGAGCACGACAGCGAAGACGAGCGTCTGGCCGCGGTGTTGCTTCTGCTGCTGGGCCCGGCCTGACCACGCTGGCTGAGGGATGCGCCAGATAGGGGAATCTCCCGCAGAACATGTCGATGGCGGGTCACCCGCACTGCCCGTAGCCTGCTCCCGTTATCCCCCCAACGGAGAGTCATGTCACTATCGATTGATCATCGCAACCGATGGGCGCGCTTGCGCTTCTCGGTCATTGGCCCTTTGCTGGCTTCGCCGCCTGCCAAAGGAGAATTGCAGCAAGCGTTCCAGGCACTGGCCGCCAAGGTCTGGCGGCACCCCATCACCGGCGCCGACGTTCAGTTCGGCGCGTCTTCCATCGAACGCTGGTATTACCGGGCCCGTCACGTCCAGGATCCGGTCGATCAACTCAAGAACCGACTGCGCGACGATTGCGGCCACTTCGTCAGTCTGAGCCCAGCCATCATCGAAGCGCTGGTCGAGCAGTACCGTCAGCACCCCGGCTGGACCATGCAGTTGCATTACGACAACCTGCGCGTCGCGACCAAGGATGGCCCGGACACGCTGCCGTCCTACACCACGGTGTGCCGGTATCTGAAGGCGCAGGGTCTGGTGCGCAAGCCAACCCCGCGCTCGAGCACGGATGGGGCCATCGCTGCTGCGGCTCGCCGCGAGGCACGCGAGGTGCGTAGCTACGAGGTCGACCACGTGGCCGCGCTCTGGCACCTGGACTTCCACCATGGTTCGCGCAAGGTGCTCACCCCCGATGGGCAGTGGCACAAGCCGCTGCTGCTCTGCATTATGGACGACCATTCGCGGCTGGTCTGCCACCTGCAGTGGTTCCTCGACGAGACCACTGCCTCGCTGGTGCACGGCGTCTCGCAGGCGATCATGAAGCGAGGGCTGCCGCGGGCCATCATGACCGATAACGGCGCAGCCATGATGGCCGACGAGTTCGTCGAGGGGCTGGCCAGTCTGGGCATCCTGCACCAGACTACCTTGCCCTACAGCCCATACCAGAATGCCAAGCAGGAACGCTTCTGGGGACAGCTCGAGTCCCGGCTGATGGCCATGCTCGAAGGTGAGTCGCACCTCACCCTGGAGCAATTGAACCTCGCCACGCAGGCCTGGGTCGAGCAGGAATACCACCACAAGGAACACGCCGAACTCGAGGCGACGCCTCTGCAGCGCTACCTGTCCTGTGCCGACGTCTCGCGCCCCAGTCCCGAGGCGCTGGCCTTGCGCCGGGCCTTCCGTATCCGCCAGCATCGCCGCCAGCGCAGAACCGACGGCACCTTCACGTTGGACGGCGTGCGCTTCGAGATCCCCGGCGCTTACCGCCACCTCGAGCAAGTCTGCCTGAGCTACGCGCGCTGGGATCTCTCCCAAGTCGACCTGATCGATGCGCGCATCGGCGCGATCCTGGCCGCCGTGTTCCCGCTGGACAAGTCTGCCAATGCCGACGCACGGCGCGCGCATCTCACGGCCAAGGGTGCCTCGCCTGCTAACGAGGAACCCGCGCAGGCTGGCACTGCGCCGCTGCTGCGTCAGTTGCTCGCCGAACACGCCGCCACCGGCCTGCCGCCGGCCTATCTCCCACCCGCACCCACCAAGCTATGAATCAACCCAACCTGCTGGCCTTGTACGGTCTGAAGTTCAACCCCTTCGCCCAGGACATCCCCGTCGAGGCCGTGTTCGTGCCACCCAAGCTCGATCACTTCTGCTGGCGCATTGAGAACGGTATGGCCCGCGAAGGCGGCTTCGCCATGGTGCATGGCGACCCCGGTTGCGGCAAGAGCGTCACGCTGCGCCTGCTCCATCAGCGCCTCATGCGCGTCCCCGATCTGATGGTCGGCTCGATCGCTCACCCACAGAGCAATCTGGCGGACTTCTATCGCGAGCTCAGCGACATCTTTACCGTACCGCTCAAGCCCCACAATCGCTGGGGCGGCTTCAAGGCGCTGCGCGAGCGCTGGCTCACCCACATGGAGGCCAGCCGCCGCCGCTGCGTGCTGCTCATCGATGAAGCCCAGGAGATGGCGGTGCCAGCCCTCTCGGAACTGCGCCTGCTCGCACAGGCACGCTTCGACTCGCAATTGCTGCTGTGCGTGGTGCTTGCCGGCGACGCTCGCCTGCCGGAGAAGTTCAGCCGCGAGGACCTGATCCCGCTGGGCAGCCGCATCCGCTGCCGTCTGGCGCTGGAGAGTGCGAGCATCGACGAGCTGCAGGCCTGCCTGGACCACTTGCTGGCCGCCGCCGGCAACGCCACCCTGATGACCATGCCATTGCGCCAGACCCTGTGTGAGCACGCCGCCGGCAATTACCGCATCCTGATGAACCTGGCGGGCGAGCTTCTGGCCCAGGCCGCGCAGCGGGAGCTACCGCAGATCGACGAGAAGCTCTATCTGGAAACCTACAGCGCAACCCTGAACCGCCGCGCCAGGCGGTGAGTGGCGCCGTTGGCCATCGCCGCCACGTCCATCAACACAACGACGACATCACCATGACCTTCCACCAGCCATCCGGCATCGCCCAGGGGCTGCCCCTGCTCATTGATGCCAACTGGACGCCCGCGCAGGCCTGGGCTGTGATCGAATTGCTCGACGATCTGCGCGACCGTCTGCATGCTCACTATCAATTGGCCTTGGCCCAGTGGCTGGCCGAAGATCGGCAGGAGCATCCTGATGGCCTTGGCGATCTCGCAGATAACGACTTCTGATCCAGTAACAAGGGGCCCGCCGGGCCCCTTGTTACATCAGTGCCGCTGCTCCGCATCCGGTCCACCGCGATAGATCGCCACGTCCATCAGCGTTGCCCGACGGCACGCAACATTGGTGATGGACGGTGCCGCAGCCGACCATCAATTACCGTGCTCGCGCATCCATCGAATCTCGTGCTCACGCACAATGGCCCGCGGCGATATACGCCACGCCGCTCTCGCGCGCCAGGTGGGTGGTCGGTTCGGACACTTCGCCGCTCAAATATACGTCCACGCCCGCTGCCACAGCCGCGGCAAAATATCCCTGCGCGCCGCCCGTACACCAGGCGATCGACCACACCGTCTGGTCCGGATCGCCAATCGCCAACGGCTCGCGATCCAGAACCCCACCGACGTGCGCGGCAAACGCGCTCAACGGCATCGGCTGGGGCAGCGTCCCGGTCCATCCCAATTGATCGTCGCTAAAGCGGCCGTTCGGCGCGATGCCGAGCTGTAGGCCAAGCTGGGCGTTGTTGCCCAGTTCGGGGTGCGCATCGAGCGGCAGGTGAAATGCCAGCAAATTGATATCGGCGGCAAGCAACTTTTTCAGCCGCGCATGCTTTTGTCCGATAACGCGGGCGTCCTCGTTTTTCCAGAAATATCCGTGGTGAACGAGGATGGCGTCGGCCCCCGCATCGATCGCTGCGTCGATTAACGCCAGGCTGGCGGTTACGCCGGTGACGATATGCTCGATTTCTGCGCGGCCTTGCACTTGGAGTCCGTTCGGGCAATAGTCCTTGAAACGGGAAACCTCCAACAGGTCGTTCAAGTACAATTCAAGCTCTTTTGTTTTCATTTTCTGCTCAAAACTCCAATATGTTGCGCCGCTTTTGGCTGTTCTTCGCTCAGGCTGTCACGGTTGTGCTAGCCGTGTGGTTCGTGGTGGCCACGCTCAAACCCGAGTGGCTACAGCGCGGGCGGGTGGCCGTGCAATCCGGGTCTCCTATCGTCGCACTGAAAGAAGTCGTGCCAAGTGTGGCGGGGTCGGCTGCGCAGGGGTCGTATAGCGACGCCGCCAAGGAGGCCATGCCCGCGGTGGTCAATATCTTCACCAGCAAGAACGGGTCAAAGCGCTCGCCCAATCCGCAGGCTGAGGATCCATGGTTCCGGTTCTTCTTTGGCGACCGGCTTCCGGAGCGCCAGGAGCCGGTTTCCAGCCTGGGCTCAGGGGTGATCGTCAGCGCCGAAGGTTACATTCTAACCAACCACCATGTGGTGGATGGCGCAGACGAAATCGAGGTGGCGCTGACCGACGGCCGCAAGGCTAACGCCAAGGTAGTGGGCTCCGATCCGGAGACCGATCTGGCCGTTCTCAAGATTTCGCTCAAGGATCTGCCTGCGATCACGCTGGGTCGCATTGAGAACGTGAAGGTCGGCGACGTCGTCCTTGCCATCGGCAATCCATTCGGCGTTGGGCAGACCGTGACGATGGGTATTGTTTCCGCGCTGGGACGCAGCCATCTTGGCATCAACACGTTCGAGAACTTCATCCAGACCGATGCGGCGATCAATCCCGGCAATTCGGGTGGTGCGCTGGTGGACGCCCAAGGCAATCTGCTGGGCATCAACACCGCGATCTACTCGCGTTCCGGGGGATCACTGGGCATTGGTTTCGCGATTCCGGTGTCGACCGCAAAGCAGGTGATGGAATCGATCATCTCGACTGGTAGCGTCACGCGCGGCTGGATCGGTGTGGAGCCACAGGATCTCACCCCTGAAATCGCAGAATCGTTTGGTTTGGATGCGAAGGAAGGCGCCCTGATTGCCGCCGTGGTCCAGGGCGGCCCTGCCGACAAGGCGGGAGTGAAGCCGGGTGACGTGCTGGTATCGGTCGACAATCAACCGATCACGGATACGACAGCACTGCTCAATGCCATTGCGCAACTGAAGCCTGGCGCCGAGATCAAGATGAAGGTGATCCGCAGAGGCAAGCCGGCCGATCTGGCGGTCACGATCGGCAAGCGGCCGCCGCCACCGCGGCGCGCGATGCCGCTGGATGAAGAAGAGTAAAGATAGTGACTGCACAGCCACTGTAGCTCGCCCGATGACAGCTCGGCCAAGGACAAACCCTCGTCAGCAATGACGGGGGTTTTTTGTTTGGCGGCGCGAGAATGATGGCATCCGCGGCAAATTTGCGGCAGGACTGCGAACCGAATGGGCATACAGGGCGATTTCCGGCGCGGTCCGCAAAGGGCAACACGCAGCCTGAAGCGGTCCCTCGATGGGCTTTGGCTACCGATGGCGAATTGGCTTGCCTCGGCCGCCAGTGTCCGCAGTATGTATGTGGATCGCCCCCCTTGTTCCCAAGCCGGGCGCCATTGAGTGTCGAGCGGGTGGCGCCGAGCATGCCGGCCCTTTCCAGACTCATAGTGAGCGCGGCAAGCTGATGCGCTACGGACGCGGCCGATGGTGCCGACCTGACAGGCTCGGGCGACTCACACGAAGATAGCCGGACACGATATCGACTTCTACGACACGCGAGGCCGACACTTAAAAGCCCGCGCACAAAAGAAAACGCCGGCATCCTTTCGGAAGCCGGCGTTTCCATCAAGCCGAATCTGAAGCGGGCTTACACCCGCGTCAAATTAGAACTTGTGGCGAACACCAACCACAGCGCCGAACTGGTTGGCCGAACCGTTGGTCGCGCCGAAGCCCGAACCAGCAGCGCCCGTGCCCGACAGGCCCAGGGTCGAACCATCCTTGTTCTTCGTGTAAGCCACGTTGAAGTATGCGTCGGTACGCTTCGAGAAAGCGTAGTCCGTCGACACCACGAAGCTCCACGGATCAGCACCGGTGTTGCGGAAGTCTTGGTAGTAAGCTGCGCCGGTCAGCGACAGAGCCGGGGTCAGCTGGTAACCCAGACCCAGCCAGTACAGGTTCGACACGTTGGCAGCAACCGTACCGTTTGCCAGCGTACCGCCCGGCAGACGTGCGTTGTCCAGGGCGTGAGCGTAACGGTAGCCAGCGAAGACCTTGGCCGGACCGAAAGCGTACGTACCAGCCAGCGAAGCGCGTTGGATCTTGGCGCGGGTCGAGTCAACACCAGCGATAGCCGGGTTGCCCAGGTTCGTTTCGTCAAAGATTGCGCCGATCGAGAACGGGCCGCCGTTGTAAACCACGCTGGCGCTGTACTCACGGCCGGTCTTGTACGAACCCGGAACTTCGCCGCTGATACCTTGGTAGGCGCTGGCCGTACCAACAGTGTTGGCACCGGTGCTGTACAGCAGCGAGGTGGTCAGGCCACCGAACGTGCCGATGTACTTGACCGAGTTGTCAGCACGCGACTGGAACTCGGTGCCTTGCGACGTGATCGAGTAGTTCGACGAGATGGCCATCGGGTCGAAGGCCAGACCGAAGTCATAGAACGGCGTTTGGTGGCGACCCAGGGTCAGGGTACCGAACTGGCTTTGCACACCCACGAAGGCTTGACGGCCGAACAGACGGTTGCTTTGACCCGACACGCCGGTGTCAACGCTGAAACCGCTTTCCAGGACGAACACGCCCTTCAGGCCGCCGCCCAGGTCTTCCACGCCACGCAGGCCCCAACGGCTGCCCGACATGTTGCCCGAGTTCAGACGCACCACGTCGTGGCTGCCCGACACGCCCGGCTGATGGTTTTGGTATTCGACACCAGCGTCAACCACACCGTACAGGGTCACGCTCGACTGGGCATAGGCACCGCCGGCGGCCAGAGCGGCAACGGCAGCTGCAAACAGTTTCATCTTCATATCGACACTTTCCTTGTCAACTGATTGGGAAATCTTGGTTGCCCAAGTGCTTGGGCGACGCATTAACCTTCACGTCTGCGTCGTATTATGTGTCACCCCCCCGGCGCGTCAGAAGTCTTTTTCGCCGTAAACTCGGTTTACCGACCGATCTTGTTGTGATGAAGCAACAGCAATCGGGGGGATTTTCACTACTTTGGTGCAAAACCCGACATTCAGACCCGCGGGATACAGGCCGTTAACATCTTCCGATGCAACTTAATCGGCCTGAGCTTCGCCTTCTGCGGCCGTATGGAGGGGCTGTTTTGTCACAAAGCGCGCCATCAGCAACCCGAGCTCGTATAACGCGATCAAAGGTACAGCCAGCAACAGTTGCGACATCACATCAGGCGGTGTGACGACAGCGGCGATCACAAATGCGCCGACGATCACGTACGGGCGGATCTGCTTGAGCTTCTCCAGTTCCACCACGCCAAACTTCACCAGCACGATAACCACCACCGGTACTTCAAAGGTGATGCCGAAGGCCAGGAAGGTGGTCATCGCAAAGCTCAGGTACTTGTCGATGTCGGTCGACATCTCGGCGCCGAGCGGTGCGTTGTAGTGCGCCATGAAATGGAACACGGTAGGAAACACCAGAAAATACGCGAACGCCACGCCGCACAGGAAAAGGAAATAGCTGCTGCTCACCAGCGGCAGAATCAGCTTCTTTTCGTGTTGATACAGGCCCGGCGCAACAAAACGCCAGATCTGGTAAAGCACCCAAGGCAACGCGATCAAAAAGGCAACAAGCATCGTCACTTTCATCGGCACAAAGAATGAGCCAGTGACATCGGTGACGATCATGCGCCCATTCTTTGGCAGCGACCGGGTAAGCGGCGCCGAGAACAGGTTGAAAATCTCCGCGGCCCAGTAAACCAGGCCGAGAAAGACGATGACGACCCCTGCCACCGCCTTGACCAGCCGCTCACGCAGTTCGATCAGATGGGAGATGAAGGTTTCTTGCTGGGATTCGTCGTTGGGATCTGGAGTGCCCGACATGCTTACTCGAAGAAGGATCGGTTACGGCCGCTGGCCGGGCGATGACGCTTGACGCGGGCCGCGCCGGACTGCACCCAGACGCGCGTGTTCTGTTGGCGCTTGAACCAGATCGGCCTTGCGCCCTGTTTCACGCGCCAGCTCTTGCGCCCGTTGCGCGTCTTGTGCGCGCTATCCCAGCTCGGGACATATCCGGCCGAGACGTCGGTGCCACTGGACCCCGCCGCGTCCGCGCGCGAGTCGGTTCCGCCCAGCGCGTCGTTCAGCGCCTGCGAGTGCTCGCTGACTTCCTTGTGGATCGTCTGCTCCACATCGCGCGCGGCGGTCTCGAATTCGGTGCGCATCTTGCGCAGTTCTTCAAGTTCCACCTCGCGGCTCACTTCGGCCTTCACATCGTTGATATAACGCTGCGCGCGGCCGACCAGTGCGCCAACCGTACGCGCGACTTTCGGCAAACGCTCAGGGCCGATCACGATCAGCGCAACGGCGCCGATCAGTGCCAGCTTGGAAATGCCGAGATCGATCATGCGGACATCGGAACAGGGAAACGGGGCAGGCAAGCCGCGTCATGCGCGGCCGCCGGGAGGATGACTGACAAGCCAAAAGTCGCCGACAGCTTATTGCTGACGGGACTTCTCCTTGGCTTCGACGTCGATCGTGGTGGAATCGCGCAGTTCCTTGGCCGGTGCGGCCTGACCGCCCGCTTCTTCGGCGTTGCCTTCCTTCATGCCGTCCTTGAAGCCTTTCACCGCGCCGCCCAGATCCTGGCCGATATTGCGCAGCTTCTTGGTACCGAAGACGAGCATGACGATCACCAGCACGATCAGCCAGTGCCAAATGCTTAACGAACCCATTTCTTGCTCCTGATAAAGCCGCGGGCGTCGGAAACTTACCGCCCGGCCCCGTAGTTCCGTCCATCGAAAGTTGCGGCGGGCGACGGTGGCCGACGCAACAACCGGCAGGGCCATTTTTCTAGCCCGACCTGACTCATGCCCTGGCTGTCCTGCAAAAATTCTCAGAACGCCGGTGATTTCCACTGATCGCGCGGACCGCCGAGTACATGCAAATGGAGGTGGAACACTTCCTGTCCGCCGTCCGTGCCGGTGTTGATCACCGTCCGGAAGCCATTGTTGCAGCCGGCAAGGCGCGCCAGTTCTGGCACCTTGAGCATCATTCTAGCAAGCACATCCGCGTCGCCGGCGCTGCAGTCTGCCAGCGAATCGACATGCGATTTCGGAATAACCAGAAAGTGTACCGGCGCTTTGGGATGAATGTCGTGAAAAGCCAGCAGCTCGTCGTCCTCATACAGCTTGTTGGACGGGATCTGGCCGGCCACGATCTTGCAGAAGATGCAATTGTCCTGGGATTTCATGAAGTTTTTGTTGCAGCGTGTCGGTGCGTTCGTACTTGCGTGGCGCACCACCCGGCATTACCGCGCACGGAATTCCCGCTCGTCTCAGAATTGCTCGCCCGGATACATCGGTTTGCGGTCGTTCAGATAGAGCCAACCCTTGACGATACGATACAGCATCCAAAGTGACAACACGCTCCACAGGCCGATCGCGACCGGGAAAAGCAACACCGTCAAGAACATGCAACCGCCCACCGCGAACCACAGGATCGACCACCAGAAGGTACGGATCTGCCAAGCAAAATGCGACGCATACAACGTGCCGCGCGTATCGTCCCGCTTCACATAGTTGACGATGATTGCGATCAGCGCCGTGATACCGCCCGTAACCCAGTGAATCGCGTAGAGCGCATAGAGGATGTGGGTGAGCTTGCGCAGCCCATCGAGCTTGTCGCTGTCCGCAGTCGTCGTAACTTGCGAGGTGTAGTCCGTCGCCATCGTGCCCTCCAGCGTTGCGCCGTGCCCGGACCAGTTCCGGGCGGCATGCGTAATGCTACTCCTTGCGGCCAGCCTTCTCTGCCAAGCCAGACATTCCCTCGCGGCGCGCCAGTTCGTTGACGACATCTGCCGGCGAAAGGCCAAAGCGGGCCAGCAAGATCATGGTGTGAAACCACAGGTCGGCCACCTCGTACACAACCTTGCCCACCGCCTGCCCGTCAAGGTTTGCCGCGCGGGCATCCTTGGCGGCCATCACGGTCTCGGTGGCTTCCTCGCCGATCTTCTTGAGGATGGCGTCGTCGCCTTTCTTGAACAGCTTGGCGACATATGACGTTTCCGGATCGCCGCCATTTTCGGGCTTGCGCGACTCCAGTGTCGCAGCGACGCGCGCCAGCACGTCGGCCAGGTCGGCCTGGGTTGTTTGCTGCGTCATGATTTTGCGGCGTAGATCGTCGACGGGTCCTTGAGCACCGGCTCGACCGTCTGCCAGTCGCCCGACTCCACATCGCCTTCGAACTTCTGGAAAAAGCACGAATGCCGGCCGGTATGGCAGGCGATGCTGTCGACCTGCGTGACCTTGAGCAGTACAACGTCTTCGTCGCAATCCAGGCGGATTTCATGCACCTTTTGCACGTGGCCGGATTCTTCGCCCTTGTGCCACAGCCGTTTGCGCGAGCGGGACCAGAACACGGCCTCGCCCAGCTCCACGGTGCGCTGCAGCGCCTCGCGGTTCATGAACGCAAACATCAGCACATCGTTCGAGCCCGTCTCCTGGACGATCACCGGCACCAGACCGTTATCGTCCCACTTCACCTTGTTCAACCACTTCTTTGCCATGATCACATCCGGACGGGTATGCCCTCGCGGGCCATGAATGCCTTTGCTTCGCCAACCGTGTGCTGGCCGTAGTGGAAAATGCTCGCGGCCAGGACCGCATCGGCATGCCCCAGGCGAATGCCGTCGGCCAGATCCTGCAAGCCCCCTACGCCGCCCGATGCAATGACCGGCACCGGAATGGCATCGCTGACAGCGCGCGTCAGCTCCAGGTCGAAACCGCTTTTCGTGCCGTCCCGGTCCATGCTGGTGAGCAGGATTTCCCCCGCACCGCGCCGCGCCATTTCGCGCGCCCATTCGACGGCGTCCAGGCCGGTCGCCTTGCGGCCGCCATGGGTGAACACTTCCCAGCGCGGCGGCTCGCCCGGCGCCGAACTGCGCTTGGCGTCGATCGCCACGACGATGCACTGGGAGCCATACTTGCCGGTGGCGTCCGACACCAGTTGCGGATTGGCAATGGCCGACGAATTGACGCTGATCTTGTCGGCGCCGGCATTGAGCAGCCGCCGCACGTCCTCGACGGCGCGCACGCCGCCGCCAACCGTCAGCGGAATGAACACCTGCGAGGCAACGGATTCGATGATATGGAGGATCAGGTCGCGACCGTCGCTGGTAGCGGTGATGTCCAGGAATGTGATTTCATCGGCGCCCTGCTCATCATAACGACGCGCGATCTCCACGGGATCGCCCGCATCGCGCAGCTCGACGAAATTGACGCCCTTGACCACCCGCCCGTTGGTCACGTCCAGGCAGGGGATGATACGTTTGGCTAGCATGAGGTTCCTTGCCTGCCGCCTCCCGCCCGGGTGCGGCTGGTTATGGCGCGGCGTCCGGCGGTTACTCGGCGCCCAGCTTGTCCGCGCGCGCCTGGGCGTCCGCGAAGTTCAGGTCGCCCGAATAAATTGCGCGGCCGCAAATCACGCCTTCCACACCTTCGCGCTCCACGGCGCAGAGCTGGTCGATATCGGCCAGATTGGACAAGCCGCCGCTGGCGATCACCGGAATCGACATCGACTGGGCCAGTTTCACCGTCGCATCGATGTTGATGCCCTGGAGCATCCCGTCGCGCCCGATGTCGGTGTAGATGATGGCTTCGACGCCGTAATCCTCGTACTTGCGTGCCAGATCCGCCACTTCGTGGCCGGTGAGCTTGCTCCAGCCGTCGGTGGCAACCTTGCCGTCCTTGGCGTCGAGGCCAACGATGATGTGGCCGCCGAACGCCGAGCAGGCATCCTTGAGGAAGCCCGGATTCTTGACGGCGGCCGTGCCGATGATCACGTACGACAAACCGTCGTCGAGCCAGCGCTCGATCGTGTTCAGGTCCCGGATGCCGCCGCCAAGCTGCACGGGGATCTCGTCGCCCACTTCGGCGATGATCGACTTGATGGCCGCCTCATTGCGCGGCTTGCCAACGAATGCGCCGTTCAGGTCGACCAGATGCAGGCGACGCGCGCCCTGATCGACCCAGTGACGTGCCATGGCGGCGGGATCTTCGGAAAAGACGGTGGCCTGGTCCATGTCGCCTTGTTTGAGGCGTACACACTGACCGTCCTTCAGGTCGATGGCCGGAATGAGCAACATAGCGTAACGAGCGTGGTGGTTGTGTAAAAAAGAAAAAGGCAGCGATGCCGACGCGAGGCGCCGGCGTTCAGGTCATTCGTGTCAGATTTGCAGTGCGCAGTCTGGTCGGTGGCTCTGAGGGAATCGCTGGACAGTCATTGTGGCGCTTCTGGTAACAGGTGCTTCGGACGCTTTACGGATTCCAGTGCACGAAATTCCGGTATAGCTGCAAACCCATCTTGGCGCTCTTCTCCGGGTGGAACTGCGTGGCGAAAATATTATCGCGTGCCACCGCACTGGTAAACACGACGCCATAATCGGTTTCGCCGACAACATGGGCCCGGTTCTGCGCATGCACATAATAGCTGTGCACAAAATAAAACCAACTATCGTCCGGAATGCCGTTCCACAGCGGATGCTCCACCGCCTGGCGCACGCGGTTCCATCCCATCTGCGGCACCTTGAAGCGCGAGCCATCGGGCTGCGTCATCCCGTCCAGTTCGAAGCGGATCACCTCGCCAGGCAGCAGCGCCAGGGCGGGCGTGGCGTCCGAACCAGCGCGAGCTTCGCGGCTACGCTCGAACAACATCTGTTCGCCAACGCACACACCCAGCATCGGCTTGGTTGCCGCGGCTTCCAGCACAGCCTGCTGCAACCCCGATTCGCCCAGCGCGCCCATGCAGTCTGGCATCGCACCCTGGCCCGGCAGCACCACGCGGTCCGCCGCGCGAATGCCTTCCGGCCGGTCTACGACCTGGACGTCCGCTTCCGGCGCCGCGGCGCGCAGCGCCTGCGCCACCGAGCGCAGGTTGCCCATGCCGTAATCCACAATTGCTATGGTAGTCATGATTTCAAAACAGGCAACAATGTCTTCAGCCCGTCAACAATGAATTCGACGGCCAGCGCCGACAGGATCAGTCCCATCAGACGCGTGCCGATATTGATCCCGGTCCGGCCAATCACCCGCGCGATGGGATCCGCCGCGCGGAACGTTCCGTACACCACCAGGCCCAGCAGCATCCCAATTCCCACCAGTATCAACAGCTCATACCAGTGGTGGGTCTTTCCCGCATAGACGATCACCGTACTGATCGACCCCGGCCCGGTCAGCAACGGCAGCGCCAGGGGCACCACCGCCACGCTGGTCTTTGCCTCGGCCTCGTCCTCTTCCTCGGGCGTGGCCTTGGTGCGGCCAGTCTGGGCGTTCAGCATGTTCATCGCCATCATGATCATGATGAGACCGCCCCCCACCTGCAGCGACGCCACCGAGATATTGAAGAACTCGATGATCTGCTGCCCCAGCAATGCCGACAATCCCACCACGATCGCCACGGCGATGGACGCAGTCTTGATCGTCCGCAGTTTCTCGTCTTCAGTCTGCTGCGTGGTCAGACTGATAAAGAACGGAATGGCACCGATCGGATTGATCAGCGCCAGCAGCGAGATGAAAGACTTGAGCGTATCCATCGGATGCGGGAGTGTCGGTGGTCAGGAGCGTCGCCGCAACCAGCCGGCTCGCCTGCAATGGTGCCGCAGGTCAGTGTGGACGAGTATCGCTCAGAGAGACCCCTTGGTCGACGGAATCTGATTACCCGCGCGCGGATCCATTTCCACCGCCATGCGCAGCGCGCGGCCAAAGGCCTTGAACACCGTTTCGCATTGATGATGGGCATTGATGCCACGCAGATTGTCGATATGGAGCGTCACACCCGCATGATTGACGAAGCCGCGGAAGAATTCGATCGTCAGGTCGACATCGAAGCTGCCAACGCGCGCGCGCGTAAAAGGCACGTGAAACTCCAGGCCCGGACGGCCCGAAAAATCGATCACGACGCGCGACAGGCATTCGTCAAGCGGCACGTAGCTATGCCCGTAGCGGGTAATGCCTTTCTTGTCGCCGATGGCGCGCGCCACGGCCTGCCCCAACGTGATACCGACGTCTTCCACCGTATGGTGATCGTCGATATGCGTGTCGCCGGTGGCTTCGACTTCGAGGTCGAACATGCCATGGCGGGCAATCTGGTCCAGCATGTGGTCGAGGAACGGCACGCCGGACGCCAGCTTCTGGCGACCGGTGCCGTCGAGATTCAGCGAAACGCGGATCTGCGTTTCCGAAGTATTGCGGGTGACCTCTGCAACACGCATGGTGGGGTTAATCCTGCAATGAAGCGTTAAAGGCTTCAAGAAACTGCGCGTTTTCTTCGGGGGTGCTGACCGTCACGCGCAGACAGTTGGCCAGCAATGCGTGCATTTTACTCACGTTCTTGATCAATACCTTCCGCGCCAGCAAACGGTCGAACGTCTGTGCCGCATCCGGCACGCGCACAAGCAGGAAATTCGCGGCGCTCGGAAACACCGTCACGCCCGGTGCGGCGGCCATCGCCGCGGCCAGCCCGGAGCGCTCGGCGCGCAATTGCGCCGCCTGGTCATCAAGCACATCGACATGCTCGAGCGCGAACAAGGCGGTTGCCTCGGTCAGCACGTTGACGTTGTACGGCGGGCGCACCTTGTCGAGTTGCGACAGCCATTCGGGCGCGCCGGCCACATAACCGAGGCGAATACCGGCCAGGCCCAGCTTGGACACCGTGCGCATCACCAGCAGATTGCCGAATTCGGTCAGGCGCGGCATCCAGCTTTCCTGCGCGAACGGCTGATACGCCTCGTCCACCACCACCAGGCTGCGGCAGACTTCGCCCTGCGCGGCGCGCACGATCGCTTCCATGTCGGCCGCGTCGAACAGGTTGCCGGTCGGATTGTTCGGATAAGCCAGATAGATGATCGCGGGCTGGTGCTCGGCAATCGCCTGCAGCATCGCCGCACGGTCGAGCGAAAAATCGACGCTCAGCGGCACACCCACGAATTCGAGGCCGGCAAATTGCGCCGACATCGCGTACATGACAAAACCGGGCACGGGCGCCAGCACTTTCGCACCGGGCCGCGCTGCAGCCAACGCCAGGATGCTGATGATCTCGTCCGAACCGTTACCGAGCAGCACATCCATCCCGGCGGGCACCTGCATCACCGACTTCAGGCGCGCGCGCAATGCCTCGCTGCTGGGAACGGGATAACGATTAAGTGCGACTTCGCCAAGCCGGGCGGCCAGTTGCGCGCGCAATTCGGGAGGCAGCCGGTACGGATTCTCCATCGCGTCGAGTTTCACCAGTCCATGCGAATCGGCCACGTGGTAAGCGCCCATGGCGCGTACGTCGTCACGGATGATGCGTTCGATCAGAGATGGGTCTACGACTGGCATGAATGGTCCTTACTGTTTTCGCGATACAAGATGCAACTCGATGACGCGGCGGCGCGTCGATGACAGCCGCACGCGCCGCCGCCACCCGCCGACGTCGCGCGGGTGGCGGACGACATCAAAACGTTCGCCTAACGCTTAAAGCGGTATTCGGCACTGCGGGCATGGGCCTGCAGCCCTTCGCCATATGCCAGTTCGGCGGCAATCTGGCCCAGCATCTGCGCGCCGCCCTCGCTGACTTCAATCAGGCTCGAACGCTTCTGGAAGTCATACACGCCCAGCGGCGACGAGAAACGCGCGGTGCGGGACGTCGGGAGAACGTGATTCGGGCCCGCGCAATAGTCGCCCAGCGATTCGCTGGTGTAGCGACCCAGGAAAATGGCACCGGCGTGGCGGATCCGCTCGCTCCACTGGCGCGGATTTTCCGCGGAAATCTCGAGATGCTCGGGCGCGATCGCATTCGCGATCTCGCAAGCCTCGTCCATGTCGCGCACCTTGATCAGCGCGCCGCGGCCGGACAGCGAGGCCGCAATGACTTCGCGGCGCGGCATCGTAGGCAACTGGCGCTGGATGCTTTCTTCCACGCGCGCGAGATATCCCGCGTCGGGGCACAACAGGATCGACTGCGCCAGCTCGTCGTGCTCCGCTTGCGAGAACAGGTCCATCGCGACCCAATCCGGGTCGGTCGTGCCATCGCAGATCACCAGGATCTCGGACGGCCCGGCGATCATGTCGATGCCGACCGTGCCGAACACGCGACGCTTTGCGGCGGCCACATAGGCATTGCCCGGACCAACGATCTTGTCGACTTGCGGCAGCGTCGCCGTGCCATACGCCAGCGCACCCACCGCCTGCGCGCCGCCGATCGTGAACACGCGATCGACGCCGGCGATCTGCGCGGCGGCCAGCACCAATTCGTTACGCACGCCGCCGGGCGTGGGCACGACCATGATCACTTCCTTGACGCCCGCCACGCGCGCCGGGATCGCGTTCATCAGCACCGAAGACGGATACGCGGCCTTGCCGCCCGGCACGTACAGGCCGACGCGGTCCAGCGGCGTCACCTTCTGGCCCAGCATCGTGCCGTCGGCCTCGGTGTATTCCCAGCTATGACTGCCGCATTCGATCTTCTGCTTCTCGTGATAAGCGCGCACGCGCGCAGCAGCGGCTTCCAGCGCGGCGCGGCGCTTGGGCTCCAGCTCCTCGAGCGCGGCATCGAGCTGCGCTTGCGTGAGTTCCAGCGCGCCCATCGAGGCGGCCTCCACGCGGTCGAATCGTCGCGTGTATTCCAGCACGGCGTCGTCGCCGCGCTTGCGCACGTCGGCCAGGATATCGGCCGCGGCACGATCGATCGCCTCGTCTTCCGATGCCTCGAAGGCCAGCACCTGACGCAGCGCATCGGCAAAACCCGGCTCGGCCGAGTCCAGCCGGCGGATCGACAGGTTGTCCATATCGGTTTCGTTCATGACTACGTTTCCTCGCGGGTCCCCGGTCTTTTCGTGTGACTACCTCAGGCGAGTGCCGCCGAGGCCCGTTCAAATGCATCGAGAATTGGCGCCAGCCGCTCGCGCTTGAGCTTGAGCGCGGCCTGGTTGACCACCAGTCGCGACGAGATCTGCGCGATTTCTTCCACCTCGACAAGATTGTTGGCGCGCAACGTGCCGCCCGTGCTGACCAGATCGACGATCGCGTCGGACAGGCCGACCAGCGGTCCCAGTTCCATCGATCCGTACAGCTTGATCAGGTCGACGTGCACGCCCTTCTTGGCGAAATGTTCACGCGCGGTTTGCACGTACTTGGTTGCCACCGCCAGGCGCGCGCCCTGGCGCACAGCATTCACATAATCGAAACCCGCGGGCACGGCCACCGACATCCGGCAGCGCGCGATGTTCAGGTCGATCGGCGCATACAGCCCCGTCATGCCGTGCTCCATCAGCACATCCTTGCCGGCCACGCCAAAATCGGCGGCGCCGTATTGCACGTAGGTCGGCACGTCGGACGCGCGCACGATGATCACGCGCACGGCCGGATCTGACGTCGGCAGGATCAGCTTGCGCGAGGTTTCCGGATCCTCGGTCACATGGATGCCGGCGGCGGCCAGCAGCGGCATGGTTTCGGTAAAGATGCGGCCCTTGGACAGCGCCAGCGTCAGCTGGTCGGGCGATGCATTGAAGGCGGGGCTCATAGATGGCTCTGTGCGGATTCGGGGCGACGGTGTCGGGCTTAGCTGATGCGGCGGATCTTGGCGCCGACGGCCGACAACTTGTCTTCCATGCGGTCGTAACCGCGGTCCAGGTGATAGATGCGCTCGATCATGGTTTCGCCTTCGGCCACCAGGCCCGCGATCACCAGACTCGCCGACGCGCGCAGGTCTGTGGCCATGACATTGGCGCCGGACAGCCGCGGCACGCCGATCACCACGGCCGTGTTGCCCTCTGCCGTGATATTGGCGCCCAGGCGGTTCAGTTCCTGCACGTGCATGAAACGGTTTTCGAAAATCGTTTCGGTGATGCGGGCAGTGCCGTCGGCCACGGCGTTCAGCGTCATGAACTGCGCCTGCATGTCGGTCGGGAATGCAGGGTACTCCGACGTGCGGAAGCTGACCGATTGCGCTCGCCGGGGCATTGCCAGGCGGATCCAGTCGTCGCCGGTTTCCACCGTGGCGCCGGCCTCGCGCAGCTTGATCAGCACCGCATCGAGAATCAGCGGCGGGATGTCGCGCAGCACGATGTCGCCGAGCGTTGCGGCAGCCGCGCACAGGAACGTGCCAGCTTCGATGCGGTCGGCCACCACGCGGTGCTCGGCGCCATGCAGACGTTCGACGCCCTGCACCACCAGGCGATCCGTGCCGATGCCGTCGATCTTCGCGCCCATCTTCACCAGCAGCTCGGCCAGGTCGGTGACCTCGGGCTCGCGCGCGGCGTTTTCGAGCACGGTCTCGCCGTCGGCCAGCGTAGCCGCCATCAGCAGGTTTTCCGTGCCGGTCACGGTGATCATGTCCGTCACCACGCGGGCGCCCTTCAGGCGGCTGGCGCGCGCGTGGATGAAGCCATGCTCGATCGTGATCTCGGCGCCCATCGCCTGCAGGCCCTTGATGTGCTGGTCGACCGGGCGCGCGCCGATGCCGCAGCCGCCGGGCAGCGACACGCGCGCCTCACCGAAGCGCGCCACCAGCGGGCCCAGCACCAGGATCGACGCACGCATGGTCTTCACCAGGTCGTACGACGCTTCCGGCGAGTTGATGTCCGCGCCGTTCAGCGTCGCTACGCCGTCGACCATGTCGGCCTGCATGCCCATCTGGCGCAGCAGCTTGAGCATGGTCCGCGTGTCCTGCAGGTCGGGCACGTTGCTGATGGTCACGGTGTCCGCGGTCAGCAGGCCGGCGCACAGGATGGGCAACGCGGCGTTCTTGGCGCCCGATACGCGGATTTCGCCCTTGAGCGGCCCGTTGCCCTGGATCTGGAATTTGTCCATGTCTTGTCTTGTTAGCCGGACGGGTCACGCCCGGCCGGTCATTGTCGTGATGCGGCGATACCGCTTATTTGCCTGCGTCGGCCTGCCACTCGGCGGGCGTCAATGTCTTCATCGACAACGCATGGATCTCGGCGCGCATGCGGTCGCCCAGGGCTGCATACACGCGCTGGTGACGCTGGATCAGGCGCTTGCCGTCGAATTCCGCGCTGACGATCGTCGCGAAGAAGTGCTGGCCGTCGCCTTCCACTTGCAGATGTTCGCAGGGCAATCCTTGGGCAATGTAGTCCCTGACTTGTTCCGGGGTAGGCAGCATGTCTGTCTCTCTTGAAATCGGTGATTACGGCCGCTCAGTGCCGCAGCTTGTAGCCCTTGCGCAGCAGCCGCAGCGCCAGCGCCGCCAGCACCACGAAGGCCACGACGACCACCGCCAGGCTGTGCAGCGGCGGCACGTCGGATACGCCGAAAAAGCCGTAGCGGAAACCGTCGATCATGTAGAAGAACGGATTGGCGTGCGAGACGGCCTGCCAGAATGGCGGCAGCGAATGGATCGAATAGAACACGCCGGACAGGAACGTCGCCGGCATGATCAGGAAATTCTGGAACGCGGCGAGCTGGTCGAATTTCTCGGCCCAGATCCCGGCGATCAGCCCGAGCGTGCCGAGGATGCCGGCGCCCGCCACGCCGAACACGAGAATCCACAACGGATGCGCGAAATGCAGGTGGGCAAACCACGCCGTCACCAGCAGCACACCAAGCCCCACGCACAGCCCGCGGACCACCGACGCCACCACGTACGCGCCGAACATCTCCCAGTGCGACAGCGGCGGCAACAGGATAAACACCAGATTGCCCGTGATCTTGGACTGGATCAGCGACGACGAACTGTTGGCGAAAGCGTTCTGCAGCACGCTCATCATCACCAGGCCCGGCACCAGGAACGCGGTGTAGCTGATCTGGTCATAGACGCGCACGCGGTCTTCCAGCACATGGCCGAAGATCAGCAGGTACAGCACGGCGGTCAGCACCGGCGCCGCCACGGTCTGGAAAGACACCTTCCAGAAACGCAGGACTTCCTTGTAGAGCAGCGTGCGGAAACCGACCAGGCCACCCACGGCCATCGATTGCAGGCGTTGCTGTTCGAGCTCGCGCTGCTGGGCCACTTCGATATCCACCGGGTTCTTCATGCCGCTGCCTCCATGGCGCTGTTCGGCATGCTGCCGGGCATCTGGCCTTCGCGACGCATGATCTGCACGAACACGTCTTCGAGATCGGCCTTGTTGATTTCCATGTCCTCGATCTCGCAGCCGGCCGCGCGCAAGGCGGCCAGGATCGGCTCGACCGCCTCGTAGCCCGACAGGCGCAGGCGGTGCGCGCGCTCGCCGGGGCTGCTCGGGGTGCGCAGCGCCTCCAGTTCGGCGGGCAGGACGCCGCGCGACAGCGTCAGCACGAGCTGCAATCCGGCAAACTGGTTCAACAGGCTGCTGGTGCGGTCCAGCGCCACCACTTCGCCGAACTTGAGCATCGCGATGCGATCGCACAGCGACTCGGCTTCTTCCAGGTAGTGGGTGGTCAGGATGATCGTGTGCCCCTCGCGATTCAGGCGCGAGATGAACTTCCAGAGCGTCTGGCGCAGTTCCACATCGACGCCGGCGGTCGGCTCGTCGAGCACGATGACCGGCGGACGATGCACCAGCGCCTGCGCCACCAGCACGCGACGCTTCATGCCGCCGGACAGCTGGCGCATGTTGCTGTCGGCCTTGTTGGTGAGATCGAGGTTGGCCATGATCTCGTCGATCCAGTCGTCATTGCGCGTCAGGCCGAAATAGCCGGACTGCAGGCGCAGCGTCTCGCGCACGGTGAAGAACGGATCGAACACCAGTTCCTGCGGCACCACGCCCAGCATGCGGCGCGCCATGCGGTAGTCGTCCACCACATCGTGACCCAGCACGCTGATGCTGCCCGAATCGGCGCGGTTCAGCCCCGCGAGGATCGAGATCAGCGTGGTCTTGCCGGCGCCGTTGGGGCCGAGCAGGCCGAAGAATTCGCCCCGCTCGACGCTGAAACTGACGCCCTTGAGCGCCTGCAGATTGCGGTAGCGCTTGCGGACATCGGTAATTTCGATGGCTTTCATGGCCGAATGTCTGTGACGGGTCCGCGTGAAAAAGCGGCCTCTCTTGGAGTTGGGAGCGCCCTTGGGGTTAGCCGCGCAGCACCTGGCGAATCGTGTCAGGACACTTGGGGGCGACTTGGGGACGAACAACCCGGAATTATAGGGGATGCGGGGGAAGTCCCGCTCCGGACCGGCGCGCGGCGCGGGCCAGGCCCGACGCCGTGGCATCGCATGGCCGCGCGCAAAGGCAAAGCGCACGGCGACGGATGCCGGTTCAATGTCGGTGGTGGTGGGATTCCGGGTAGGCAGCGGCAGGCGTCAGGCCGAGCAGGCCTTCCACGCCGTAGAGGCTCGCCAGCGAGCGCAACTGCGGCGTGACGCCGGCAAGCGCCAGCGCTTGACCGCGTTGCGCCGCGGCACGCTGCCACGCCAGCAGGACTGCCACGGCCGCCGAATCGATCTGCGTCAGCGCGCTGCAGTCCACCGTGACATCGCCCTGCTGCACGCGCGACAACCCGTCGCGCAGCACGGCTGCGGCGTTGCGGTTGGTCAGCGAGGTGCCGAGGGCAGGCATGGGAACGGAGGCGGTGTGCGTGAGATGGAAATAAAAACTCCCGCCCGATGGCGGGAGCGCGTTGGCATTGTAGACCAGATCAGATCGCTTTGCTGCAGTGCAATCGGCATCCGGCCAATTTGCCGATCAGCTCTTGGCGTTGGCCAGCTGACGATTGCGGTCCTGCAGCGTCTTGATGATGCCGTCCACGCCCTGCTGGGTGGCGATCGTATTGAAGCTGCCCTTGTACGCCTCGGTCAGCCACGCGCCCAGCACGTTAATGTCATAGACCTTCCAGCCTTGCGCGGTCTTTTCCAGGCGGTAGTCGAGCTGAATCGGCTCGCCCTTGTTGATCACCTGCGTGCGGATCGTGGCATCGGTATCGTCAGCCGTGCCGCGATACGGGCGGAACTGCACCTGCTGGTCGCGGATCTGCGCAATCGCGCCGGCGTAGGTGCGGATCAGCAGCGTCTTGAATTCGTCGGTGATGACCTTCTGCTGTTCCGGCGAAGCCTTCGACCAATTGCGCCCCATCGCGATCTGCGTGGTCTTGGTGAAGTTGGCGTGCGGCAGGATCTTCTGTTCAACCAGTTGGGTGATCTTGCCGACGTTGCCGGCCTGCATGTCCTTGTCGCTCTTGACGGTGGCCATCACATCGCTGACCACGGATTTCACCAGCGCATCGGGCGAGGTGGCGTCGGCCTGCTGCGCCTGCGCGGCGCCCGCGAAGGCGAAAACGGTGAGAAAGGGAAGCAGCAGTCGCTTAAGCATATCGGTTATGTCCTTTTCCATTCCGGGCGATGTCCGAGGCAAGCCCCGCTATCTGGCCCATCCAATACAGCGGCGCAGCGCCAGCATCGGAAAATATTGAAACACAGGCGCCGGCATGACGTGGCATGCCGAGATGAAACAAACGCCACTTTCAAACACTTTGTTTCAGGCCTCACAGCGCGCTCACAGCCGCCGCAAGACCTTGACCAGCTTGCCCAACGGGCCTCAGCCAGCTTTTGGCGCGGCCGGCGGCGCCGCGCCATCGTCCTTCGGATCCTTGGTCGGCGGTGCGTCGTCATCGTCCTGCGACGGCGGATTGCCATCGTGGATCAAGTACTGGCGACGCTGGAGATACGAATCGCGCAGGAAAGCGTACTTGTCCAGCGCCGCCGCTTCGATCAGGTTCGACGCGCCAAGCAGTTGCGCACGACCATCGACGACACGAACCGCGGACAGCGAAAGACCGGCGTACCACGGCGAGATATAGCTGGTCGGGTCCATGAAGCGGTCGACTACCATGCCCGACGCATCGCGCACGCTGCTCGGGCCGAACAGCGGCAGGACCAGGTACGGTCCGGACGGCATGCCCCACACGCCCAGCGTCTGGCCGAAATCCTCCTTGTACTTCGGCAGGCCGGCGGGCGTGGCAATGTCGATCAGCCCGCCGATACCGAGCACGCTGTTGATCGCCACGCGCATCGTATCCTCGGCCGCGCGCGAGGGCTTGCCCTGCAGCAGGTTGTTGGCGGCCGAGTAAACATCGCTGACGTTCGAGAAGAAGTTGCCAACCGCGGTGCGCACCGGCGACGGCACATAGTCCTGATAGCCCTCGGCCACCGGCTTCAGCGCGTATTTATCGAGATTGTCGTTGAACGTCGAGACACCCCGGTTGAACGGCTCCAGCGGATCCGCCGGATTGGCGTTCGGTCCGGTGGCGCAACCGGCCAGGACAAGCGCGGCCCCCGACGCCGCGATCAAGCGAGAGAATGCAATCATTTGTTGCCGCCCATGCCTGGCGCGGCCGGCAATGCGGCCGCCCCCGAACCGGACGTATTCGACGAAGAAGAAGACGAAGATTGGGAAGACGACGCGCCGCCGCTGGCGCCCGCATCGGCCGCCTTGTTATAGAGGAACTGGCCGATCAGGTTTTCCAGCACGACAGCCGATTGCGTCATCGTGATTTTGCTGCCCTGCGCCAGCATCTTGTCGTCGCCGCCGGCTTCCAGGCCGATGTACTGCTCGCCGAGCAAACCCGAAGTCAGGATCTTGGCCGACGTGTCCTTGGGAAACTGATAGCGCTTTTCCAGGTTCAACGTCACCGTGGCCAAGTACTGCTTGTCATCGAAATTGATCGATGCCACGCGGCCGACCACCACACCGGCGCTCTTCACGGGCGCGCGCGGTTTCAGTCCGCCAATATTGTCGAACTGCGCGGTGACGGCATACGTGTCCTGGAACGAGAAGCTGCTCATATTGCCAGCCTTCAGCGCCAGGAACAGCAGCGCGGCAAAGCCCAACACCACGAACAGCCCCACCCAGTAGTCGAGCGAATTTTTCTTCATGCGAGTCTCTTGTCGAATGCTTGTCGGTAAGGCCGGCCTCAGCTGAACATCAGCGCGGTCAGCAGGAAGTCCAGCCCCAGCACGGCGAGCGAAGCCATCACCACGGTGCGAGTGGTGGCGCGCGACACGCCTTCCGGCGTCGGGTTGGCTTCAAAACCTTGATACAAAGCGATAAACGTCACGGCGATGCCAAAAATGAAGCTCTTGATCACGCCATTGAGGATATCGGCGCGCACGTCGACGCCGCCCTGCATCTGCGACCAGAACGCGCCGGCGTCCACGCCGATCAGCTGCACGCCCACCAGATAGCCACCGAGCACGCCGACCGCGCTGAAGATGGCGGCCAGGATCGGCATGGCGATGACGCCGGCCCAGAAGCGCGGCGCGATCACGCGCTGCAGCGGATTGACCGCCATCATTTCCATTGCGGTGAGTTGTTCGCCCGCCTTCATCAGGCCGATTTCGGCAGTCAGCGACGTGCCGGCGCGGCCCGCAAACAGCAGCGCGGAAACCACCGGTCCCAGCTCGCGCACCAGCGACAGCGCCACCAACAGGCCGAGCGCCTGTTCGGAGCCGTAGCGGTTCAGCGTGTAATAGCCTTGCAGACCCAGCACGAAACCGACGAAAAGCCCCGACACGGCGATGATCACCAGCGACAGGTTGCCGACGAAGAACACTTGGTCGGACACCAGCCGGGAGCGGCGCAACAATGCGGGCGACAACGCCAGCAGCGCGAAGAACATGCGCGTGGCGCGGCCCAGGCCCGCGACGAACTGGCGCACGGCGGCGCCGATAGTGGTGAAGAAGCCGGTCAACGCGCGCCTCCGGCAAGAAAATCGTCGGCCAGCGACGGGGCGGCATAGTGAAACGGCACCGGGCCATCGGCCTGCGCGTGGACGAACTGCCGCACGAACGGATCGCTCGACGCGCGCAGGTCCTCGGGCGCGCCTGCGGCGGCAATCCCGCCGTTTGCAATGAAATAGACGTAGTCGGCGATCTGGAACGTCTCCTGCACGTCATGCGAGACGATGATCGTCGTGGCGCCCAGCGCGTCGTTGAGATCGCGGATCAGTTTCGCGGTCAGACCGAGCGAAATCGGATCGAGTCCGGCGAATGGTTCGTCGTACATCAGCAGCGCGGGATCGAGCGCGATCGCCCGCGCCAGCGCGACCCGCCGCGCCATGCCACCGGAAATCTGCGCTGGCATGAGGTTGCGCGCGCCACGCAGCCCCACCGCGTTGAGCTTCATCAGCACCAGGTCGCGAATCATCGATTCGGGCAGGTCGGTGTGCTCGCGCAACGGAAACGCCACATTGTCGAAGACCGACAGATCGGTGAACAGCGCGCCGAACTGGAACAGCATGCCCATCTGGCGGCGGACCGCATAGAGGTCCTTCTGGCCCATCGCGTCGATATCCGCGCCGTTGAATGTGACGCTGCCGCGCTGCGGACGCACCATGCCGCCGATCAGGCGCATCACGGTGGTCTTGCCGCAACCCGAGCCACCCATGACCGCGACCACCTTCCCACGCGGAAAACGCATGGAAAGCCCGCTAAGAATGGGCTTGTCGCCGGGTGCGTATGCAAAATCTACATCCGCAAGCTCGACGACATTCGGGCCGGTAAAAAGCTGGCCAGACGGATTCGGCACGATAGCGGTCACTTGGGGGGCGGGATTTGGATGGACGGCCATTATAAGGGCTACCACCTATCCGCTATCGTCCCGTGTGGTGATCTCACCATTGCACGGGCGACAACAATCTGCTCTTGCAGCGAGTCCCAGGCCGGACATACGGCCGGTCGCACTGATAGTCAGGGTTCGGCGCGCGGCCCGGCCTGGCGCAGAATGACCTGCCATTGCACGGATTCCGAGCGAATCGCCGTCGCAAAGGCTTCCGGGGAATCGCGCACCGGCGAGAGCCCCGCCGCAAGTAACTGCGCGCGCACATCTCGTTCGTTGGTCACACTGTCCAGCTCATTGGCCAGTCGCGCAATGATGGCGCGCGGGGTCTTGGCGGGTGCCATGACGCCGTACCAGGCAAGGGCGCCATATCCCTCCATGCCCGATTCCTGCAGCGTCGGCGCGCTGGGCACCACCGGCGACCGCATCGGCCCCGTCACACCGAGAATTTTCAGCGCGCCCGAGCGGACATGCGACTGGACCGAGCTCCACGAACAGAAACAGGCGCTGATGCGGCCCGCCAGCATTTCCTGCACGACAGCGCTTTCGCCCTTGGCGGTGACCAGCGGCACGCTGTTGGGAATACCGCGCACGGCATATTCGGCATACAGATGCGAAGGGCTGCCGGGCTGGCCATAACCGTAGCTGTAGGACGCCGGGCTTGAACGGACCGCCGTGACCCATTGCTGCACGGTTGTCATCGGCAGATGCCCGTCGATCACAAGAAAGAGCGGGGTCGCCGCGACGCGGGCCACTGGTGTGAAGTCGCGGATCACGTCGTACGGCACCGGTTCGAGACCGGGCTGAATCAGCATATTGGCCTGGTGAAACAGCAGCGTATGTCCGTCCGAATTGGCTTTGGCGACCATATCGCCGGCCATCGTGCCTGCCGAGCCGGGCCGGTTGTCGACCTCGACGGGCACGCCAAGCCGCACCGCGAGACGCTCGGCCAGCAGCCGCGCGACGGCGTCAGCCACTCCTCCAGCCGGGAATGGAACGATCATGCGCAAGGCGCGCGCTGGGAACGTCACGGAACGACCCGCCATTTCGGCCCGGCTAACGGGCGGAATGCTGGCGAGCTGGGCAAAGGCGGGAGGTTGCGCCAGGGCTGTTGCCGAACTCGCCACGCAGGCCATCGACACACTGAGCCACCGAGCGGCGAGCATGGGCAAATTAGCTTTACCTCGCCAAAGACGCATGCATTTGCGCACTTCGGACATCAATTTCCTCCGGACCGCGGCACACGTCCGCAGCACCACATCGGCTGAAAGGGATTCGAGGCAGTTTCTTCGTTATCTTTTGGAGAAATTGTAGGGACAATACGAGAGCGGGCACAGACCGCGTAAACGCTCTCCGGGAGGACCCGGATGTGAGCGTTCGTATAATCACGGGATGTCCGAAATCATCGTGCGCCTCATGCAAGAGGACGATTTGCCTGCCGTGCTCGCGGTCCAGGCGCAGTGCTATGGCAATGATCTGATCGAAACCCGGCAGGCGCTGGCAAGCCGGCTACACCTGTCGCCCGCCACCTGCTGGGTGGCTGCCCTGCCCGAAGGCCGACTGGCCGCCTACCTGTTCACCCACGCCTGGCCGGAGGCCACGCTCCCAGCGCTCGACGGCGTGCTGGCGCGCGACTGGCCACCCGCCACTCCCCTGACCTGGTTCGTCCACGACATGGCCGTGGCGCCGGCCGGCCAAGGCACCGGCCTGGCCGCCCGCCTATACGCCACCGCCGAACAGTCGGCCCGCGCACTTGGCCTGACCTCGTCACGCCTGATCGCCGTACAGTCGGCCGCCACCTGGTGGCGCAGGATCGGGTACGCCCCGCTCACCGCACACGAAGCCGCTCCCCACGCCCACAAACTGGCCGCCTACGGCGCCGACGCCATCCTCATGGAGCGTAGATTCGGCGGTTGACGGGAGGCTGACAGGTTGAGTGACCAAACATCTCGCCCGGTATTTGACGTGCAGCAAGTCCGACCGGGAACTCGCTGAAGTCCGATTTCTTCACCGGCGGCATGGCGACACGGTTTCCAGCTCAACAGAGTTAGAGATCTATGTGTGGGCAACACCTATCGCTATGGCATCCACGAAAGTCTTTCGCCCGGAGAATTACTTCTGCTCGTCACCATCGACGAGACCTGCAAGCAGCTCGGCATTGAAGATTTCGCTACCGTTGGGGCAATTCTGGCGGGGCAGAACTGGGTGCCCACTCGAGGAAAATTTAGGGGGGCCACGCCGCGGACCTCCATTGCGTCGAAGGTTGCGCGAACCTATCTGAATTACGATCTGAAGCGAAGGATCTTGCCAACTGTCACGAACGCGAGCGTCAGGCAGCTGAAAGTGTTCATGACACGAAATCTTGGCACGTTCGTCGGCCGCTCTGTTCCGGTTCTGGGGTGGGCACTCCTCGCCCGGGACGTAGCCATCATCACTGTCAACTCAGTGGGCCAGTACAACCGATTGGTCAAAACCGAGGACAAGGTCTTCTCATGACAGACGCCACGCTTGCGGCACTTACCGCTTTTATTCGGCAAAGCACCGGCCTTCCGGAAGGCAGACGCATTTCCCGCACCGACAGCCTTGAACGCGACCTGGACCTAACGGGCGACGAAGCCTTTGAATTCATGGAGAAATTACTCGAGCACTTTGGCATCGATCGTGGCGACTACGCGTTTCAGCGTTACTTCTGCGCGGAGGGCTTCAATCTGCTCGAGATCCTCGCCATGCCGTTCTCGCGGAAAACTCGTCAAAAGTACGAGAGGCTGCCACTGACCATCGGCATGCTGGAGCGGGCAATCGAGGCGGGGGTATGGGAAACGCCATAGGACCCTGATCTACCGTGTCCCAAAACAAAAAGCCCGCCCGGAGAACCCCGTGCGGGCTTTTTTACCTACAACGCGCGATCAGCGCGGCAGCTCGGAGTGTCCCATCAGGAACGTGTCGACCGAACGGGCGGCCTGGCGACCTTCGCGGATCGCCCAGACCACCAGCGACTGGCCGCGACGCACGTCGCCGGCGGCAAACACCTTCGGCACGTTGGTGTAGTACGCACGGTCGCCATCGGTCGACGCCTTGGCGTTCTTGCGCGCATCGGTGTCCACGCCAAACGCATCGAGCACCGAACCCACCGGGTTGGTGAAGCCCATCGCCAGCAGCACCAGGTCTGCCGGCAGCACGAACTCGCTGCCCGGCACTTCCTGCATCTTGCCGTCCTTCCACTCCACGCGGCATGCCTTCAGCGCGGTGACCTTGCCGTTTTCGCCGATGAATTCCTTGGTGGCGATCGACCAGTCGCGCGAGCAGCCCTCGTCGTGCGACGACGACGTGCGCAGCTTGATCGGCCAGTACGGCCAGACCAGCGGCTTGTTCTCTTCTTCGGGCGGTTGCGGCAGCAGTTCGAATTGCGTCACCGATGCGGCACCGTGACGGTTCGACGTGCCCACGCAATCGGAACCCGTGTCGCCGCCGCCGATCACGATCACGTGCTTGCCGTCGGCGCGGATTTCGTTGATGCCGTCGCCGGCCACTTCCTTGTTCTGCGGGATCAGCATTTCCAGCGCGTAGTGCACGCCGGCCAGATCGCGCCCCGGCACCGGCAGGTCGCGCGGCACTTCGGCGCCGCCGGCCAGCACCACGGCGTCGAACTGTTCCATCAGCGCCTGGGCCGAGACCGTTTCACGCGCGTAGTTCTTGATGCCGGCCGGCAGCTTGTCGCCATCGGTCACCATCACGCCCGGGCGGAACGTCACGCCTTCGGCCTGCATCTGTTCAATGCGGCGGTCGATCAGGCCCTTCTCCATCTTGAAGTCGGGAATGCCATAGCGCAGCAGGCCGCCGATGCGATCGTTCTTTTCGAACACGGTTACGTCGTGACCGGCGCGCGCCAGTTGCTGCGCCGCAGCCATGCCCGCGGGACCGGAGCCCACCACGGCGACCGTCTTGCCCGTCTTGTGCTTGGGCACCTGCGGCTCAACCCAGCCCTCTTCCCAAGCCTTGTCGATGATCGCGTGCTCGATCGACTTGATGCCGACCGGCAGTTCATTAATGCCCAGCGTGCACGCCGCCTCGCAAGGCGCCGGGCAGATGCGGCCCGTGAACTCGGGGAAATTGTTGGTCTGGTGCAGGACTTCGATGGCCGACTTCCAGTCCTGGCGATACACCAGGTCGTTAAAGTCGGGAATGATGTTGTTGACGGGGCAGCCATTGTTGCAGAACGGAATCCCGCAATCCATGCAGCGCGCGCCCTGGATCTTCGCTTCGCTGTCCGACAGTGCGAAGACGAATTCCTTGTAGTGCTTCACGCGCTTGACTACGGGTTCGTAGCCTTCGTTCTGGCGCGGAAATTCGAGAAAGCCAGTCGCCTTACCCATGTTGCATCCTTGGTCTTGCTTGGCGCGAGGCGGCCGTGCCGGCCTCGCGTGGGGTCAGTATCTTGTTGGCGCCGCAGCACGGGCCGCGGCGCCTCTCGTCGTGTGGCTGCCGGTCAGGCGGCTACCGGTTCGCGATCGTTGTCGCGGGCAGCCTGTTCCTTGGCGTACATTTCGCCCAGCGCGCGCTTGTACTCGGTCGGGAAGACCTTGACGAACTTGCGGCGTGCCGTGGTCCAGTCGGCCAGCAAAGCCTTGGCGCGCTCCGAACCAGTGTGGCGGAAGTGCTGTTCGATCAGATCGCGCAGGATGACTTCGTCGAGCTGACGCTTGCCGCCGATCTTGTGCCATTGCGCTTCCGGCTGACCCTTCTGCTGGTCGGCCGAAGCCAGCACGGCTTCCAGCGCCACCATCGACGTATTGCAGCGACGGTCGAACAGGCCATCCTCGTCATATACGTAGGCCACGCCGCCCGACATGCCCGCCGCGAAGTTGCGGCCGGTGCTGCCCAGCACCACCACGGTGCCGCCCGTCATGTATTCGCAACCGTGGTCGCCGGTGCCTTCCACCACGGCCGTGGCGCCCGAATTACGCACCGCGAAACGCTCGCCGGCCACGCCGTTGAAGAACGCCTCGCCCGCGATTGCGCCGTACAGTACGGTATTGCCGATGATGATGTTGCGCGTCGGATCGCCGCGGAATTCATGCGGCGCGCGCACGATCACTCGGCCGCCCGACAGACCCTTGCCCACGTAGTCGTTGGCGTCGCCCACGAGGTCGATCGTGATGCCGTGCGCCAGGAACGCGCCGAACGACTGGCCTGCCGTGCCCTGGAACTGGATGTGGATCGTGTCGTCCGGCAGGCCCTCATGGCCGTACTGCTTGGCCACCACGCCCGACAGCATCGCGCCGACCGTGCGGTTCACGTTCTTGACCGGCTGGATGAACGACACACGTTCGCCCTTGTCGATAGCCGGACGCGCCTTGGCGATCAGCGTGTGGTCCAGTGCCTTGCCGGCTTCCACCGACAGACCGTGGTCCTGCACGTCGGTGTGGTAGCGCGGCACATCGGCCGGGAACGGCGGCTGGTAGAAGATGCGGCCGAAGTCCAGGCCGCGGGCCTTCCAGTGCTCGATCCCGGCGCGCGTGTCGAGCAGGTCGGCGCGGCCGATCAGTTCGTCAAACGTGCGGATGCCCAGTTGCGCCATGATTTCGCGCGCTTCCTCGGCAACGAAGAAGAAGAAGTTCACCACGTGCTCGGGCTTGCCCTGGAACTTCTTGCGCAGTGCCGGATCCTGCGTCGCCACGCCCACCGGGCAGGTGTTCAGGTGGCACTTGCGCATCATGATGCAGCCTTCGGCCACCAGCGGCGCGGTGGCAAAACCGAACTCGTCGGCGCCCAGCAGCGCGCCGATCACGACGTCGCGGCCGGTCTTCATCTGACCATCGGCCTGCACGCGGATACGGTTGCGCAGACCGTTGAGCATCAGCGTCTGTTGCGTCTCGGCCAGGCCCAGTTCCCACGGCGTGCCGGCGTGCTTGATCGACGACCACGGCGATGCGCCAGTGCCACCGTCATGACCGGCGATCACCACGTGGTCGGCCTTGGCCTTGGCCACTCCGGCTGCCACGGTACCCACGCCCACTTCGGACACCAGCTTGACCGAGATGTCCGACGCCGGGTTCACGTTCTTCAGGTCGTGGATCAGCTGTGCCAGATCTTCGATCGAGTAGATATCGTGGTGCGGCGGCGGCGAAATCAGGCCAACGCCGGGCACCGAATAGCGCAGCTTGCCGATGTAGTCGGACACCTTGTGGCCCGGTAACTGGCCGCCTTCGCCCGGCTTCGCGCCCTGCGCCATCTTGATCTGGATCTGGTCGGCCGATGCCAGGTATTCGGCGCTCACGCCGAAACGGCCCGACGCCACCTGCTTGATCTTCGAGCGCAGCGAATCGCCGTCCTTCAGCTCGAGATCCTTCTCGACGACGTGGTCGCCCAGCACGCTCTTGAACGTATCACCCTGCTTGATGGGGATGCCGCGCAGCTCATTGCGGTAGCGCTTCTCGTCCTCGCCGCCTTCACCGGTGTTGGACTTGCCGCCGATGCGGTTCATCGCCACGGCCAGCGTGGCATGCGCTTCGGTCGAAATCGAACCGAGCGACATGGCGCCCGTGGCAAAGCGCTTGACGATTTCCTTAGCGGGCTCGACTTCGTCCAGCGGAATCGCGCGGGCCGGATCGACCTTGAACTCGAACAGGCCGCGCAGCGTCATGTGGCGGCGGCTCTGGTCGTTGATGATGTTCGCGTATTCCTTGTACGTCTGGTACTGGCCACGGCCGTCGTCGGCGCGCACTGCGTGCTGCAGCTTGGCGACCGAATCCGGGGTCCACATGTGTTCTTCGCCGCGGACACGGTATGCGTACTCACCGCCGGCGTCGAGCATGCTCTGCAGCACCGGGCTGCTGCCAAAGGCATCGCGATGCAGGCGCAGCGCTTCCTCGGCCACCTCGAAGATGCCGATGCCTTCCACGTTCGACGGCGTGCCGTGGAAATACTTTTGCACGAGTTCGCGCGACAGGCCGATGGCTTCGAAAATCTGCGCGCCGGTGTACGACATGTACGTGGAGATGCCCATCTTCGACATCACCTTGAACAGGCCCTTGCCAATCGCCTTGACGAAGTTCTTGACGGCCTTTTCCGGCGACAGGTCGCCCGACAGGCCCGCGGCCATGTCGGCCAGCGTTTCCATCGCCAGGTACGGGTGGACAGCTTCCGCGCCGTAACCCGCCAGCAGCGCGAAGTGATGCACTTCGCGAGCCGAGCCGGTTTCGACCACTAGGCCGGCGGACGTGCGCAGGCCCTTTTCCACCAGATGATGGTGGATGGCCGACGTTGCCAGCAGAGCGGGGATGGCCACGTGGCCGTCGTCGACGCGGCGGTCCGACACGATCAGGATGTTGTAGCCCGAACGCACGGCATCCACGGCCTCGGCGCACAGCGACGCCAGGCGCGCCTCGATGCCTTCCTTGCCCCATGCCACCGGATAGCAGATGTTCAGTTCGTACGAACGGAACTTGCCGCCGGTGTAGTGCTCGATGTTGCGGATCTTGGCGATGTCCTTGAAGTCCAGCACGGGCTGGGCCACTTCAAGACGCATCGGCGGGTTGATGTTGTTCAGTTCCAGCAGGTTCGGCTTGGGGCCGATGAACGACACCAGCGACATCACCATGTTCTCGCGGATCGGGTCGATCGGCGGGTTGGTCACCTGTGCGAACAGCTGCTTGAAGTAGTGATAGAGCGTCTTGTTCTTGGACGAGAGCACGGCCAGCGGCGAATCGTTGCCCATCGAGCCGGTGGCTTCCTCGCCGGCCAGCGCCATCGGCGCCATCAGGAACTTGACGTCCTCCTGGGTGTAGCCGAATGCCTGCTGGCGATCGAGCAGCGGCGACACCGGCTTCTTCTCGGCGGCGACGTCCTCGGGCTTGGCTTCGATCTCGTCGAGCTTGATGCGCACGGCATCGATCCAGCTCTTGTACGGCTTGGCGTTGGCCAGGTTGTCCTTGAGTTCCTTGTCGTCAATGATGCGGCCCTGCTCCATGTCGATCAGGAACATCTTGCCCGGCTGCAGACGCCATTTCTGGACGATGCGCGACTCCGGGAACGGCAGCACGCCGGCTTCCGAGGCCAGCACGACGAAATCGTCCTCGGTGACATAGAAACGGGCCGGACGCAGGCCGTTACGGTCGAGCGTGGCGCCGATCTGACGACCGTCGGTAAAGCAGATCGCGGCGGGGCCGTCCCACGGCTCCATCATCGCGGCGTGGTATTCGTAGAAGGCACGGCGGTTGTCGTCCATCAGCGTGTGCTGCTCCCAGGCTTCCGGGATCATCATCATCATCGCGTGGACGAGCGGGTAGCCGGCCATCGTCAGCAGTTCGAGACAGTTGTCGAACGAAGCCGTGTCCGATTGGCCCGGATAGATCAGCGGCCAGAGCTTGGGCAGGTCGTCGCCAAGCACCGGCGACGAGATGGCGCCGGTACGCGCGTTCACCCAGTTCACGTTGCCCTTGACCGTGTTGATTTCGCCGTTGTGGGCGACCATGCGGTACGGGTGGGCCAATTCCCAGGCGGGGAACGTGTTGGTCGAGAAGCGTTGGTGCACCAGTGCCAGCGCCGACACCGCGCGCGAATCCTGCAGGTCGCGGTAGTACTCGCCCACCTGGTTGGCCAGCAGCAGGCCCTTGTACACGACCGTGCGCGCCGACATCGACGGCACGAAATACTCCTTGCCATGCTTGAGCTTAAGCGCCTGGATGGCGTGGCTGGCCGTCTTGCGGATGACGTAGAGCTTACGTTCCAGCGCGTCCGTGGTCATGATGTCGCGACCGCGGCCGATGAAGATCTGGCGGATCACCGGCTCGGTGGTGCGCACGGTCGGCGACATCGGCATGTTGCAATCGACCGGAACATCGCGCCAGCCCAGTACGACCTGGCCTTCCAGGCGCACGGTGCGTTCGAGTTCCTGTTCGCACGCCAGACGCGAGGCATGTTCCTTCGGCAGGAAGATCATGCCGACGCCGTATTCGCCGGCCGGCGGCAGCTTCACGCCCTGCTTGGCCATCTCCTCGCGGTAGAACTGATCCGGAATCTGGATCAGGATGCCCGCGCCGTCGCCCATCAGCGCGTCAGCGCCAACCGCACCCCGGTGATCGAGGTTCTCAAGGATCTTTAGCCCTTGCGAAATGATTTCGTGGGATTTCTTGCCCTTGATATGCGCAACCATGCCGACGCCGCAGGCGTCGTGCTCGTTGGACGGGTCATACAGGCCCTGGGCCTGCGGGCGGGCGGCGAGATCGGTGGGTTGTTGCGAGTGGTCCACGGGCTGAATTCCGGTGAAGGCTGCGAGCCAGCAAGGCAGACCGAACGGGATGACTGTCGCAAAACCTCTCGATGGGCCTGGCTGACAGCGGGACCGCAGCGGCGTACACAGGCGTGACGCGCCGCACAATGACTGTGGGTGCAGCCACTATAAGAGAATCGTCTCGTGCCCGCAAAAATTTTAAATGGGGTCAGAACACATTTTAGATTGCACCAAACAGAATCCAAATTTAATTGGGGACATATTAAAGTCGGGCGAATGTGCCGGTGGAATGCGACACGTTGGTGCGTCGCCTCAGGCGTCCATGTCGGCTGGAGCGGTGCCGGCGTCGTCCACGGCCTCGGCGGCGTGCTTCCGAGGTCGCCCTTTCGGCAGCGGACGGATCCGGCGGGTGGCGTGCCGGGCAAGTTGGGCCAGAAACGCTTCGTCGCCCAACGGCCAGCCGCTGTGCGCATGCTGGCGCAACGTCTCCAGCGTCTTGCCCGACAAGCCCTCGGCAGTCAGCGCGCGATAGTTGGATTGGCGCTCAAACGGCGTATTTCCCATGTCCCAATACGCAGAGTGATCGCTCACAATCGAGCTTGCCTCGATGCCGGCGTGGTGACGGTAGCTGCTCCAGCGATCGTGCTCGGGCGCGGTCACGTCGCCGGCGCGCATCCCATTACCCTCGACATAAAGCATGGCCGGCAGCAGCCAGGTGTCCGGCTCAATGACAGCGGAGCGGAAACGCCCTTCCCACAACGTTCCCGTTCGATTGGCCACGCGATTGAAATGCCGCGCATAACGACGGCCCACCGCCTGCATCGTCAGACTCAGTGATTCCGGCGTCTTGGGCGTGGCAACGAGGTGGATATGGTTGGGCCGCAGGCCGAACGCGTGGATCGCCAGTTCGTGCTCGCGCGCCGCCATGCGCAGGCAATCGAGGTAATGGAGGTAGTCTTCCGGGCCGAGGAATACCGGCTGCCGGTTGTTGCCGCGTTGCAACACTAAAACGGGCAAACCGGCGGGGGAGAATCGGGGAAGGCGGGCCATCGCGCACTCATCAGCAAGGATGCGCGCATGATATCCCGATCTGTCCCCGTTTATCGCTCAGCCAATGGAATTGCTTTCGCTGACCGCGAAAATGCGGCGGTGTTCGCGAATCGCATAGCGGTCGGTCATGCCGGCGATGTAGTGCGCGATCAGGCGCGGCTGGTCCGCCCCGGGGCCCGCCTGATATTGCGGCGGGAGCAAGCGCGGGTCCTGCATAAACGCACCGAACAGATCTGAAATGATGCGCTGCGCCTTGGCGGACATCCGCATGACCAGGTAATGCCGGTACAGATGACGGAAAAGGAAACGCTTCAGTGCGGCGGCTTCCTCGTGGATCTTCGGACTGAACGACACCAGCGGGCCAGCCGCGCGTACCGCGTCGATCGATTTGGGATTGGCCGCCGCAATATTGCGCGCGGTGGTTTCTATCAGGTCGATGATCAGCGTGTTGATCATGCGCCGGACCGTCTCATTGATCGCCCGGCGCCCATTGATACCGGGGAACACGGCGGCAACTTCGGCGCGATGCCGGGCCCACATCGGCACCTCGTCGAGCTGTTCCAGTGTCAGCAGGCCGGAACGCAGTCCATCGTCGATATCGTGATTGTTGTACGCGATCTCGTCGGCAAGATTGGCCAGTTGCGCTTCGAGCGAGGGCTGGGTGCCTTCCAGGAAGCGGCGTCCAAGCTCGCCCAGCGCGGCGGCATTGACGCGCGAGCAATGCTTGAGAATGCCCTCGCGCGTTTCGAACGTCAGGTTCAGGCCATTGAAACCGCCATAACGCTCCTCGAGCTCGTCGACCACCAGCAGGCTCTGCAGATTGTGTTCAAAGCCGCCGTGATTCTTCATGCAGCCATTGAGCGCGTCCTGGCCGGCATGGCCGAACGGCGTATGCCCGAGGTCATGAGCCAGCGAGATGGCTTCGACCAGATCTTCGTTGAGCCGCAGGTTTCGAGCAATCGACCGCGCGATCTGCGCCACTTCCAGGCTATGGGTCAGCCGCGTGCGGAACAGGTCGCCTTCATGGTTCACGAAGACCTGAGTCTTGTATTCGAGCCGGCGAAATGCGGTGCTGTGGATGACGCGGTCACGATCGCGCTGAAATTCACTGCGCGACGACGACGCCGGCTCCGCATGCACCCGGCCGCGCGTTTGCGCGGAGCGTGCGGCGTAGGGCGCGAGATGCGCTTCGAGGTCAGTCACTTGAGTGGTCATGCGGGCAATCCAGTAATCCGTTGGGTGGTTCAGGGTTGCAAGGCATAACCAATCGCTCAGGCGACTGGCGCCTCGGTTGGCGGTTTCAGTACCGCGTGACGCAGCGTGTCGCGCAGATCCTGATCCGGCACGGTAGTGATGAAGGCCTCGCCGAGCTTGCGCAGCAGGATGAACTTGATGCTGCCCGCCTCCGCCTTCTTGTCCACCTTCATTAATTCGACGTAACGGTCGACGCCGAGATCCGGCGCCACGATGGGCAGCATCGCCGCCTGGGTAAGGGTGCGGATGCGCGCACGCGTTTCGACATCAATAAAGCCAAGCCGATGCGAAAGATCTGCCGCCATCACCATGCCGCAGCCGACGGCCTCGCCGTGCAGCCACTCCCCATAGCCCATGCCAGCTTCGATTGCATGTCCGAACGTATGGCCGAAATTGAGGATGGCGCGCAGCCCGCCCTCGCGTTCGTCCTGCGCCACGACGCTTGCCTTGATCTCGCACGAACGTCGCACGGCCTGCGCCATCAGGCTGGCGTCGCACGCATTGAGCGCCGCGATGTTCTGCTCGATCCAGCCGAAGTAATCGGCGTCAGCAATCGCGCCGTGCTTGATGACCTCGGCGAGCCCTGCCGCGAGTTCGCGCGATGGCAGCGTGCGCAGCGTATCGATGTCCGCGATCACGGCGTTGGGCTGATGGAACGCCCCGATCATGTTCTTGCCCAGCGGGTGGTTGATGCCCGTCTTGCCGCCGACCGACGAATCGACCTGCGCCAGCAACGTGGTCGGCATCTGCACGAACGGCACGCCGCGCATGTAGCAGGCTGCGGCAAACCCGGTCATGTCGCCCACCACGCCGCCGCCAAGGGCAATCAGCGTGGTCTTGCGGTCGGCGCCCGCCTTCAGCAGTGCATCGAAAATCAGGTTGAGCGTTTCCCATTGCTTGAACCGCTCGCCGTCGGGCAGCACCACGGTTCGCACGGTCTTGCCCAGGCCGCTCAAGGCGGCTTCGACGCGCGCCGCGTACAGCGGACCGACCGTTTCATTGGTCACGATGACGGCGTGCTGGCCGCGGATATGCGGCTGCAGCAGGTCGGCGCGGTCCAGCAGGCCGCTGCCGATATGGATCGGGTAGCTTCGCGTCCCGAGATCGACTTCCAACGTAATCATGAATGGGTGTCCTGCGCCGGTTGTCCAGTCGCCGCATCGGCAGCGGATTCGCATTCGGAATCTGCGGGGGCAAACGTGAAACCGGCCATTTCAAGTTGCATAAGAACCATATTAGCAAGCTGCGCCACGGTCGGCTTGCCGGTTTCGATGACGAAATCGGCGACTTCGCGATAGAGCGGATCGCGCTGCGCATAGAGCGCCTCAAGGCGCCCCTTCGGATCCTCGGTCTGCAATAGCGGCCGATTGCGGTCATGGCGCGTTCGCAGCCATAGATCGTGCGGACTGGCGCGCAGATAGACCACCGTGCCGTTGGCCTTGAGCGCCTCGCGGTTGGCCGGACGCAGCACCGCACCGCCGCCAGTGGCCAGGACGATGCCCCGCTGCGCGGTCAGTTCGGCAATGATCTGCGCCTCGCGGTCGCGAAATCCGGCCTCGCCTTCGTGCTCGAAAATGATCGGAATGCGCACGCCACAACGCGCCTCGAGTTCATGGTCCGAATCGAAGAACGGATAGTTGAGGCGCCGGGCCACGGTGCGGCCGACGGTAGTCTTGCCGGCGCCCATCAGGCCAACAAAGAATAGGTTCGGGCGATTGGCTGTCACTGGACTGTCTTGCACGATAAGGCTTGGGGCATCGACACGCCGACCGTCAGGGCCAGGTCCGTCTCGACGTGATGCATCCGCCATTGTGCATCATCGCAACGGGCCCGCCGCGGCTGGCTGTCGCCACCACTAACGATGCCGCCAAAATGAAAAAAGCCGCGTCCGAATCCGACGCGGCCTGCCAGTCTACTGCATCCGGGCTTTGTGCTGCACCCGGCCGGCATTATTTCAGCGACACGCTGTCGTTCAGGATACGTGGGGTCAGGAACACCAGCAGTTCCGTCCGGTTGTTGACCTTGGCGTTGTTCTTGAACAGATTGCCCAGCACCGGGATGTCGCCCAGCCACGGCACCTTGTTGTAGTTGTTCGATTCTTCCTGACTATAGATGCCGCCGATCACCACGGTACCGCCGTTCTCTACCAGCACCTGCGTCTGCACGTGCTTGGTGTCGATGGCGAAGCCGTTGACGGTCTGGATGCCCACGCTGTCCTTGTTGACGTCGACGTCCAGCAGCACGTTGCCTTCCGGCGTGATCTGCGGGGTGACTTCCAGTTTCAGGTTGGCCTTGCGGAACTGGATCGACGTGGCGCCGCTGGAGGTGGCCGATTGGTACGGCAGCTCCGTGCCCTGTTCGATCAGGGCCTTGATGTTGTTGGCCGTCACGACGCGCGGGCTGGAGATGATCTTGCCTTTGCCGTCCGCCTCGAGCGCGGACAGTTCCAGGTCGAGGAAACGGCCCGCGCCGGCATTGAAGATACTGAATGCCACCGATGCCGGATTGGTGCCGTTGATCGCGGCCGCCGGCAGGCTCAGCGCCGGGCTGTTATCCCACTTGGCATCCTGCGTGAACGGCGACGCAACGTTCTGGTACGTGTTGCCAAGCGCGCTGCCGGCGCGTGGCAAGGCGAAACCAAGCTTCACGCCAAGGTTGCGACTGAAGGTGTCGCTGGCTTCGACGATACGCGCCTCGATGATCACCTGGCGCACGGGGATGTCGATCTTCTGCAGGAAGATCTGCACCTCTTCCAGCTTGCCCGCGATATCGGACACGAACAGCTGGTTGGTACGCGGGTCCGCCGTCAGCGAGCCACGCTTGGACAGCATGCGCGTCACGCCCATTGCGCCAGCGCCGCCCACCGCGGCCACCGGCGCCGCACCGCCGCCCGCGCCACCGGTCGCCGGCATGCCCAGCAGCATCCGGCGCACGTCGTCGGCGCGCTGGTAGTTCAGCTGGAAGACCTGGCTGCGGATCGGCTCGAGTTCGTTGATCTGCTGCAGCGACTCGAGTTCCAGCTTTTCCTTGGTGGCAAGTTCAGCCTTCGGTGCCACCCACAGCACGTTGCCGTTGCGGCGCGAGGCAAGACCCTTCGAATCCATGACGATCTGCAGGGCCTGGTCCCACGGAACATCCTTGAGACGCAGCGTCAGGTTGCCCTGCACGGTATCGCTGGTGATGATGTTCAGGTTCGTGAAGTCGGCGAACACCTGCAGCAACGAGCGGATGTCGATGTTCTGGAAGTTCAGCGACAGGCGCTCGCCGCGATAGCCCTGGCCCGAGATCAGCTTGTTCGGATCTTCCTTGACCTGGCGGACTTCCACGACGAACTGGTTGTCAGTCTGGTACGAGCTGTATTCCCAGTTGCCGCGCGGCTCGATGGTCAGGCGCGCGCTGCCATTGGTGTCCGCGGCGCGCATGGCCTGGACCGGCGTGCCGAAGTCCGTGACATCAAAGCGGCGACGCAAATCCGTTGGCAGCGAGGTGCCCATGAAATCGACCACCAGGTTCTGTCCCTGTTGCGCGATGTTGATACCCGAATCGCGCGACGAGAGATCGACCACGATGCGGCCCGCACCGTCCTGCGCGCGGCGGAAGTCGATATTGCGCACCGACGGCCGGTTGACCGCCATCGACTGGGCTGCGGCGGCCGCGGCAGCCGTGGGCGCGAACGTCGGCGCCGCGGCATTGGGCGCCTGCACCACGTTATCGAGCAGCACGACGTACTGCGTGCCGCGCATTTCGGTCCGGTAGGTGGTAGTGCGGCTCAGGTTCAGCACAACCCGCGTGCGGTCCCCGATCTGCATCACGTTTGCGCTCTTGAGCAGCTTGCCGGCGTACTCGTACTGCGCACGCCCCGCGCCAAATCCCGTATCGAAAAAATCGATCGCGATCTTGGCGGGATTCTGGGTTGTGAAATCCACCGGTTTCTGCGCGAGCGGACCCTGCAGGTCGACCGTAAACACGGTCTGCTCGCCCACGACGTTGGCTTCCACCTGCCTGAGCTGATTCTTCTGTGCCAATGCGGCCGGAGAGGCCAGCACCAGCGCCATCGCTGCAGCGCCCGCAAGCGCCCGGACCCAACGTACGGTGATCATGCGGATGCCTCCAGCTTCAGGCTGGTCATTTTCTCTTTCCAATCTGAGACCCCTTCCCGAACCAATTCGCGCAACACGATCTCTTGATCGGTGATGCGGACCACCCGGCCGTAACTCTGGCCGAGATACTGACCCACCTTTACATGATGGATCTTGTTATCTACGCGTACGACACCGTAGGTCTCGCCGTTCTTCTTCAGCATCCCGAGCATCTTGAAGTTTTCCAGCGGAAAATCCTCGAGCGGCTCGTGTCGCCGTCCGGCCTCCGGCGACTCGGACATCGTTTTGTTCAATTCGCCGATCTTCGTCTGCGCGAAGGGCTCCGGCGATGCGCGACCACCATACTCGCGCGGCACATACGGCTTGACGTCGGGCAGGGGCTCTGGCGGCGGCGCCTTGGCGGCACGGGTCTGGCTCATCCATTGGCGCAGGCCTTCGTCGTCGCTGGATCCGCAGCCGCCCAGCGCGATGACCGCAAAGGCGGCGACGCCAAGCGTGCGCCACGCAGGCAGGCGAACTCGATTCACGCGGACAGGGCTCATTTGGCGCCTCCCGCCTTGGTCTTCTTGGCGGCCGCGTCGGCCGCGGCGCGACGCTGTGCGGCCTGCTCGTCAGGATCCAGCGCACGATAAGCCATGGCAACGGCTTCCATCGATAGCGTGCCGTCCTTGGCCACCGACATGTTCAGGTTTCGCATCGAAACGATCCGCGACAACGCGGCGACGTCGGCATTGAACAGCGCAACATCGTGATAGCGGCCCGTAACCTTCAGGTTGACCGGAATCTCGGCGAAGTAAGGCTTTACCGTGGCGGGCTGCGGCTTGAACAGTTCGAACTGGAGCCCGCGCGCCACGCCGGCGTGATTCACGTCAGCCAGCAACGCATCCATTTCGGTGCTGTTCGGCAGTTGCCGTTCGGCAAGGGCCACGCGCTTTTCGACCTCGACCTTTTGCTTGCGCAGTTCGTCGAGGTTGGCCACCTGGGCGACCTTGGTCTTGAACTGCGTCTTCAGCGTCGCGTTTTCGGCGTGCCTGCGATCAAGTTCGTCGCTCTTGTCGGTCCAGTAGAACTGCCAGCCCAGAATCAGCACGATCACCGCAGCAAGAATCGAAAACAGCACGCGCGGCGCTGCGGGCCAGGTTTCCGGCTCGTTCAGGTTCAGACCGCGAAATTGCGTGGTCAGGTCCTGCAGGGAAATATCGGAATTGAGCGCCATGGTCAGACCTTGTCCTTCGCGGCTTTGGCAGCGGCGCCCGAGGCCCCGCCGGTGCCCTTCTTGTCGGCAGGCTGCTCCGGTGCGCGGTAGGAAAAGCGCATCGAGAAGTCGAACAATCTGCGCTGCTCACGCAGATTGTTGGTCATGGTGATGGCCTTCGATTCCACCAGCTCGGCGCGATCCAGCCACTGCACCTGACCGATATTGCGCAGCAGTTCCGATACGCGCTCGTTGGATTGCGCAACGCCGGCCATGACGAAGTCGTCGCCGGTCTGCTTGAGACTGGTCAGGTACACGCCTTCTGGCACCTGTCGCACCAGCTCCTCCAGCAGTTGCACCGGCAGATTGCGCTGCGCCTGCAGGCTCTCGATGGCGCGCTGCCGGTCCAGCAGCGATTCGATGTCCTTCTTGAGCGAATTGACTTCGGCGATCTGCCCGTCCATGCGGGCGTTTTCGGTCTTCAGGGTCTGATTCAGCCGGGTCACTTCATCGATCTGTGCATCGATGTAGAAACCCCCGAGCAACACCACGAGCACGCCGGCGCCCGCGGCGCCGCCCAGCATGGTGTAGACCTTCTTGCGCCGGGCCGCCTTGCGGGCCTCGTGATACGGCAGCAGGTTGACCGACGGAATGGTATTCGTCGTCGTGGACATGCGTGTCCCCTCGATGGGTTATTGCAGTCCGCGCAGCGCCAGTCCCGCACTGACGATGTAGGCAGGCAGGTCGCGCTGGAGATAGCGCTCGTTGACCTTGCCTGCGGTCGTCATGTTTGCGAAGGGATTGGCCAGCGTGGTCGTGATCTGCGTCTGCTGCTGGATCGCTGCCTGTACGCCTAGCAGCGACGCGTGTCCGCCGGACAGGAGGATTTCGTCGACGCGACCGAGGCTGGAACTGGCGATGAAGTTGCCGATGGCGCCCTGCACTTCCATCGCCAATGCCTCGAGCGACGGCTTGAGCAGTTGCGCGCGCCAGGCTTCGGGCAGCGTGTTCTTGCGCTTCTTGATCTCCGCCTTGAGCGCATCGAGCGTGAACATGCGTGCCGCACTCTGCGTGAGCTGGTCGCCGTAGCTGTTCAGCGGCTGCTCGTACAGTTCCTTCCAGCCCTGGTAGAAAATGGCCTTGGAGCGGCTTCCGCCAAGATGGACGACCGCCACCACGGGCAGGTCCTTGGCATCGGTCTCGGTCAGGCTGGCGGGAACGCCCAGCATCTGCACGACCGAACGCTGCACGGCGTATTCCTCCACATCCATGACCTGCGGTTTCAGGCCGGCCATCTCGGCCGCTGTCACGCGTTCCTGGACACGATCACTGTTGGCGGCCGTGACGCGTACGCCGATGCCGCCTTCCGTTTCGCTGGGACCAATCACCGCGAAGTCGAAATTCACCGCCTGCGAAGGCGGATAGAGGCGATGCGCCTCGGATTCGACCTGCGAATAAAGTTCGTCCTCGGACAGGTTGTCCGGAAGACTGACCGTCTGGGATTCCGTCAGCATGGACGGCACGCCAAGCACGACGTCCTTGGTGCGGATGCCGGCCTTGCCGAGCGCGCGTTTCAGCGCGATGCCCACGGCTTCGATGTTGACCACGTTGCCATCGGCAACGGCGTTGCGGTCCAGCAGTTCGCTGGCGCATTTTTCCAGCCTGAAGTCGTTCTTGCCCGTCCCCACGGACAGCTCGACGACCTTTACGCTGGACGACCCAATATCTACGCCGACCGTAGTTCGGCGTAGAAGACCCGACAAGATGCCCCGTCGCAAGGTGACCCCCTGACATTTGAACTCGCCCACGGCATGTCTGCTCTAATGGTGCGAGCCAGTTTCTTGGATGAAACGTTTGCTCTTTTATGTTCGTGGATTCTCACAAAATCCGGAGGCGCTGGCAATGTGCCGGTTCGACCACGCTTTCTTTTTCAGGGCCGCGTTGCCAAAATCCGACGAATGCCCGAAAGCCGGTCACAGGCCCGTCGCACTCCGTTGTGCAAGAGCGACTCCTCCCAGCCTCACACCCCACCGATTAAAGCACTCGTTCCACTGTCTGGCACCGCCCGCAAACCCGCGCCGCGCCTGCCCTCTTCACGGCGTGACAGCCTGATATCAACGGCATTACATCTTGTAACAGCGGCATAGCGGCTTCGGCGGCACTGCGCGTGAGGAACCGGGGAGTGCCGACGATATAATCCGGGCACTCTTATTAGGTAAACCCTTATGGCCACAGCACAACAGAAGCCGTCCCTTCCCGTCCGCCGTCCGCTATGGATGCGGATCACGTTCTGGGTACTCGGACTGCTTGTCGCGGGCGCTGTCGCCGTGGCGCTGCTGGTGGGCTATGCACTGGTCGTCGCGGCGCCGAACCTGCCCTCGCTGGACACCATCACCGACTACCGGCCGAAGATTCCGTTGCGGATCTATACGGCCGACAACGTGCTGATCGGCGAATTCGGCGAAGAGCGCCGCAACTTCGTGCCGATCACCGAGATTCCCGATGTCATGAAGAAGGCGGTGCTCGCCATCGAGGACGACCGCTTCTACGAACACGGCGGCGTCGATTTCGTGGGCGTGCTGCGCGCGGGCCTGGCCAACCTGCGCGGCGGGTTGTCGCAGGGCGCCTCGACGATCACCATGCAGGTGGCCCGCAACTTCTTCCTGTCGAGCGAAAAGACCTATACGCGCAAGATCTACGAGATGCTGCTGGCCTACAAGATCGAGGCCAACCTGAACAAGGATCAGATTCTCGAGCTGTACATGAACCAGATCTATCTGGGGCAGCGCGCCTATGGTTTTGCCAGCGCCGCGCGCGTGTATTTCGGCAAGTCGATCAAGGACGTGACGCCGGCAGAAGCCGCCATGCTGGCCGGCCTGCCCAAGGCGCCGTCGGCCTATAACCCGGTGGTCAATCCGCGCCGCGCAAAGGTGCGCCAGGAATACATCCTGCAGCGCATGCGCGATCTGCACTACATCACGCCCGAGCAGTACGACCAGGCCGTGCGCGAAGAACTGAAGGTGCGCAGCGAAGGCAATGAATTCTCGACGCACGCCGAATACGTGGCGGAAATCGTGCGCCAGCTGATGTACGCGCAATACCGCGAAGAAACCTATACGCGCGGCCTGACGGTCTACACCACGCTGACCAAGACGGATCAGGATGCCGCGTACGAGGCCGTGCGCAGCGGCATCATGACCTACGAGCGCAAGCACGGCTATCGCGGCCCGGAAGCCTTCATCGATCTGCCGTCGGACAGCGCGGAACGCGAGCAAGCCATCGACGACGCGCTGGTCGAACATCCCGGCAGCGACGATCTGCGTTCGGCCGTGGTGACATCGGTCACGCCCAAGCAGGTCAAGGCAACGCTGCTGTCCGGCGAGGTGGCGACCATCGAAGGCACGGCGCTGCGCTTTATCGCGCCGTCGCTGTCGGCCAACGCGCAGCCCAAGGTAAAGATCCGTCCCGGCGCCATCATCCGCGTGACGCAGGACGCCAAGGACAACTCGTGGTCGGTCACGCAATTGCCGGAAGTGGCGGCCGCGTTCATCTCGCTGAGCCCCGAGGACGGCTCGATCCGGTCGATGGTCGGCGGCTTCGATTTCAACCGCAACAAGTTCAATCACGTGACGCAGGCGTGGCGCCAACCCGGTTCGAGCTTCAAGCCGTTCATCTACACCGCCGCGCTGGAGAAGGGCTTTTCGCCGGCCACCGTGATCAACGATGCGCCGCTGACGATCGGTCCCGACACCGGTGGACAGGTATGGGAGCCCAAGAACTACGATGGCAAGTTCGAAGGCCCGATGACCATGCGCCGCGCACTGGCGAAATCGAAGAACCTGGTGTCCGTGCGTATCCTGCGCGCCATCGGCACGCAATATGCGCAGGACTACATTACGCGCTTCGGCTTCGAGGCCGACAAGCATCCCGCCTACTTGCCGATGGCGCTCGGCGCCGGCAGCGTGACGCCGCTGCAAATGGCCGGCGCCTACTCGGTATTTGCCAACGGCGGCTATCGCGTGAATCCGTACTTGATCCAGCGCGTGGAGGATTCGCGCGGCAAGGTGATTTCGGAAACCCATCCGCAAAAGGCCAATGAGGATGCCGTGCGCGTGCTGGACGCGCGCACTGCTTTCATCGCGGACAGCATGCTGCGCGAAGTGGTGCGCAGCGGTACGGCGAATCCCGCCAAACAGCGCCTGGGACGCAACGACCTGGCGGGCAAGACCGGCACCACCAATGACGCCGTCGACGCCTGGTTCGCCGGCTACACGCCGAAGCTCGTTGCCATCGCCTGGATGGGATACGACCAGCCCAAGAGCCTGGGCGTGCGCGAAACCGGCGGCGGCCTCGCGTTGCCGATCTGGGTCGGGTATATGAGCAAGGCGCTCAAGGGCGTACCGGAAAGCCCCGAACGTCAGGCGCCGGAAGGCGTGGTCATGGTGGCCGGCGACTGGACGCTCGAGGAAAATGCCGGTGGCGCTGGCGTGGCGTCTGTCGGCCTGGGCGATCCGTGGCCCGGCAAGCCGGAGGAAAGCTCGCGCCCGCCGCAGGACACCGAGGCGGAGAAGAAAAAGATTCTGGAAATGTTTGGCGGCGCGTAACCGTCCCGCGCACAAAAAAACCGGCCCTCGCGGCCGGTTTTTCTTTGGTGAATGGCGCGTGACGGCCTACTTCAGCGTCAAAGCCGCGCCCGCCTGCTGGCTCAGATACCCCGACAGCGCGGCATAAAGCTCGGCGCCGCTGCGCGTATCGACCCATTTGCCGCCATCGTGCCGAAAGTGGAAACCGCCGGCCTTGGCGGCCACCCAGAGTTCCTGCATTGGCGCCTGGCTGTTGACGATGATCTTGGAGCCGTCTTCGAATTCCAGCTCCATGACGTTGCCCGTGCGGTTTATCTCGATATCGGCATCGGCGGCGTCGGCGGCGGCTTCGATGGCCGTTTCAAGCTGATCCAGGGCCGCACCGGCCAGGGCCAGGAACTCGGTTTCATTGAGGGGGGGCATGCTACACTCCAAGGCCGCCGGCAGCCCGTCCCGACAGGCCAATGCGCCGGCATCAAATTGATGGAAATCGTGGAAGCGTCAGGCTTCCGACAGCCATCCAGAAGCCATCCAGACAATGAAGGACTCCCCGATGCTGCGTCGTGGTGCGATTGTATCGGCGTTTGCCGCCACGCTCGCGATGACCCTTGCCGGCTGCGGCATTCGCGGCCCGCTGTACATGCCGAGGGTGCCGCCCGAGCCCACGCCGCCAGCCGTGGCCGATCCGGGCCTGGGCCAACCGGGCGCCACGCCTCCGGCAGCCCGGCCGGCCAACGACCCGGCGACATCGGCACCAGCCCCCGTGGAGCCCGCAAAAGGCACCTCCGCCCCCTCCGCACGTTGAGTGCGTACCAGAACATGACTGATTTTTTTCATCGCGGCAAAGATGGCGCCCTCGCCGTCGAGCAAGTACCGCTGGCGCAAATCGCCGCGGCATTCGGCACCCCCACTTTCGTCTATTCCCGCGCGGCGCTGACCGCCGCGTACGGCGCGTATGCCGCCGCCTGCAAGGGCCGCAATGCGCACGTGCAGTACGCGGTCAAGGCAAACTCCAACCTGGCCGTGCTGCAGGTGTTCGCGCTGCTTGGCGCGGGATTCGACATCGTTTCCGGCGGCGAGCTGCTGCGCGTGATCGCGGCGGGCGGCGACCCCCGCAAGGTGGTTTTCTCGGGCGTCGCCAAGAGCGAATCCGACATGGCGCTGGCGCTGGAACACGACGTACGCGGCTTCAACGTCGAGTCGATTCCGGAACTCGATCGGCTGAACGCCGTGGCCGGCCGTCTGGGCAAGCGAGCGCGCGTGTCGCTGCGCATCAATCCCGATGTCGATGCGAAGACCCATCCGTATATCTCGACGGGTCTGAAGGGCAACAAGTTCGGCGTGGCCTTCGAGGACGTGCTGCCTACCTATCGCGCTGCGGCGGCACTGCCGCATCTCGACGTGGTCGGCATCGACTGCCACATCGGGTCGCAGATCACGGAAGTCGCGCCGTATCTGGAGGCGCTGGACAAGGTGCTCGATGTCGTCGAGGCACTCGAGGCCGAAGGGATCAGGCTGCAACATATCGACGTGGGCGGCGGCCTGGGGATCACCTACGCGGACGAGACGCCGCCGGACATCACTGGCTTTGCCACCACGCTGATCGACCGCGTGGCGGCGCGCGGGCACGGTCATCGCGAAGTGCTGTTCGAACCGGGACGCTCGCTGGTGGGCAACGCCGGCGTGCTGCTTACGCGCGTGGAATTTTTGAAGCCGGGCGCGGCGAAGAATTTCTGCATCGTCGACGCGGCGATGAACGATCTGGCGCGCCCTGCCATGTACGAGGCGTATCACCGCATCGAGCCGGTGATGCCGCGCGGCGAAGCGGCAGTGTCCTATGACGTGGTGGGCCCGGTGTGTGAATCGGGCGATTGGCTGGGTCGCGATCGCGCTCTGGCGGTGCAGCCGGGCGACCTGCTCGCCGTCATGTCAGCCGGCGCCTATGGCTTTGTCATGAGCTCGAACTACAACACACGCGGCCGCGCCGCGGAGGTGATGGTCGACGGCGACGCCGTGCATCTGGCGCGCGAGCGCGAACTGCCGGCCGATCTGTTCCGCAGCGAGCGTTTGCTGCAGGGCTGAACGAGGCTTCTGGCTCATCTGCATCGAAGGCGACGGAAACGTCGCCTTTTTTATTGCGCGTGATTGAGCGTCATTGCGCGCCCGGCATCGCGCGAGGTTTGCGCACCCACCACCAGACGCGCATCGCCAGCAGCACAAAGACTACTGCGGCGTAGATCGATACTTCGCCGAAATCATTCTTGCCGGCCTTGTGCCACCAGTAATGCAGGATGGCGAGAACCGCGATGCCATAGACGGCGCGATGCAACGCCTGCCAGCGGCGGCCGCCCATCCATCGCACCGCTGCATTGAAGGACGTGGCGGCCAGAGGGACCATCAGCACGAACGCCGCAAACCCCACGGTGATAAACGGACGCTTCCCGATGTCCTTGATCATGTAGGCGACATCGAAACCCCGATCCACCGCCAGCCACAGCATGAAATGCTGAACGGCGTAAAAGAACGTGAACAACCCCAGCATGCGGCGCAGACGCAGCAACCAGTGCCACCCGGTCAACTTGCGCAACGGGGTGATGGCGAGCGTCACGCACAGCATGACGAGCGTCCATGTGCCCGTGGAACGTGTCACGAATTCGAGCGGATTGGCGCCGAACTGCGACGTGGCGCCGAGGTAGAGCAGGCGCAGAAATGGCAGCAGCGCCAGCAGCCAGACCAGCACCTTCACGGCGCGCACGCGCGCCGGTGACAGCGTCATGCCGCTGGGGCCGCGTGCGGCGGATCGCGGTGTGCGGGCGCGCGCGGCGGAAGCCAGATCCGGTTCCGCCATCAGAAATTCTTCTTCAGGTCCATGCCCTGATAAAGCGATGCCACCTGCGCGCCGTAGCCGTTGAACGGTAGCGTCTTGCGCTTTGGTGCAAACAATGCGGAGAAGCCACCGCCGCCCTTGTCCTCGCCGATGCGGCGCTCGGTGGCCTGGCTCCATCGCGGGTGGTCGACGTCCGGATTCACATTGGAATAGAAGCCGTATTCGTTGGGCGCGGCGATATTCCAGCTCGTGGGCGGCTGCTTGTCGACGAAACGAATTTTCACGATCGACTTCGCACTCTTGAATCCATACTTCCACGGCACCACGATGCGTACCGGTGCGCCGTTCTGGTTCGGCAGCACCTCGCCGTACAGACCGAACGTCAGCAGCGCCAACGGATGCATCGCCTCGTCGAGACGCAAACCCTCGCTGTACGGCCACTGCAATACGCCGCTGCTGATGCCCGGCATCTGCTTCTTGTCTGCCAGCGTGATGAACTGCACGTACTTGGCTCCCGGTTGCGGCTCGACGCGCTTCATCAACTCGGCCAATGGAAACCCAATCCACGGAATCACCATCGACCATCCCTCAACACAGCGCATCCGATAGACACGTTCCTCCATGGGCGCGAGCTTCATCAGCTCGTCGATATCGTAGACCTTGGGATGCTTGACCAGCCCTTCCACCGCCACTTGCCACGGACGCGTCTGCAGCGTGCCGGCATTCTGCGCGGGGTCCGACTTGTCCGTGCCGAACTCATAAAAGTTGTTGTACGTAGTGACGTCCTGATACGGCGTGCGCTTCTCCGTCACCACGTAGGCATTGTTCGCCGCGGCAGCCAGCTTTGGCAACTTTCCCGACGCGCCCTGTGCGTGCGCAGGCGTGGCGAACCACGGCGCCACCGCGCCGGCGGCAGCGGTTCCTGCCAGCGCCATCCAGCGGCGGCGCGACAGATAAACCGCGTGGGACGTGACTTCCGATGCGGCGATGTCATCACCGCGCAGCCATTTGGGCGAAGGTATCAGCATGGTCTGGAATATTGAGAATTCATGTCGCATTGGACATCAAAAACGCGGTCGGCGTACGCGACACCTGCGCGACAGCTAGCTTCGCTGCGATTGCTGGTAGACGGTCTGCGCCAGCGCCAGCAATCTGTCGCGTTCGAGTGGCCCCGCCAGCGCGAAGCCGAGATCCCGATCCACCCAGTAGAACGCCATGGCAGCGCGTCCGGCCGGCTGTCGCGCCACGCTTGGCGGCATCCGCTCAAGCCGGAATGCCGTGTCCGGCGTGCCCTGAGCCATGCGCGTCAGTTGCAGCGAAAGCCGCGTGCCGTCATCGCTTTCGTACATCAGGATCGCCATCGGGCCGCCCTCCGACGCGCCCAGGCGTCCGCCGATCAGCCGGAAACCTTGCGCACCAAGATCCGGCACCGGCAGCCGCGCGCCGAGCCGCTTCGACAGCCATGCGATCAGATGTGCCTCGTCGCTGGCCGGCACTTCGACGGCATGGCGGACCTCCGGGGCGAAAACGACATGACTGGCCAGTGCCTCGCGCGCAAAGCGCTCCATCGGTAGTGTGGCGACGGTCGTGGACCCGAGCCGATCGTGCGCGTACCAGCCGCCTGCGCCGCCGACGAACAGTGTTGTCAGGCTGGCAGCGAGCGCCAGCGACCAGCTCGGTCGCAGTCTGGGGGCAGCGGGGCCGTCGTGGAGCTGGCGCGGCAGCGCGGCCAGCGGCACCGCTTCGTTAAGGACGCCGTCGAGTCCGGCGTGCAGCGCCGCCGCCTGCCGGCGCCAGGCTTCGATCCTTTGCGCCGCTTCGGGATCCGCCGCGAGGAAAGCCTCGACCTGCGCCCGGCGCGGGCCCTGCAGGTAGCCATCCGCATAGGCATGGAGGTCGGCTTCGCTCACCGGAATTTGAGGGGCACTCATCATTTCACCCGCTGCAGCGTGGTTGGCGGTGCAGCGTCCGTCTTGCCGCCATCGAGCAGGCGGCGCATGTGTTCGCGCGCACGGGCCAGTCGTGACATCACGGTGCCAATCGGCACTTCCAGCACCTGCGCGGCTTCGGCGTACGAAAACTGTTCCAGGCTAACCAGCAGCAGCACCGCGCGCTGCGCCTCGGGCAACCGCGCCAGGGCGTCGAGCAGATCGCGCCGAAGGCCGGGATCGGCACCCGGCGCGGCCACATCGGGCAACGTATCGGTAGTGGTGACGAGATCAGCCCGACGCAGGGTGTTCAGGCGCAGCCGGTGCATGAGCGTCAGCAGCCACGGTAACAAACCGTCCGCGCCGTCCCCCCAGAATGCGCCGGGGCGCAGGCGAAAGCGCCAGCGATAACGCAGGGCACGCTCGAGCGTGTCCTGCACCAGATCGTCGGCCAGCGTAGTGTCGCCGGTCAGCCCGCGCGCGTGGCGCCGCAGACGAGGCGCCAGCAGCACCAGTTGGCGTTCGAAGGCTTCCATGCGGCAGCGCGGGCTATGTCGTCAGCAGGCCATCAGGGCTTGGCGACGTGCCAGACATTGTTGACGTTGTCGCCGGTGCGATCGCCGGGCTTGGCATCCTTCGCGAATCGATACAGCGGCATGCCGTTGTAGGCGTATTGCCGAGTGCCGTCGTCGCGCGTGATGACGGAGTACTTGCCCGACGCCGTCTTGCCCGGCTCGGCCAACAGCGGCGGCCAGTTGGTGGCGCACATGCCGTTGCAAACGCTCTTGCCGCCATTGGCGGGGTCGCGATCGAAGGTGTACAGCGTCAGGCCTTGCGGGTCGGTCAGCACGCCGCCTGTGACTTTCACGGTCGGCGGCATATCGCCGCCGCCCATGCCCATCCCCATGCCGGAACAGCCGGCCAGCAGGACGGTGGCGGCGCCAAGCGCCAAGGCCATCGGACGAAACGCGGTTACAGCGCTGTGACGGGTAGCCATCTTTTGGTCTCCTTCTCCTGAGGCGATGCCGACAGCCGGCACCGTTGTCCTTCAGTAAACACCGTATGCGACGCATTTATTCCGCGACGACTAAAAAAAGTGGCGACCTGTAGCGGCAGGCGTACTTTTGAGCACTTATGGCGGTGCATCGGAATCCGGCCGACAGGGGCTGGTCTGCGCAATCGTCCAGGCGGGCAATAAAAAATGCCTGCCACATCGGCAGGCATTTTTGGTTGGCGGGGGCGAGCGCTTAAAGTTCGCCGTAGCTGTGCAGCCCGGATAGGAACATGTTGACGCCCAGGAACGCGAAGGTGGTGACCAACAGGCCGACGAGCGCCCACCACGCCGCAACCGTACCGCGAAGTCCCTTCATCAGGCGCATGTGAAGCCACGCCGCATAGTTGAGCCACACGATCAGCGCCCAGGTCTCCTTGGGATCCCAGCTCCAGTAACCACCCCAGGCTTCCGCGGCCCACAGCGCGCCGAGAATCGTGGCGATCGTGAAGAAGGCGAAACCTACGGCGATCGCCTTGTACATCACATCGTCGAGCAGTTCGAGCGACGGCAGGCGTTCGGCGAGGATGCCGCGCTGTTTGAGCAGGTACGCAACCGAAACCATCGCCGCCAGCGCAAAAGTGCCATAACCGATGAAGTTGGCCGGTACGTGGATTTTCATCCACCAGCTTTGCAGTGCCGGCACCAGCGGCTGGATTTCCTGCGCATTGCGCGTGACGGTGTACCACAGAAGGAATCCCACGGCCGCCGACACCACCAGCATCACAAACGGCCCCATGGCGCGCGTGGCGTAGCGGCGCTCGTAATAGAGATAGAACAGCGACGTGATCAGCGTGAAGAGGACGAAAACTTCGTACAGATTCGAGATTGGAATGTGACCGATATCCGCGCCGATCAGGTACGACTCGTACCAGCGCACCATCAAGCCGGTGAAACCGAGCACCACTGCAGCCCAGCAAAGCTTGCTGCCGATGCTGGAGCCCGTGTCCGACTTCGAGGCAAATCCCACCCAATAGAACAACGTGGAGAGGAATACCAGCGCACTCATCCAGAGAATCGCCGACTGGCTGGACAGGAAATACTTGAGGAAGAATGCCTGGTCGGCCCGCGCCAGACTGCCCTGATACAGCTGGATCGCGAACAGCGACAGGAACGCGATTCCCACCATCAGCGGCCGCACCGGCTTCCAGTGCCAGCCCAGCAGCGCAAATGTCGGCACGGCGGCGATCAGCACGGCCTTGTCGTACACGTTCATCCAATGGCCGTAGCGCGCGAGCGCGAAGCCCGCGCCGACCACCAGCAACAGCGCGAAGCCCCAGTCCACCCAACTCAGGCGACGCAGGAAGGAAGGCTCGAGGTACGCGGCATCCGAATACGCGAGATCGCCCGTCATGCCGTTAGGTGCGGTCGATTGCTGCGGCGTCAGGCCCGAAGAAGCTTGGTTTATGTTCGAGGACATTGGCATTCCTGCTCAGTAGCGCGAAGCGCCCGTTTTATCTGCTTTATCTTTGCCGCCGGCCGGCCAAATATCGGCGAGCCAGTAGACCGTCGATTAGTACTACAGCGCAGGCCGGTTCTTATCACCCTGCCCTGATGCGCTCGATTCCGGCGGCTCATGCGCCATCGGCGTTCCGGGTGCCGCGGTGTGCACTATCGGCTGTGCACCGACCGCCCGACCGATGTCGTCCCGCAAGGCCTCGAATTCCTGCTCGAAATCCATGGTGCGACGTTGCGTGGACATCGCCATGAGCAAATGGCTTCCGGCTGGTGAGCCATCGTCGTTCGTCCGGTTATCCCTGACCCAGATCCAGACCCGGCGTTCGCGGATGTAGAACATTGCGAACACACCAAGTACCAGCAGCAAACAGCCAAGATACACGATGTTCTTGCCAGGTGCGCGGGTCATCTGGAACACGCTCGCCTTGACCTCCTGGAAGTCGTCGAGCTGGAGAAACACAGGTGCGGCGTAGAAGAAACTGTCCGACAGCGCATTGATGGCCTGCTGCAAGAACACGCCGCTCCTGGCATCGTTTGCGATGGCCGGCAGCTTGTCTTCCTCGCGCGCCAATTGCCACAGTTCCCACATCGACCCGTTCAGGATCTTCAACAGCACATCGGCCGCCTTCTGTTGCTCGGCCTGCGGCACCGATTTTTCGAGGAAGGCAGCAATCGCGGTAAAACCGCCCGGCGGCGCATCGGGCGACGACCGCGTGGCACCCGCAAACAGGTCCATTGCCCGGAGCGCGCTTTCGGCCAGTTGTTTGCGCAATGCTTCCTTGTCGGCACCCGGCATGGAGATCTCGGCAAAACGTCGGGCAGCTTCGCCGCGCTTGGCCGGACTTTGCAGCGCTGCGCGCAAGCGCATCCAGTCGGCCACGCTGTGTTGGTCGTCGGCAGGAATGCGCAGATAACGGAACGGTTCGCTCGGCGACTCCCGCATGCCCGCCAGAAACACGGTCTGGCCATCGAGCTGCACGGGCAGCATGTAGTTGTTGAATTCGCGCGCCTGCCCGGTGCGGTCACGCAGCTTGTACTGGACCGACGGGCCAACGTTGCGCAGATTCTTGTCCTTGTCCAGATTCGCCGCCGAACCCAGATGCTGTTCGAGCGTGTTGAGCGATTTGCGCGCCACGCCGCGCGCATCGACCTTGCCGGAAGCGTCGGTCACCGTCTCGACATTGATCTGGCGAAAATCGCTGAACTCTACGGTCAGGCCATCGTTGTCGGCCGTTGTCCCGGTTCCGGCGAGTGGCGTGTTGCCACCCACGGTGCCGGCGATCGAAAACGTCTGGTGCGCACTGCCCGCCATCGGGTAACCGACAAACTTCAGGCGCGACCCACCGTCTTCGAAACTCGACTGATAGATGGCAATACCATCGACAATCAGCGGCTCATTGACCTTGATCGTCGCTTCCGTCTTCTTGCCGCTTGCACGATCCGTCACCACCACATCCGACGCAAACAGCTTCGGCATGCCCGTGGAGTAGTAGTCGACCGTGAACTTCTTGAGCATGATCGTGAACGGCAGATCCTGCACCAGCGCGCCGTCCGAGATATTGAGAATTGCCGTGGACACCGTGGCGCCCTCCGGTACGAAGGCATTGCCGCGGAAGCCCGGGTTGCTAGGCGACAGACGGTGTTTCGCGGGTATCTCGCTGATGATGGCATTGCCGTCGATGGGCGACTTGCCGCCGAACCACATTTGCGCGCGAATCAGCATGTCACCGTCCAGCAGCCCGCCGATGCAGATCACGACAATCGCCGAGTGCGCGAGGATATAGCCGAGCTTGTTGGCCGCCCCGGCCTTTGCGGCAAGCAGCGTGGCGCCTTCGTGTTCCACCGGCTTGATGCGAAAGCCGCGATGGCGCAGCAACGCGGCCAGACGCGACACCGCATCGGCGCGACCGCGTGTCGTTTGGTATTCGCCGCGATGATGAAACGACCGCAGACTGCGCTCGCGCACATGGTCCTTCCACGACCGCATCTCCACGATCATCTTCGGCGCGTTGCGCGTAATGCACAGCGACGTGGAGATAACCAGAAACGCGAGAATCAGCAGAAACCACCACGAGCTGTAGACCTTCTGCAGCGACAGCGCGTGGAACAGATCCGCCCAGAACGGGCCGAACTGGTTGACGTAGTTCGGATACGGCTCGTTCTGCTTGAGTACTGTGCCGATGATGCTGGCGATGGCAATCACCGTCAGCAGCGTGATGGCGAACCGCATTGAGGACAGGAGTTCTACGAACTCGCGAAGCACGCGGTGATGAGTCCTCAGGTGCAATCCTGAAGTGGAAGGATTCGACATATGCGGGTAATGCCTGAATGCGGTTCGACGCCATTGGTGGCGCCAGTGTTGTATGCCGAGGTGACGCGTGATGCGGCGTCGAAAATAAAAAAGGGTGGACATGCTTTGGCAAGCAGGCCACCCTCTTCGATTGTCGCGCGTACTGCCGGTTCACCCCTCTCGGGAAAACCAGGAAGTGCGCGCCAGATACGACTTAACGGACGCCGGCGACGTAATCCGCCACCGCCTTGATCTCGGCATCCGACATCCTGGCGGCGATCGTGCTCATGACCGAATTGTTCTTTCGGGTGCCCTGGCGGAACGCCACCAGTTGCGCTTCGGTGTACTCGGAATATTGGCCTCCGATACGCGGATACTGTGCAGGAATACCGGCGCCCGTGGGGCCATGGCAGCCGGCACAGGCCGGAACGCCCTTGGCGGCAATGCCTCCGCGATAGATCTTCTGGCCCTGCTCGATCGTATCCTTGTTCTTGGCCGTGGCAGGCTTGAGCTGCTGCTTGGCCAGGTAAGCGCCCACGTCCTTCATGTCCTGGTCGGACAGGGCGCCCGCGTACAGGGACATGATGGCGTTGTCACGCGCCTTGGCCTTGAAGTCGACCAGCTGCTTGTGAACGTATTCGGCTTGCTGCCCTGCCAGCTTCGGATTGGCCGCCGCGCTGCTGTTGCCGGCAGTGCCATGGCAGGAGAAACATGCAGGAACATTGCGATCGGGTACGCCTTGCGTGTAAAGCGTTTCGCCTCGGGCGGGGTCTGCTTTCGCGGCGGCCTGCTCTGCGGCAGTTGCCAACCCAGTCATTGCACCGAGCGGAACAGCCAGCGCCATGACACCCAAAAGTTTCGCAATGCGGTTCATTCTTACACCTTGTCAGAATTGTTATGAACACCGTAATGCATGCCGGTCAGTGCTTGCGGCGGGGGGAAACGCCTTGCAATGGCAAGCCTGAGCGCGCGTATGCGCGACGCCGCGATTTGATCTGGGACATCATACTAATGACCCACGATCGATTTAAGACATCGCCGATGACATCCCGCAAGGATGCCACACGTCACCCGCTCAGGAGACCGTAAACCGGGTTATTGTACAATAAATCGCTTTCCGGATTGACTTAGGTCAGTCTCTGTGGCGGCGTCATCACTGGCGTCCTGCCAGCCTTGCGGTCCGCCCGCTACCACGCACCCTGCGCATGTCCCTTCTACATCAGGCCCGATTCTTCAATACCGTCAACCATCTGCGCGACCTGCCCGCCACGGCCGTGCCGGAGGTGGCGTTTGCCGGACGTTCCAATGCCGGCAAATCGACGGCCATCAACACACTGTGCAACCAGAAGCGACTGGCATTTTCTTCGCGTACGCCCGGCCGCACACAGCACATCAATTACTTCACCGTGGCGCCCGCCAAGGCGACTGATCCCCTCGGTTTTCTGGTGGATTTGCCGGGATATGGCTATGCCGAAGTTTCCGGCAGCGCGAAATTTCATTGGCAGGGCTTGTTGTCGGATTACGTTCAATCGCGTCAGCAGTTGAGCGGCCTGGTCCTGATGATGGATGCGCGCCGCCCGTTTACGGATCTCGATTGCCAGATGGTCGAGTGGTTTCTGCCCACGGGCAAGCCCATCCATGTCCTGCTCACCAAGGCCGACAAGCTGACCAACAGTGACAACGCCAACGCGTTACGCGAAACCAAGCAGATGCTGGCCGACTATGCGGCCCAGATGGACAATCCACCGCCGCTGACCGCGCAGCTTTTTTCGGCGCTGAAGCGGCGGGGCATCGAGGAAGCACAGCGTGTGGTGGCAGGCTGGTTGTCTTTGCCCGAGGCGTTGCCGCCGGAGCAGGCGCCCGGCGCCGAATCGCCGCAAAGCTGAAGGCCATGCGTTGTGCGCCGACCGGAAAGGCATAAAAAAAACCCCGTTGCAAGCAACGGGGACGAACTTTCCCACCGGTTCAGGGCGGGTACCCGCTCAGGGAGGAGTAGCGGGGGACACCGCGCTGCGCGAAGCAACACAGGGTGTCCGCGAGTATGATAGCGGGCACGCACAAAAGTTCTTTTTTCTTTCTGTGCATTCGATTGACCGGTCACCGGAACTGTTCGCGGTGACGCGTGCCACGCATTCCCCCCACGACTCAATCCTCCCCGAAAGCCATGTCCACGTTTCCCGAGTACCGTCCCCGCCGCATGCGTCGCGACGATTTCTCGCGTCGCATGATGCGCGAAAACCGTCTTTCGCCCGACAACCTGATCTATCCGGTGTTCATCCTGGAAGGTCAGAACCAGCGCGAAGCAGTGGCGTCGATGCCCGGCGTGGAACGCGTCTCCGTAGATCTTCTGATGCCGATTGCCGAGGATTGCGTGAGGCTCGGCATTCCGGTGATCGCGCTTTTTCCAGTCATAGATCCGTCGCTGAAAACGCTCGACGGTATTGAAGCGACTCGCGCCGAGGGACTGGTGCCGCGCGCCGTACGCGCGCTGAAGGATCGCTTCCCGGAACTCGGTGTGCTGACCGACGTGGCGCTCGATCCGTATACGAGCCATGGCCAGGACGGCGTGCTCGACGACAACGGCTACGTCATCAATGACATTACGGTCGACATCCTCGTCAAGCAGGCGCTGGTGCAGGCCGAGGCGGGCGTGGATATCGTAGCGCCGTCCGACATGATGGATGGCCGGATTTCCGCGGTGCGCGCGGCATTGGAGGACGCCGGTCACATTCACACGCGCATCATGGCGTATTCGGCCAAATATGCGTCGGCGTTCTACGGGCCATTCCGCGATGCAGTCGGTTCGGCAGCGAATCTGGGCAAGGGCAACAAGATGACCTACCAGATGGATCCAGCCAACAGTGACGAAGCGCTGCGCGAAGTCGCTCAGGACATCATGGAAGGCGCCGACATGGTGATGGTGAAGCCGGGCATGCCGTATCTGGACATCGTGCGCCGCGTGAAGGACGAGTTCCGTTTCCCGACTTATGTGTATCAAGTCAGCGGTGAGTACGCGATGCTCAAGGCTGCGGCGCAGAACGGTTGGCTTGATCACGACAAGGTAATGATGGAATCGCTGCTGGCATTCCGCCGTGCCGGCGCCGATGGCATCCTGACCTACTTTGCCCGCGATGCCGCGCGCCTGCTGAAGGCCTGAGCCGCGCTTCCTTCTCCACTTCGCCCGCATGCAACTACTCGGCTTTTCAGCCAGCCAGGTGCATCCGCTCACGACGCTGGACGCTGCGAGGGACTTTCTTTCAGGCAATGCGGCGGCCAGCTTCGTGTGGGCGGATTTTGCCACCGACGAAGTCACGCAAGCGCCCAGCGCCTGGCGGGACAGCCTTGCGGCGCTCACTGGCGCGCCCATTCTCGATCTCCATCTGGCAGACGCCACGAACGGCGCCCATCCGTCGTTCTTTGATACGACGAATGCGTACGACATGGTAATCTTTCGAAAGCTCACCTTCGAGACGAGTCGCCTGTTTGCCGAAGCAGAGGCCGAAGCGTCAAGCACTAATACAGGCACCAACGCAGACAGAGCGCCACCGCCGACCGGTGCTACCGGCCCTGCGCCGCCCGCTGCGGCAATGCCGGCAACGACCAAGGCATCGCGCAAGCATCCGCCCGGCTTTCTTCCCGCGCTCGCGCGCATCGACACGCAGCCGGTGACATTTTTCGTATTCGACAGTGTGCTGGTGACGGTGCGCCCGTCACCGTCGCGCACCATCGATCAGGTGCGGCAGCGTCTGCTCGATACCTGCGGTACACCGCGCTCGGCGGCGGCACGCACCAACGGCGGCACGGGGTTGCTGCACGGCGTGCGCCCGCCGACCCGGCCGGAGGACCTGATGCTGCGGCTGCTGAACGCGATGGTCGATCGGTATCTTGATCTGCGCGCACCGCTTACGCGTCAACTCGATCGATGGCAACGCGCCCTACTTAGTACCCGCCGCAGCTTTTCCAGCTGGGAAGGCTTGCTCGATGCACGAATCCAGTTGCGGCGACTCGAGCATTTAAGCGAAGAACAACGCGACGCCCTGCAGGAATTTCGCGACAGTCTTCTCGATAATCAGTACAGCGCCGGCACTGATACGGCCCCCACCTCGGCAAGCCGCGACGAAGTCCTGCTGGTGCGCCTGACGGATCTGATGGAACACATCCTTCGCGTGCTTGCACACGCAAGGCGCCTGGAAGACTCGATCGAATCCGCCGTCCAGATCCATTTTTCGGCAGTTGCACATCGGACCAATCGAACGATGCGCGCCCTGACCATCATCACAGCGCTGTTCATGCCGTTGACCTTGATTACCGGGGTTTTCGGCATGAACTTCGCGCGCATGCCCTGGCTTCAGGAGGCGAATGGATTCTGGTGGGCCATCGCGCTGATGGCGGCTGTCGTCGCTGCCACTGGCGGTATCTGGGCGCTTGCCCGATGGCTGGACCGCTAGCCCTCAGCAGGCGCGACTACGCTGGCCGAGGGCTGCTTGTCAAACGCGCGATCGAGGCTCTCCGCAAATTTATTGGCTGACTGGAAGCCAATCACACGCACAGGGCGCTCTTTGCCATCCGCACCGAAGAAGATAATGCCGGGCGGGCCGAACAGACCGAAGCGCTTCAGCAGCGCTTTGTCATCGGCGTTGTTGGCGGTCACATCGGCCTGCAGCAGCACGACGTTCGACAATCGTGCGCGCACACTGGTGTTCGGAAACGTCAGGTTTTCCATTTCCTTGCAGCTGACACACCAGTCAGCATAGAAATCGAGCATTACCGGCCGCCCGGATGCCGCCGACTGCGCAACGCGCGCATCAAGTTCAGCCACGCTGCGAATGCGTTCGAAGCGAATGTTCTCTGGCCCGGACTGCCCCGGGGCTGCGCGCGATAAACCGCTCAAGTGCGACAGCGGCTGCAACGGATCCCGCCCCCCGGAGGCCAGTCCAATAATCTGTATTGCGCCGGCAAGCGCCGCCAATAAGCCGATCGCCTTACCCACGCGCAGCAAGGCACGGGCGTCCGGGGCAAGGGAGTCGAATGCCCCGAGATACACCGCTGCCACGACGAGCAGCGCCGCCCAGGCCAGCATCAAGGTCCACGCCGGTACGACGGGTGTCACCATCCAGATGGCCACGCCGAGCAACAGGAAGCCGAAGAAGCGTTTGGTCGCATCCATCCACTTGCCCGCGCGGGGCAACAGATTTCCCGCGCCCACGCCCACCAGGATGAGCGGAACCCCCATACCCAGGGCCATGGCCAGCAACGCAGCGCCTCCGGTGAGCGCGTCGCCGGTCTGCGCGATGTAGGCAAGCGCGCCTGCAAGAGGCGCGGTCACGCAGGGCCCGACGATCAATGCGGAGATCGCGCCCATCGCAGCTGCGCCGATGATCTGGCCACCTTGCCTCCGGTTCGATGATTCCGTCATGCGCGTCTGCCAACGGTGCGGTAATTGCAGCTCGTACACGCCGAACATCGAAAGAGACAGGGCGACCATCAGCGCTGCAAAAAATCCCAGCGCCCAGGGCGTCTGCAATGTTGCAGCGAGACCTTCGCCAGCGAGGCCTGCCGCGACACCAACCGCCGTATAGACCACCGCCATACCGAGGACGTATGCCAGGGACACGACGAAGGCGCGGCCGCGCGTCACATGCTCGCCGACGACGATCGACGAAAGAATCGGGACCATCGGCAAGACGCACGGCGTGAAAGTGAGCAAAAGCCCCAGGCCAAAAAAGAATGCGGCGATCAACGCAATATTCTGGCTCGCGAGCGCTCTGGCGATGCGGTCGTTCTCATCTGGCGTACTGCGCGTTGCAGCGACTGCGGGCGAAGTCGACGCCGGCAGATTCGATGCATCGGCTTCGGGCTTCACCGGCGTGGCGTCCGCGGCAGCGCCGCGATTCGCGCCGAACAGGTTGCCGAGTACTGAGCCGCCGACCTTGTAGGTACTTTCCATCGGCGGATAGCACAGTCCCTTGTCGGCACAGCCCTGTGAAGTGACGGTCAGTGTCCAGCGCCCGTCGGCTGGCGCGTGTTCGATAGGCAGCTGTATCGTGACGGCGCCCCGATAAGTCTCCATGTCCTTGCCGAAGGTCTCGTCGAAATGGACTTTGCCTTGTGGCAGCGCCGGTTTGCCTAGGCGCACATCGGCAGGTTGCGCAGCAAAGGACAGACGTTCGCGATACAGGTAGTAGCCGTCGGCTACATCGAACCGGATTTCCAGCGTTTGCGCATCCAGTTGCCGGGCCGAAAAGCGGAATGCCTGCTCCGGCGGCAAAAAGTCATCTTCCGTGGCGGCATGGACGCTGGCGGCGAAGAAAACGCTCGCCAGCAACGTCAGCAAGAATGCGACGAAATGCCGCACGTAAGATCCGGCGTCATACCCCTGATTCGACCCGCTAGCGATGCTGTTACTCATCATTCCCATGAGGTAATCCGATACGTGTTCTTTGTTTCAGGGCTTTTTTGGCATCCCTGTCGCTTCCCGCCCCACCCAGGCCAGATAGGCCGGCAACCCGGCCGACAAAGGCCAAGCAACAACCTCGGGCACATCGTATGGGTGTTCTGCCTCGATCATGGCCTGCAGCGCAGCGTACTGGCGCTGTGTTGTCTTGATCAGGAGCGGCCATTCCTGCGTACTTTCCAACTGTCCTTGCCACCAGTACTCGGACTGGCATGGCGCAAGCCGGTTCACGCAGGCCGCCACGCGCGCCTGCAACACGGCGCGGGCCACACGTTCGGCCGAAGCTTCGTCGGGCAGGTTGGTCATTGCCATCCATACCGATTCTGCCGCAGCGGCGTCTGATCCCGAATGAGCCGATTCTGAAATTGTCATGATTGTGCTTGGACAAAACAAAAGAGCCAGGCAATAGCCTGGCTCGATTGTAGTGCTGCATCCGGTTGCCCGTCAGTGGCGACGGGCGCGGCATGTCTTATTCCGCGGCTTCTTCGGCCGGAGCTTCGGTGATTTCCGGACGATCCACCAGCTCGACCAGCGCCATCGGCGCGTTGTCGCCCTGACGGAAACCGAACTTCAGGATACGCGTGTAGCCGCCCGGACGAGCGTTGTAACGCGGGCCCAGTTCCGTGAACAGCTTGGTGACCATATCGCGGTCGCGCAGACGTGCGAATGCCAGGCGGCGGTTGGCCACGGTGTCCTTCTTGGCCAGCGTGATCAGCGGCTCGACGACCTTGCGCAGTTCCTTGGCCTTCGGCAGCGTAGTCTTGATCAATTCGTGTTGGAACAGCGAATTGGACATGTTGCGCAGCATCGCGAGACGGTGCGACGAGGTGCGGTTCAGTTTCCGCAAACCATGACGGTGACGCATGATGATTCCTTTCTATTTCAGTGTTTGTCCAGCTCTTCTATCGCCATCGAGCGCGGTGCGCCAACGGTGGTGCGGGCCGGTAGTGCTTCGATGCTACGGGCAACATGCCCGCAGCGCTATGACACGCGGAGCGGCCTTGCGACGGCCCCGCATCGTCAATTACTTCTCCAGACCTGCCGGCGGCCAGTTCTCGAGCTTCATGCCGAGCGTCAGACCACGCGATGCCAGGACTTCCTTGATCTCGTTGAGCGACTTGCGACCCAGGTTCGGGGTCTTGAGCAGTTCGTTCTCGGTACGCTGGATCAGGTCGCCGATGTAATAGATGTTTTCGGCCTTCAGACAGTTGGCCGAACGCACCGTCAGCTCGAGATCGTCCACCGGGCGCAGCAGGATCGGATCGATCTGCGGCGCGCGGCTCGAGGCGGCCTCCGCAGCCGATTCCGTGCCTTCCAGTGCTGCGAAGACCGACAGCTGGTCCACCAGGATGCGGGCCGACTGACGAATCGCTTCCTCCGGCGAAATAACGCCGTCGGTTTCGATGTTCATCACCAGCTTGTCCAGGTCGGTACGCTGTTCCACGCGCGCCGACTCCACTGCGTACGAAACGCGGCGTACTGGCGAGAAGGAGGCGTCCAGAACGATGCGGCCGATGACCTTGCCTGCCTCGTCGCCGAACTTGCGCACGTTGCCCGGCACATAGCCGCGGCCTTGTTCGACCTTGATCTGCATGTCGAGCTTGCCACCGGCGGACAGGTGGGCAATCACATGACCGGGATTGATGATCTCGACATCGTGCGGCAGCTCGATATCGGCCGCCGTGACCACGCCTTCGCCATCCTTGCGCAGCGACACCGTGACTTCATCACGGTTATGCAGCTTGAACACCACGCCCTTCAGATTCAGGAGCAGGTTGACCACGTCTTCTTGCACGCCGTCGATGGTGGAATACTCGTGGACCACCCCAGCGATCGTGACCTCAGTCGGGGCATAGCCGACCATCGACGAAAGCAGTACGCGACGCAGGGCGTTACCAAGCGTATGCCCGTAACCGCGCTCAAACGGCTCCATCACGACTTTGGCGTGGTGGTCGCCCAGCGGTTCTACGGCGATGATTTTTGGTTTGAGGAGTGCTGTTTGCATTAGGTTGTCCTTTTCAATACCCTCGGCTCGTTACACCGATAAGGCTGACGTTTGGAACCTGAGAAAACCCATCACAGGATGGGCAATAAGCCCGGCGCGCCACACGGCGCGCCGGGCTGAAAACGAAGCCTTGCGAGAAAGGCAAGCGCAGAACCGTACGAATGTCGATTCCGCGATTAGCGCGAATACAATTCGACGATCAGGCTTTCATTGATATCGCCAGCGATATCGGTACGATCCGGGGCTTGCTTGAACGTGCCCTCGAACTTCTTCGCATCGACATTCACCCAGGTCGGGAAGCCCGACTGCTCGGCCAGCGACAGCGCCTCGGCGATACGGACCTGCTTCTTCGACTGTTCGCGGATCGACACCACGTCGCCAGCCTTGATCTGGGCCGACGGCACGTTCAGCGCCTGGCCATTGACCAGGATTGCCTTGTGCGACACCAGCTGACGCGCTTCGGCGCGCGTCGAGCCAAAGCCCATGCGGTACACGACGTTGTCCAGGCGCGATTCCAGCAGCTGGAGCAGGTTTTCGCCGGTGTTGCCCTTGCGGCGATCGGCCTCGGCGAAATAGCGACGGAACTGACGTTCCAGCACGCCGTAGATGCGCTTGACCTTCTGCTTTTCGCGCAGCTGCGTGCCGTAGTCCGACGTACGGGCACCGGAGGTGCGGCCGTGCTGACCCGGCTTGCTGTCCAGCTTGCACTTGTCGGCCAGCGAACGGCGGGTGCTCTTCAGGAACAGGTCTGTGCCTTCACGGCGGGAAAGTTTGGCCTTCGGGCCGGTATAACGTGCCACTTTATCTTCCTTTGATCGATCGCGACGCCAACAGGACGCGCCGCGAGTCCGTCATCGATTATGACGGACGGTGGGCTTATGGTTCTTCATCCGCGGCTGTTCAGCCTGCCGGAGGCAACGCAAAAGCATGACGACAACGCCCGCGCCAACACAACGAAGCGCAAGACGTGAACGCAAAACGAAAACCTGCCGCAATAAATTGCAGCAGGTGAACGCGCGATATTACCATAGTCCGAAGCCCTTGACGGAAAAACCGACCAGGGCTTCGTGAACCAAGCGCTTAGATACGACGGCGCTTCGGCGGACGGCAGCCGTTGTGCGGCACCGGCGTCACATCTTCGATCACGGCGATCTTGATGCCCAGCGCGTTCAGCGCACGGACAGCCGATTCGCGGCCCGGGCCCGGACCCTTGATGCGCACTTCCAGGTTTTTGATGCCCTGGTCTTGCGCAACGCGGCCAGCGTTTTCAGCTGCAACCTGAGCAGCAAACGGGGTCGACTTACGCGAGCCCTTGAAACCCTGACCACCGGCGGTTGCCCACGACAGGGCGTTACCCTGACGATCGGTGATGGTGATGATGGTGTTGTTGAACGAAGCGTGGACGTGCGCGATGCCGTCGGCAACGTTCTTCTTGACCTTCTTACGCGCGCGCTGGGCGGCGTTATTCGGACCTTTTGCCATTCGTTTCTTCCTATGCCTTCGGCTTTACTTCTTCAGTGCCACGCCGGCCTTGCGCGGGCCCTTACGGGTACGGGCATTGGTGCGGGTACGCTGGCCGCGGAGCGGCAGACCCTTGCGGTGACGCATGCCACGATAGCAACCAAGGTCCATCAGACGCTTGATGTTCATCGTGGTTTCACGACGCAGGTCACCCTCGACCGTGACCTTGCCCACTTCGTCACGAAGCTTTTCCAGGTCGGCGTCGGTCAGATCCTTGACCTTCTTGTCAAACGGTACACCGGTAGCCTCGCAAATCTTGCGGGCGCGCGAGCGGCCGACACCGTAAATGGCCGTCAGGCCGATTTCGGTATGCTTGTGGTTCGGGATGTTAACCCCTGCGATACGTGCCATTCGTCAATCCTCTTTCCGATTAGCCTTGGCGTTGCTTGTGGCGGGGATCCGACGAGCAGATCACGCGCACGACACCGTTGCGCTTGATGATTTTGCAGTTGCGGCAAATGCGCTTAACAGAAGCCAGCACTTTCATGATTTTCCTCTTCCTTCAATTCCACTTCGCATCACTTCGTCCTAAAGACGATTCGTGCGCGTGACAGATCATATGGAGTCAGCTCAACCGTCACCTTGTCACCCGGAAGTATCCGGATGTAGTTCATTCGCATCTTGCCGGAGATGTGGCCAAGTACTACGTGACCGTTCTCCAGTTTGACGCGGAACGTCGCGTTGGGGAGATTTTCCAGGACCTCCCCCTGCATCTGGATGACGTCGTCTTTTGCCATACCTGGTGCCCGTCCCGACCCAGCCTACTTAGCGCAAGGTCAGGTTACCCTTGAAATTCGCCTTCTTTAGCAGCGACTCGTACTGCTGCGACATGACATAGGACTGAACCTGGGCCATGAAGTCCATCGTGACGACCACGATGATCAGCAACGAGGTTCCGCCGAAATAGAACGGAACGTTCCAGCGCAGCACCAGGAACTCCGGCAACAGGCAAACCAGTGTGATGTAAATCGCACCAGCCAGCGTCAGGCGCACCAGAATCTTGTCGATATAGCGCGTCGTTTGCTCGCCTGGACGGATGCCCGGAATGAAGGCTCCACTTTTCTTCAGGTTGTCCGCAACTTCCCGGCTGTTATAGACCAGAGCCGTATAGAAGAAGCAGAAGAAAACAATTGCAGTAGCGTACAGCAGGATGTAGACCGGCTGACCCGGGGACAACGTAGCTGCCAGGTCCTTGATGACCCTGCCAACCGTGCCGGTCGAATCAGACGTGAACCAGCCCGCAATCGTCGCCGGAAACAGAATGATCGACGATGCGAAGATCGGCGGAATCACGCCAGCCATGTTCAGCTTCAGCGGCAGGTGCGACGATTGACCGCCATACACCTTGTTGCCGACCTGACGTTTGGCGTAATTCACCAGGATCTTGCGCTGGCCACGCTCGATAAACACCACGGCGTAGGTCACACCACCAATGATCGCCACGATCAGGATCGCCGCGATAATGCTCATGGAACCCGTGCGAACCAGTTCGAACAGTCCGCCGATCGCATTAGGAAGACCCGCTGCGATACCGCCAAAGATGATGATCGAGATGCCGTTGCCCAGACCACGCTCGGTAATCTGCTCGCCGAGCCACATCAGGAACATCGTGCCGGTCACCAGCGTGATCACCGCCGTCGCCCGGAACATCAGACCCGGATCGATAACCAGTCCACGCTGCGACTCAAGCGCAACCGCGATCGACAACGCCTGGAAAGTGGCCAGAACCACCGTGCCATAGCGCGTGTACTGCGTGATCTTCCGTTGCCCCGCCTGCCCTTCCTTCTTCAGCGACTCCAACTGCGGCAGCACGATCGTCAACAACTGCATGATGATCGACGCCGAGATGTACGGCATGATGCCGAGCGCGAAGACGGTAAAGCGCGACAGCGCACCGCCCGAGAACAGGTTGAACATCCCAAGGATGCCACCCGACTGACTCTGGAAAAGCTTCGCAAGCTGGTCCGGATCGATCCCCGGCACGGGAATATGCGCCCCGATGCGGTAAACGATAAGAGCCAGCACCAGGAACATCAGCCGGCGCTTCAGATCGCCGTACTTCGCCGTATTCCTGGCTTGCGCGCTTGCATTGGGTTTCGCCGTGGCCAAACGATGCTCCGACTGTGACTTCGCCTATGCTGCGAATACTACTGCGTAATTACGCTGCGATCTGACCGCCAGCGGCTTCGATCGCGGCCTTTGCGCCGGCAGTGGCACCCAGACCCTTGATCGTAACCTTGCGGGTCAGTTCACCGGCTTTGATGACCTTTGCGCTCTTGACCAGATCGCCCACCAGGCCAGCTTGCTTCAGGACCAGCAGGTCCACTTCGGCAGCTTCCAGGCGCTCGATGTCGCGCAGGGTAACTTCAGCGGTGAAGGCCTTGGTCAGCGAGGTAAAACCACGCTTCGGCAGACGACGATACAGCGGCATTTGACCGCCTTCGAAGCCGACCTTGTGGAAGCCGCCCGAACGCGACTTCTGACCTTTGTGACCGCGACCAGCCGTCTTGCCCAGGCCGGAGCCGATACCGCGGCCGACGCGACGCTTGGCGTGCTTCGAACCGTCGGCCGGTTTCAGGTTATTTAGTTGCATGTTGCTCTCCGAGTCCCGATCAGGCCAGAACCTTAATCAGGTACGAGACCTTGTTGATCATGCCGCGCACGGCGGGCGTGTCCTGCAGCTCCGAAACGGAGTTCAGGCGACGCAGGCCCAGGCCACGCACGGTGGCGCGATGATCCTCGCGCGTGCCGATCAGGCTGCGCACGAGTTGCACTTTTACGGTTTTCTGCGACATTTCGTTCACCTTAGCCGAGGATGTCTTCGACCGACTTGCCGCGCTTGGCAGCGATTTCTGCCTGCGTGCTCATCTTGCGCAGACCATCGAGGGTGGCGCGAACCATGTTGTAAGGGTTGGTCGAGCCGTGCGACTTCGTCACAACGTTCGTCACGCCCATTACTTCAAAAATCGCGCGCATCGGACCACCAGCGATCACGCCGGTACCTTCCTTGGCCGGCATCATCAGTACCTTGGCAGCGCCGTGCTTGCCGATGACTTCGTGCTGCAGCGTGCCGTTCTTCAGGGCGACCTTGACCATCTTGCGACGGGCTTCGTCCATTGCCTTCTGCACGGCCACCGGAACTTCCTTGGCCTTGCCCTTGCCCATGCCGATGCGGCCATCGCCGTCACCCACCACGGTCAGCGCAGCGAAACCGAGGATACGGCCACCCTTCACCACCTTGGTGACACGGTTGACCGAGATCATCTTCTCGCGGAGGCCGTCGTCGCGTTCGTCCTGCTGGACTTTTGCTTGCATCTTTGCCATGACGTATCTCTCTTTGAGCGCTTAGAACTTGAGGCCGGCTTCACGCGCGGCGTCGGCCAGGGCCTTCACGCGGCCATGGAAGCGGAAGCCGCCGCGATCGAACGCGACAGTTTCCACGCCAGCAGCCTTTGCCTTCTCGGCAACGCGCTTGCCCACCAGGGTGGCCGCAGCAACGGTAGCGCCGCTGCCGGTCAGTTCCTTGCGCACTTCTGCCTCGGCGGTCGAAGCCGAAGCCAGCACTTGCGTGCCGCACGGCGAGTACACCTGAGCGTAAATATGCGAATTCGTACGGAACACGGTCAGACGATTGATCTTCAGTTCCGCGATCTTTGCGCGGGTCTGACGTGCACGGCGCAAACGAGCGTCTTTCTTGTTCATCATTGGACCCCTTACTTCTTCTTGGTTTCCTTCAGGATGACACGCTCGTCGGCGTAGCGAACACCCTTGCCCTTATAGGGCTCGGGCGGACGGTACGCGCGGACTTCCGCGGCAACCTGACCGACTTTCTGCTTGTCAGCACCCTTGATCACGATCTCGGTCTGCGTCGGCGTTTCGGCCTTCACGCCTTCCGGCATTTCGTGGATCACATCGTGCGAGAAACCAAGCTGGAGCTTCAGCGCGGCGCCTTGCAGTTGAGCGCGGTAACCCACGCCAACCAGCGTCAGCTTGCGCTCGAAACCGGTCGTAACACCCTTGACCATGTTGGCCGCCAAGGCGCGCATGGTGCCTTGCAGGGCGTTAGCTTCACGCGATTCGTCGACCGGAGCAAACGTCAGCGTGCCATCGGCAACGTCGACCTTTACCAGCTGATGAATCGGCTGGGACAGCGTGCCAAGCGGGCCCTTCACGGAGAGCACGCCAGCCGCCACGTTCACTTCTGCGCCTTTCGGCAGCGCAATGGGAGCCTTACCTACACGGGACATAATTGCTCCTTACGCGACGTAGCAGAGAACTTCACCGCCCACGCCAGTGGCACGTGCCTTGCGGTCAGTCATCAGACCTTGCGGGGTCGAGATGATTGCCACACCCAGGCCGTTCATCACTTGGGGGATGTCGCTGCGGCCCTTGTACACGCGCAGGCCGGGCTTCGAGACGCGTTCGATGCGCTCGATCACCGGGCGGCCGGCGTAGTACTTCAGACCAATGGTCAGTTGCGCCTTGCCGCCATCTTCCTGCACCGAGTAGTCGTCGATGTAGCCTTCGTCCTTCAGGACTTTGGCGATCGAGACCTTCAGCTTCGACGAGGGCATGACCACCGACGCCTTCTGCACGCCCTGGGCGTTGCGGATGCGCGTCAGCATATCGGCGATAGGATCGCTCATGCTCATACTGTTTCTCCTGTAGCCTGTGCGTAATTACCAGCTGGCTTTCGTCAGACCCGGAATCTCGCCCTTGAAGGCAATTTCACGGATCTTGTTACGCGCCAGGCCAAACTTGCGGAAGGTACCGCGGGGACGACCGGTGATCGCGCAGCGATTGCGCTGACGGGTCGGGTTAGCGTTGCGCGGGAGCTTTTGCAGCTCGAGACGCGCCAGATAACGCTCTTCTTCCGACTTTTCTTGGTCGTCAATAATGGCCTTGAGGTTTGCGCGCTTGTCGGCATACTTTGCCACGAGCTTTGCGCGCTTCTTCTCACGTTCAATCAGAGCCAGTTTAGCCACGGTTACCCCTTAATTACGGAACGGGAACTTGAACGCGCTCAGGAGAGCCTTGGCTTCCTCGTCGTTCTTAGCCGTCGTCGTGATGCTGATGTTCAGACCACGCAATGCGTCGATCTTGTCGTACTCGATTTCGGGGAAAATGATCTGCTCTTTCACACCGATGTTGTAGTTGCCACGACCGTCGAACGAGCGGCCCGACACACCACGGAAGTCACGCACGCGCGGCAGGGCCACGGTAACGAAACGATCCAGGAATTCGAACATACGCTCACCGCGCAGCGTCACCATCGCACCGATCGGGTAGCCCTGACGAATCTTGAAGCCGGCGATCGCCTTCTTGGCCTTCGTCACGACAGGCTTTTGACCCGCGATCTTGGTCAGGTCGCCAACGGCCAGTTCAATGACTTTCTTGTCATTGATGGCTTCACCGAGACCCATGTTCAGGGTGATCTTGGTGAAACGCGGCACTTCCATAACCGACTTGTAGCCGAACTGCTTCATCAGCGCCGGCACAACCTGTTCTTTGTAAATCTCTTGCAGACGTGCTGTCATGCTCAACTCCTATCTGTGCCCAGAATCAAGCGGTCAGGACGGCACCGGTCGTCTTCAGCACGCGTACACGCTTGCCGTCTTCGACCTTGATACCGACACGCGACGGCTTGCCATTGGCATCCACGAGCGCAACGTTGGAAATATGCAGCGGCATCAGCTTGTCGACCACACCACCGGTGGTGCCAAGCATCGGGTTCGGGCGAGCGTGCTTCTTGGCAACGTTCACGCCTTCAACCACGAGCTTGTCGCCTTGCACAGCTTGCACGAGACCGCGCTTGCCCTTGTCCTTGCCGGTCAGCACGATGACTTCGTCGCCTTTGCGAATCTTGTTCATGGCGGCTCCTTACAGCACTTCCGGAGCGAGCGACACGATCTTCATGAAGCGCTCGGTACGGAGTTCACGAGTCACCGGCCCGAAGATACGGGTGCCGATCGGCTCGAGCTTGTTGTTCAGCAAGACAGCAGCATTGCTGTCGAACTTGACGAGCGAACCGTCAGCGCGGCGCACGCCCTTGGCGGTGCGCACGACGACTGCGTTATAGATGTCGCCCTTCTTGACGCGACCGCGCGGCGCTGCGTCCTTCACGGTCACCTTGATGATGTCGCCCACGCTCGCATAGCGGCGCTTGGACCCACCCAGTACCTTGATGCACAGCACTTCGCGCGCACCAGTGTTATCGGCCACTTCGAGCCGGCTTTCTGTCTGAATCATGGTGTTATCTTCCCAACTTAATCCGCCAGCCTTCTTTTAAGAGGACTGCCGGTCAGTCTTGGTCCCGTCGGAGCCAGGCATTGCGCCAGCGCCGTTTGGGTTGATCAACTTGGAAGTCGGTAGTGCCAGCACCCCTTACATCGAGGCATCTGGCAGCGGCTCGCTTTACGGGCCCGCCCGGGTGATACTGCAAAGACGAACGCAACAAAGCGGAAGTCCAGGATTATAGCAACATAACCCTGGACTTGCAAGTCATGAAAGCACTGTTGTGCTTAGATGACGCGAGCAGCTTCTACCAGCCGGGAAACAACCCAGGACTTGGTCCGCGACAGCGGACGGGTTTCCTGGATCTCGACCTTGTCGCCTTCCTTGTACTGATTGGCTTCGTCGTGTGCGTGGTACTTCTTCGAACGCAGAACGTACTTGCCGTACAGCGGGTGCTTGACGCGGTTTTCGATCAGGACCGTCACGGTCTTGTCCATCTTGTCGCTCACGACACGGCCCACGAGGGTCCGGCGAAGCGACGTTTCAGTCTTCGCAGCTTCAGTCATTTCGCGTTCGCCTTCTCGGTCAGCACGGTTTGCACGCGCGCGATGTCCTTGCGCACCTTCTTCAGCTGGCTGGTGTTCTGCAGCTGTTGGGTGGCCTTTTGCATGCGCAGGCTAAATTGAGCCTTCAGCAGCTCGGAGAGCTCCTGATTCAGGCCTGCGGCGTCCTTGCCGCGCAGTTCGGATGCTTTCATCCCAATCTCCTTACGTACCGACCTGACGCACCACGAAATTCGTGGCGATCGGCAGTTTGGCGGCCGCGAGGCGGAACGCCTCACGCGCCAGCTCTTCGCTCACGCCATCCATTTCGTACAGCATCTTGCCCGGCTGAATTTCAGCCACGTAGTATTCCGGATTGCCCTTACCGTTACCCATACGGACTTCGGCAGGCTTCTTCGAGATCGGCTTGTCCGGGAAGATCCGGATCCAGATGCGGCCGCCACGCTTGATGTGACGGGTCATCGCACGACGTGCCGACTCGATTTGACGAGCGGTCAGGCGGCCACGGCCCATTGCCTTCAGGCCGAATTCGCCGAAAGACACGGCGTTGCCACGGGTAGCCTTACCCGTGTTGCGGCCCTTCTGCTCCTTGCGATACTTTCTACGCTTCGGTTGCAGCATTGTTATTCTCCACTCTTCGCGTCTGCGCCAGGCGCAGCACGACGACCAGCACCGGCACCACCGCGGCGGTTGCCAGCCGGACGGCCTTCGCCTTCACGGCGGCGGCCTTCCGGACGACCCGGGCGACGACGACGGTCTTCTTGCGGCTCTTCCACCACGGGCGCATCGTTGCGGCCCAGGTGATCGCCCTTGTAGACCCACACCTTGACACCGATGATGCCGTAGGTGGTTTCGGCTTCCGAGAAGCCGTAGTCGATGTCGGCGCGCAGGGTGTGCAGGGGCACACGGCCTTCGCGGTACCACTCGGTACGTGCGATTTCAATACCGTTCAGACGGCCCGAGCTCATGATCTTGATGCCTTGGGCACCCAGACGCATGGCGTTCTGCATCGCGCGCTTCATGGCGCGACGGAACATGATGCGGCGCTCGAGCTGCTGCGTGATCGAATCGGCGATCAGCTGCGCATCGGTTTCCGGCTTGCGGATTTCCTCGATGTTCACGTGCACGGGCACGCCCATGCGACGCTGCAGTTCGGCCTTCAGCAGTTCGATGTCCTCACCCTTCTTGCCGATCACCACGCCCGGACGCGAGCTGTAGATGGTGATGCGTGCATTGCGGGCAGGACGCTCGATCACGACACGGCCAACCGATGCGTTCTTGAGCTTCTTTTTCAGGAAGTCGCGAACTTCGATGTCTTCTTTCAGCATGCCGGCGAACTTCGTGTTGTTGGCGTACCAACGCGAAGCCCAGTTGCGGCTGACGGCCAGACGGAAGCCAGTCGGATGAATCTTCTGTCCCATCGTGACTCCTTAGTTGCCGAGCGTCACAGTGATGTGACAGGTTTGTTTCTCGATGCGGTTGCCGCGGCCCTTCGCCCGTGCGGTGAAGCGCTTGAGCGAGGTTGCCTTGTCGACGTAGATCGATTTGACCTTCAGCTCGTCAATGTCGGCGCCTTCGTTGTGCTCGGCGTTGGCGATGGCCGATTCGACCACCTTCTTCACGATCCCGGCAGCCTTCTTCGGGCTGAACGCCAGGATGTTGAGCGCACGCTCAATCGGCAGACCGCGGATCTGGTCAGCGACCAGACGCGTTTTCTGGGCGGAGATGCGGGCACCGCGATGAATCGCTTTCACTTCCATGATGGCACCTTACCTCTTCGCTTTCTTGTCAGCCGCGTGGCCCTTGAACGTGCGAGTGATCGCAAATTCGCCGAGCTTGTGGCCAACCATGTTTTCCGTCACGTACACCGGCACGTGTTGACGGCCGTTGTGAACGGCGATCGTCAGGCCGATGAAATCAGGCATGATCGTCGAACGGCGCGACCATGTCTTGATGGGCTTCTTGTCCTTGCCGCCTACGGCCGCTTCCACCTTTTTCAGCAGGTGGTCGTCGCAGAACGGACCCTTTTTTGCGGAACGAGTCATATCTTTAGCTCCTACCTACCGATTAGCGCTTGTGGCGGCGCTGGACGATCATGCTGTCCGTGCGCTTGTTGCTGCGGGTACGGTAACCCTTGGTCGGGGTACCCCACGGCGATACAGGATCGCGACCGGCAGCGGTCTTGCCTTCACCACCACCGTGCGGGTGATCCACCGGGTTCATCACCACGCCGCGAACGGTCGGGCGAATACCGCGCCAGCGCGTTGCACCGGCCTTGCCGATCACGCGCAGGCTGTGCTCTTCGTTACCCACTTCACCGATGGTGGCGCGGCATTCGATATGCACGCGACGCACTTCACCGGAGCGCAGACGCACTTGAGCGTACAGGCCTTCACGGGCCAGCAGCACGGCGGAACCACCAGCAGCACGCGCGATCTGCGCGCCCTTGCCCGGCAGCATTTCCACGTTGTTGATCGTGGTACCGACCGGAATGTTGCGGATCGGCAGGTTGTTACCAGCCTTGATCGGCGCTTCCGAGCCGTTCATCAGGGCCTGGCCAGCTACCATGCCCTTGGTGGCGATGATGTAGCGGCGCTCGCCGTCGGCGAACAGCACCAGCGCGATATTCGCGCTGCGGTTCGGATCGTATTCCAGGCGCTCGACCTTGGCGGGGATGCCGTCCTTGTCGTTGCGCTTGAAGTCGACCACACGGTAGTGGTGCTTATGACCACCGCCCTTGTGACGGGTGGTGATGTGGCCATTGTTGTTACGGCCCGACTTCTGGAATTGCTTTTCCAGCAGCGGAGCGTGCGGGGCACCCTTGTGCAGGTCGCGGTTAACGACCTTCACCATCGAGCGACGGCCCGGGGAAGTCGGCTTGGTCTTGACGAGTGCCATGATTACTTGGCCTCCGCTTCAAAATTGATTTCCTGACCCGGCTTCAGCGCCACGTAAGCCTTCTTCACGTGGTTGCGACGGCCCATGAAACGGCCGAAGCGCTTTTGCTTGCCCTTCTGGTTCAGGATCTGAACGGACTGCACCTCGACCTTGAACAGCAGTTCGACGGCGGCCTTCACTTCTGCCTTGTTGGCGTCGCGAGCCACTTCGAACACAACCTGTTCATTCTTGTCGGCGACCAGGGTTGCCTTTTCGGAAACCACCGGCGCGAGCAGCACCTGCATCAAACGATGATCGTTCTTGGCTACTTGCGTCATTTCAGCAACTCCTCGATCTGCGCGACAGCTGCCTTCGTCACCAGCACCTTCTTGTAGTGCACGAGCGACAGGGGATCAGCGTGACGCGGCTCCACGACTGCCACGTTCGGCAGGTTGCGCGAAGCCAGGTAGAGGTTCTCGTCGAGGCTGTCGGTAATGATCAGCACCGAGTCCAGGCCCATGGCCTTGAACTTGTCGGCCAGCAGCTTGGTCTTGGGTGCGTCGACAGCGAAACCGTCCACCACATTGATACGACCTTCACGTGCGAGCTGCGAGTAAATCGAGCGCATACCGGCACGGAACATCTTCTTGTTGACCTTCTGGCTGAAGTTCTCTTCCGGCGAATTCGGGAAGATGCGGCCACCGCCACGCCACAGCGGCGACGACGACATACCGGCACGAGCACGGCCCGTACCCTTCTGGCGCCACGGCTTCTTGGTCGTGTGCTTGACCTCTTCGCGGTCTTTCTGCTTGCGGTTACCGCTACGTGCGTTGGCCTGGTAGGCCACGACGATCTGGTGAACCAGCGCTTCGTTGTAGTCACGGCCGAACACTTCGGGCGAGGCTGCGACGCCGGCGCCGATTTGACCGTTGTCCTGGAGGAGCTTGAGTTCCATTACATGCGCTCCTTAAGCTTTGGCCTTGACGGCCGGGGTCACGATGACCTTGCCGCCCTTGGAACCGGGGATGGCGCCCTTGACCAGCAGCAGCTTGCGCTCTGCGTCGATCTTGGCGATCTCGAGGTTTTGAACGGTACGGGTGACATCACCGAGGTGACCCGTCATGCGCTTGCCAGGGAACACGCGACCCGGATCCTGCGCCATACCGATGGAACCCGGCACATTGTGCGAACGCGAGTTACCGTGGGTGGCACGACCCGAAGCGAAGTGGTAGCGCTTGATGGTACCGGCGTAGCCCTTACCGATGCTCACGCCCTGCACGTCGATCTTCTGGCCAACCTGGAACAGGTCGACGGACAGCGAGCTGCCAGCTTGCAGCTCGGCAGCCTTGGCTGCATCGATGCGGAATTCTTTGATGACTTCGCCAGCTTCCACACCGGCTTTGGCGAGGTGACCCGCCAGCGGCTTGGTAACGCGGCTTGCGCGTCGGCTGCCGAAGGTGACTTGAACCGCGGTATAACCGTCGGTCTCGTCCGTCTTGATTTGCGTCACGCGGTTGTCGCCGACCTCGACCACGGTAACGGGAATCGAATCACCGTCGTCCGTGAAAATACGGGTCATGCCAACCTTGCGACCTACAAGGCCAAGGCTCATGGTTTGCTCCATTCCCAGCTGCGATTGGCCGGGGCTGATTGATACACGAAAACTGTGTGAGTGCGGGTGCGCGAAAAGGATTGCGCATGACCAAAACGGTCCCCACTACCCGGAGAAACGGGTAGCCTTACACTATAACTCAGTCATTTGGAAAGGGCAAGTTGGTCTGCTGAATACTGTTGCAGGCGTGGGCCGTTGACACAGAATTCGACGAAATTGCGACGAAAAGTCGACTCGCCGCGGCTCGATCGCAGCCGATGCCGCGCTCTCAGGCAGTCAGACGGGCGAATGCGCCGCCGTAGAACACCAGTGGATCGCCTTCCGACGCGGCGATTTCGCGCACGGATCCGACGATCAGCAGGTGATCGCCGACCGGCTCAGCCTGCACCACGGCGCATGCCAGCGTGGCGAGCGCCTCCTGCAGATACGGCACGCCGGCCGGACACCGCCAATGCGCGACGCCAGCGAACTTGTCGGGCAAGGGCTGCGCGAACCTGCGCGCCAGGTCGTCGTGACCGGCGCGCAGGATGCTGACGCCGAATGGCGCGCCCACCGTGAACAAACCCGCATTGGGTGAGCGCCGGGCGAGGTTCCACACGATCAGCGGCGGCTCCAGCGAAACTGATCCAAACGAATTGACGGTCAGCCCCACCGCCTGGTTTTGCGCCGTACGTGCGCCAATGATGGCAACGCCCGTCGCGAATCGCCCACATACGCGCCGCAGGCTGGCGGGATCCGGCGCGAGCGCCGATGTCGAAACTGTATCCATGTCCGATGCCTCGCGCATTCAGGCGGCCTTCGCCGTCTGTTCGCCGATCAATTGCCGGCAGGCCGCGGGATCGCTCCACCACGGAAAGAAGTCGGGCGGGTTGTCGAAGCCGTTGGCAATGCGGCTGGCCAGCGCATCGGATGCGCCTGCGGCACCGAGCAGTTCCAGGATATGGGCGGGCGGCGGCGTCAGCAGCGAGTTGGTCCAGTTGACTACGGCGCTGGCGTATTGCCAGTAACGCTCGAACGTCGCATGCATCCAGTCGGCATCGAACGGGGCACCTTCGCGGGCGAGGATGCTGTCGAGATAGACCTTGCAGCATTTCGCCGCGTTGTTCGACCCTTGCCCCGTGATGGGGTCGTTCACGACCACTGCGTCGGCCATGCCGAAGACCAGTCGTCCGGAAGGCAACGTCAGCACCGGCTTGCGCACGGTCGGCGCAAATCGACCGGACAGGACGCCGTTGGCATCGGTCAACGACACGTCCTCGCAACGCTCTGCCTCCCACGGCAGATATGTACGCAAGATGCGCAGGCTCTCCTGCAGGTGGGCTTCGGGCGTGCGCGCCTCGGCCCAGCGGTCCATGGGGCCGCCGGGAATGCCTTCGAACACCATGATTTCGCATGGGCCCGACAGCGTGAGCGCTGGGAAGACGAAGTACTCGCCGACACCGGGGATGAGATTGAAACAAACGCGCGAGAACGGCTGGCGCGGCGTCATGCCCGTCACGTAGGTAAGCGCCAGCGCACGCTGCGGCGCGGTGAACGGGCTACGGTCGGCATCGCGCTCAAAACGACTGACGATTTCACCCTTGCCGGCCGCAAGCAGCACGAGATCATGCTCGACAGTCAATGCCTCCAGTTCGTCCAGGCCCACATCGACAATGCGCAAGTCTCCGCCGCGCGCGACAAAGGCGTCCATCCACGCCGGCATTTTCAGTCGCTGATCCACGGCCTGCGCGGGGCGATGCAGCCGCGCGGCCCAATCGATCACCTTCGCGCCCGGTTGCTCCGGATGCGGAATGGCCAGCCCGATGCCCTCCACCGACGGGCAGCTGTCTTCCCACCAGTTCAAACCCAGTTCCCGCTCAGTCTGCAAGGCGCGATCGAACATGCATTGGCTGGACATCACCTTTCCGGCGCGAATCTGATCCGGCGTACGGTTGGATAGCAGCGTCACGCGGTAGCCGTTGGCCTGCAGCCCCAAGGCCATCTGCAAACCGGACTGGCCGGCGCCGACAATTGCAATACGTTGGCCCATGATTGTCTCCGTGGTCGTTATTGGAAGGTGCGGTCAACCGGCCAGCTTGCCGATGGCGGGCGCATTCTGCTCCGGCCCCATGGCGGAATACCCGCCGTCCACCGCATAGTCGGCGCCGGTGACAAAACTCGCGTGATCGGAGCACAGGAACAGCACCACCTGCGCAACTTCGTCCGGCTCGCCGACGCGCCCAAGCAGATGGAACGGCGCGGCCACGGCATCGGTGCGGGCGCGATTGCCGCCGCTGACTTCGTCCATCAGCCTGCACCAGGTCCATCCGGGCGATACGGCATTGACGCGGATGCGGTCCCGCGCGAGGTCCATCGCCATGCTGCGCGTCAGCTGCGCCGTCGCCGCTTTCGAAACGGGATATAGCCAGCGCCCAGTTTGCGCGACGCGCGCCGAAATGCTGGTGAAGTTGACGATCGCTCCGCCGCCGCGCGCCCGCATATGCGGATGCACTGCCTGTGCCACCATCACGCTGGACACCACATTCACGTCGAGTGCGGCCAGCCAGTCGGCACGCGGCGATTGAAAGCCGTCGTCGAGATAAGTGCAGGCCAGATTGACCAGGATATCGATGGCGCCGAAGCGCTCCGCCACGCGCCCGATCGCATCGCGGATCTGCGCGTCCTGCGTGATATCGGTATGCACGAACATCGCGTTCGATCCCAGCGATGTCGCGGCCCGCTCGCCCGCCGCGGCGTCGATGTCGAGGATCGCCACTCGGGCGCCTGCGTCCACAAATGCACGCGCCACGCCGACGCCGATCAGCGTGGCGCCTCCCGTCACAATCGCGACCTTGTCCTGCAAGCCCTTCATGGTGGTGTCTCCTCGTTGGAAATACCGGGCGGCATCAGCGTGCCGCCCGTGGTTTGCGGCCGGTTTCAGGCCGTCATTTGCCTTCGCTTTCGCGCCAGCGCGGCATCAGCGTGTTCGATGGCAGTGTCTCGTCGAGCAGCTTGCGCGCGGTCTCGACGCCGGCCACCGGCAAACCCTTCGGGTCCAGCAAACCGATCTGCACCAGCACGCTGGCCTGGTCCCAGTAGATATGCTCGTGGTACAGCTTGTCGCCGCGGAACTTCACGATCGCGATCAGCGGTATTTCGACTCGCTTGCCGGTCGGCGGCACGCCGGGCAGCATCCAGTCGATCTCGCACGTATGGGTGAAGCAGAACAGCATCTCGTCGACCACCTGGTTGGCGCCGATCGTGCGCGACAGCGGAATCAGCGTGGTGTCCGGCGGATTGCTGTGGACGAAGTGATGCTGATAGAAGCGCTTGAGCTGGCGGTAGCCGACACCCCCGGTCATCGTCGGGATGTGGTTCACATAGGGTTCCCCGACCATCGTTGCCATGGTGGCATCGACATCGCGGACCGCGAATTCGTATTCGCAATGCTTGTCCCATAGCGCGGAGAAGTCGTAATGCGGGCCCATTTCTGTGCGGAATGCCGCGATCGACCGCTGATGCGCCATCAACGCCGACGCCTTGTCGAAATGCTCGCCGCCCGCCCGCGCGAATGCGTGGTCCATGCCGGCGTACACATACATCTCGATGTTGGGCCGATCTTGCAGCGCCTCGCGGATGCGCGCCTGCGCTTCGGGCGGGCAGAAGCCATCCCGCTCTGCCACATGCAGCACAAGCCGGCCGCGGATGTTGGCGGCCTCGTCCAGCGCGCGCTCGATGCCAACCCCGTAGTAGCCCACCGCGCACGCCACGTCGGGCAGCCGGCACGCGGCCAGGTAGGCAAGCTTGCCGCCCAGGCAGAATCCCAAGACACCTGTCTGGCCGACACACTCACCGCGCTCGCGCAGGGCGCGCAGCGCCGCGCCGACGTCCTGCACGCCCTTGTCCTCATCGAATTGCTGGTAAAGCTCCAGCGCACGCGGAAAATCCTTGCGTTCGTCCAGCTCGATGCCGGGCGCGATGCGCCAGAACAGATCGGGCACCAGCACCGTGTAGCCCTCTTCGGCGTAGTAGTCCGCCACGTTGCGCATGGTCGAATTGACGCCAAAGATCTCCTGGCACAGCACGATGCCCGGGCCCTTGCCCGCCGCCGGGGTGGCGAGATATCCGGTGAAACTGCCGTCCTGGGTCTGGATCTGGATGGTCTGGCCCATGTTTTTTCTCCTGTAGGTGGTAATGGCCACCGCGTGCGTGTCAGCCCTTGCTTCCAGCATGGACGACCCGCAGCGCAGCAAACTAGCCGCCGGATGCAGCGGTTATCCAATTAGTGCAGGAAAGTGTGTCGCTGTACAAGCGGCCGTGCGGGGACGCCGACGAATCCGCTATAGTGGTGCGCAGCGATTTACCGCCACGCACCCCGCGCGAGACGGCGGATCGCCGCCGGAATCATCTGGCGCGCACGCTTGCCCGGGCGGCTTCGGGGAGGCGGCAGCGTCAGGGCCGGCCCCGCCAGGAGCGAGACATGCTGCCGATGCCCCCGACTGCCCCGCCTGCGACACCGCTGACAGAAGCGCTGCTGCACGACACTGCGCGGCGCGTATTCGACACCGTCGATCTCGACACCACGCGCGCGCGCGTCGGGTCAGTCTTCAAACCCCATCGGCTAACCCTGCACGGCGGCTCGCTGCATGCGCGCATGCACCATGCCCCACTCGGGTCGGTGTCGTTCAATCGGCTCTCTTATGGCGGCGACGTGACGATCGACCCCGGGCCGCTCGGCGATTTCCTCCTCGTGCAGATGCCGATGGCGGGTCAGGCCGATATCCATTGCGGCAGCCAGCACATTGTTTCGGATGCGGCGCTGGCATCCGTGCTCACGCCAAGCGAAGCGTTGCGGATGCGCTGGAGCGCCGACAACGACCAGTTGATTGTGCGCATCGAGCGAAGCGCGCTCGAGCGAATCTGTTCCGCATATGTGGGACACAAGCCCAATCAGCCGCTGCGTTTCCGGCTCGACATGGCATGGCGAGGTACCGGCTGGCATGCACTGATGCAGTATCTGGCGCAGACGTTGGCCCACGCGCCGGAAACGATCAGTCATCCGCTGACCGCGTGCCAGCTGGAACAGTTGGTGATAGGCGCGCTGCTGACGTGCCAGCCGCACAGTCTTTCGGACAGGCTGCGCGAGAACGGCAAACCGCTGGCGCCGCGACATGTGAAGGTGGTCGAGGAACATATTCACGCGCATGCCGACGCGCCGCTGACGCCGGCGTTTCTGGCCGAGCTGGCCGGCGTGAGCTTGCGCAGCTTGTATGCGGGATTTCGCGAACATCGCGGCCTGAGCCCGATGGCCTATCTACGCACGGTGCGGCTGGAACGGGTACGGCAGGATCTGCTCAACGATCCGGCGCTCACTTCAGTGACGAGCGCAGCGTTGCGCTGGGGCTTTTCGCATCTGGGACGATTCAGCGCGGAATATCGGCGCGCGTTCGGCGAATGCCCGGCCAAGACGCTGCAAAGGCGTGGCCGCGGCTGAGGAATGCGGTTGGAGAATGCATGGCGCAACCTTGGCGCCCAAACAAAAAAGGCGAACCGAAGTTCGCCTTTTTTGCTGCATCGGACCGGACAAGCCGGCCCAAAACATCCTTACACCTTGATCTCGACGTCCACGCCGGCCGGCAGGTCGAGCTTCATCAGCGCGTCGACGGTCTTGTCCGTCGGATCGACGATGTCCATCAGGCGCTGGTGAGTGCGGATCTCGAACTGATCGCGGCTGGTCTTGTTGACGTGCGGCGAACGCAGGATATCGAAGCGCTGGATGCGGGTCGGCAGGGGCACGGGACCCTTGACGATGGCACCGGTACGCTTGGCGGTATCCACGATCTCAGCGGCCGACTGGTCGATCAGACGGTAGTCGAAAGCCTTCAAGCGGATACGGATCTTCTGGTTCTGCATGATTGTTCCTTAAAAGAGCGATGGGCGATGAGCCCGGATTATAGGGGACATGCCCGCAGGCATGCCCCAGGACGATAGCTTAGTCGAGGATCTTTGCCACAACGCCGGCGCCGACGGTACGACCGCCTTCGCGGATAGCGAAGCGCAGGCCTTCTTCCATGGCGATCGGGGCGATCAGCTTGACGGTGATCGACACGTTGTCACCCGGCATGACCATTTCCTTGTCCTTCGGCAGCTCGATCGAGCCGGTCACGTCGGTCGTACGGAAATAGAACTGCGGGCGGTAGTTGTTGAAGAACGGCGTGTGACGGCCACCTTCGTCCTTCGACAGGATGTACACCTCACCGGTGAAGTGCGTGTGCGGCTTGATCGAACCCGGCTTGCACAGCACTTGGCCGCGCTCCACGTCTTCGCGCTTCGTGCCGCGCAGCAGCAGACCCACGTTGTCGCCTGCCTGACCTTGGTCCAGCAGCTTGCGGAACATTTCCACGCCGGTGCAGGTGGTCTTGACCGTCGGGCGGATACCCACGATTTCGATTTCCTCACCGACCTTGATCACGCCACGCTCGATACGACCGGTCACCACCGTGCCGCGACCCGAGATCGAGAACCCGTCTTCCACCGGCATCAGGAACGTACCGTCCACGGCGCGCTCCGGCGTCGGGATGTACGTGTCCAGCGCGTCGGCCAGGTTCATGATCGCCACTTCGCCCAGCTCGCCCTTGTCGCCTTCCAGCGCCAGCTTGGCCGAACCCTTGATGATCGGCGTGTCGTCGCCCGGGAACTCGTACTTCGACAGCAGCTCGCGCACTTCCATTTCCACCAGCTCGAGCAGCTCGGCGTCGTCCACCATGTCGCACTTGTTCAGGAACACGATGATGTAAGGCACGCCAACCTGACGGGCCAGCAGGATGTGCTCGCGCGTTTGCGGCATCGGGCCGTCAGCTGCCGAGCAAACCAGGATCGCGCCGTCCATCTGCGCGGCGCCCGTGATCATGTTCTTCACATAGTCGGCGTGGCCCGGGCAGTCAACGTGGGCGTAGTGGCGGTTGGCCGTCTCGTATTCCACGTGTGCGGTGTTGATCGTGATACCGCGTGCCTTTTCTTCCGGCGCTGCGTCGATTTCGTCGTACTTCTTCGCGGCACCACCGAACTTCGCGGCCAGCACCGTTGCAATCGCCGCCGTCAGCGTCGTCTTGCCATGGTCAACGTGACCAATCGTACCTACGTTCACGTGCGGCTTAGTCCGCTCGAACTTTTCCTTTGCCATGTTTCAGCTCCTAATGGAATGCAGTCTGATTCGATTCATTGCGCCGCCGTGCGTAACCGCACGGCGGCGGAACTTCTATTACTTGCCCTTGGCCGTCATCACGGCTTCGGCGATGTTCTTCGGTGCTTCGGCGTAGTGCTTGAATTCCATCGTGTACGTGGCGCGGCCTTGCGTGGCCGAGCGCAGCGACGTGGAATAACCGAACATTTCCGACAGCGGGACTTCGGCCTTGATGATCTTGCCGCCGCCAACCATGTCGTCCATGCCCTGCACGATGCCGCGGCGGGACGACAGGTCGCCCATCACGGTACCGGTGTAGTCTTCCGGCGTTTCCACTTCCACGGCCATCATCGGCTCGAGCAGAACCGGGCTGGCCTTGCGCATGGCTTCCTTGAAAGCCATCGAGCCGGCCATGCGGAACGCGTTTTCGTTCGAGTCCACATCGTGGTACGAACCGAACGTCAGCGTCACCTTCACGTCGACCACCGGGAAGCCCGCCAGAATGCCGGACGGCAGCGTGTCGACGATACCCTTTTCGACCGCAGGGATGTATTCGCGAGGAATCACACCGCCCTTAATGGCGTCGATGAATTCGAAGCCCTTGCCCGGCTCTTGCGGTTCCAGCGTGATCACTGCGTGACCGTACTGGCCGCGACCGCCCGACTGCTTGACGAACTTGCCTTCGACGTCTTCAGCCTTCTTGCGGATGGTTTCGCGGTAGGCCACTTGCGGCGCGCCGATGTTGGCTTCCACGCCGAATTCGCGCTTCATGCGGTCGACCAGAATTTCGAGGTGGAGCTCGCCCATGCCCGAAATGATGGTCTGGCCCGATTCTTCATCGGTACGCACGCGGAACGACGGATCTTCGGCGGCCAGGCGGTTCAGGGCGATGCCCATCTTTTCCTGGTCGGCCTTGGTCTTCGGCTCGACAGCCTGCGAGATCACCGGCTCCGGGAACACCATGCGCTCGAGCACGATCGGTGCAGCCGGATCGCACAGCGTGTCGCCCGTGGTGGCGTCCTTCAGGCCCACGGCAGCGGCGATGTCGCCGGCCAGCACTTCCTTGATTTCCTCGCGCTGGTTGGCGTGCATCTGCAGAATACGGCCCAGACGCTCCTTCTTCTGCTTCACCGGGTTGTACACGGTGTCGCCCGAATTGATCTTGCCCGAGTAGACGCGGAAGAAGATCAGCTGGCCGACGAACGGGTCGGTCATGATCTTGAACGCCAGCGCCGAGAACTTCTCGTTGTCGTCGGCCTTGCGCTCGAGCTTCTTCTCGTCGTCGCGCTCGTCCACGCCCTTGACCGGCGGAATATCGACCGGCGACGGCAGGAAATCGATCACGGCGTCGAGCATACGCTGCACGCCCTTGTTCTTGAACGCGGTGCCGCACAGCATCGGCTGGATTTCGCAGGCGATGGTACGGTCACGCAGCGCCTTGACGATCTCGGCGCGGGTCAGCTCTTCGCCGCCCAGGTACTTTTCCATCAGCTCTTCGCTGGCTTCGGCGGCGGACTCGACCATCTTCTCGCGCCATTCGTCAGCGGTAGCCTGCAGTTCGGCCGGGATGTCCTGGTACTCGAACTTCACGCCCTGGCTGGCTTCGTCCCAGATGATCGCCTTCATTTCCAGCAGATCGACGACGCCCTGGAAGCCGTCTTCAGCGCCGATCGGCACCACCACGGGCACCGGGTTGGCCTTCAGGCGGGTCTTCAGCTGGTCGTAGACCTTGAAGAAGTTCGCGCCGGTACGGTCCATCTTGTTGACGAACGCCAGACGCGGCACGCCGTACTTGTTGGCCTGACGCCAGACGGTTTCCGACTGCGGCTGCACGCCACCCACTGCGCAGTAGACCATGCATGCGCCGTCCAGCACGCGCATGGAACGCTCCACCTCGATGGTGAAGTCCACGTGGCCCGGGGTGTCGATGATGTTGAAGCGGTGCTCGGGGTAGTTGCCGCCCATGCCCTTCCAGAAGGCGGTGGTAGCAGCGGAGGTGATCGTGATGCCACGCTCCTGCTCCTGCTCCATCCAGTCCATGGTGGCCGCGCCATCATGCACTTCACCGATCTTGTGGTTCACACCGGTGTAGAACAGGATCCGCTCGGTCGTGGTGGTTTTACCCGCGTCAATGTGAGCCGAAATACCGATATTGCGGTAGCGCTCAATGGGAGTCTTACGAGCCACTTTAATCCTCTATTCGTCCATGAGGCGCAGAAATCTCATCGTCTGCGCCCCTAACACAAACGGGCGAGATGTGTGAAAACACAGCCCGCCCGGCAACCAACAGCGTTTTTCGCGCGCCTTAGAAGCGGAAGTGCGAGAACGCCTTGTTGGCTTCGGCCATGCGGTGCACTTCGTCGCGCTTCTTCATCGCGCCGCCGCGGCCTTCTGCAGCTTCCAGCAGCTCACCTGCCAGGCGCAGCGCCATCGACTTCTCGCTGCGTTTTTTCGCGGCCTCGCGCAGCCAACGCATCGCCAATGCCAAACGACGCGACGGACGGACTTCGACCGGAACCTGATAGTTGGCGCCGCCCACGCGACGGCTCTTCACTTCCACCACCGGCTTCACGTTGTTGATCGCAACGGAAAACACTTCGATGGGCGCCTTGCCTGCCTTCTTCTCGATCTGGTCGAACGCGCCGTAGACGATACGTTCGGCAACCGACTTCTTGCCGTCCAGCATCAGCACGTTCATGAACTTGGCAACTTCAACATTGCCGAATTTCGGATCAGGCAAAACTTCCCGCTTGGGGACTTCACGACGACGTGGCATCTTTCTTCCTTTAGATTCAGTTGAGAGACGGTCTGAATATTTCCGCTCTCCGGCCACCAACTAGCTTGCTTTCGGCAAATTCGCCGGGTGACCACTTACTCGACGGCACGGCGCAAAAAACGCTCCGTTGTACCGCCGCCTGGTGACAACGCCATGACTTGCGCCACGGGTGTCTGTATGACTTGCGCGAAAAGCTTAGGCAGCCTTCGGACGCTTTGCACCGTACTTCGAACGGGCCTGCTTGCGGTCCTTCACGCCTTGCAGATCCAGCGAACCACGGACGATGTGGTAGCGCACACCCGGCAGATCCTTTACACGGCCGCCGCGGATCAGCACGACCGAGTGTTCCTGCAGGTTGTGGCCTTCACCGCCGATGTACGAAATGACTTCGAAACCGTTGGTCAGGCGCACCTTGGCGACCTTACGCAGTGCCGAGTTCGGCTTCTTAGGCGTCGTGGTGTACACACGGGTGCACACGCCGCGACGCTGCGGGCAGTTCTCAAGTGCCGGGCTCTTGCTCTTGACGACTTCAGAGACGCGCGGCTTGCGAACCAGTTGGTTGATAGTTGGCATTGTTCAATCCAGCTTGGTTTTTACAAAAACACCCCTCGCCAGTGCTGGCAAAGAGGCAACTACGGGTTTTGGACGGGAAAGGTGAGCGAACGCTCTGAAGGAAGGGCTGCGAAGTAACAGACTTGCCAAAGAGCGCGAGCTCGCCGGGATCCCGCTGCTGCCATCCTGTTTGCGGATCGAAAACCACAAATCCGACGGGCGAGCGAAATCCGAAGCCAAAAACTCGAATCTGGCACTCTAGCAGTGGTGTGCACAATGGTCAAGGGGTATACGCGACGGATACCCCCGGGCCGCGCCGCGGTCACACCTGGCGCAGCGTCTCCAGGATTTCGTCGCCGTAGCGCTCCAGCTTCGAGGCGCCAATCCCGGGGATCTCGGCCAGTTCATCGAGCGATTCGGGGGCGCAGCGCGCAAGTTCGGCCAGCGTGGCATCGTGGAAGATGACGTAGGCCGGCACGCCGTGCTCCTTGGCTGTCGCGGTACGCCATTTGCGCAGCGCGTCCCAGTTGGCCAGCGTTTCGCCGTCCATCGCCGCCGTGTGGTCGGTCCGTGCGCCGCGCGCTGAGCGGTCGCCGGACTTGCCGGGCTTGCTGGCCTGCCGCCGCAGCGTGATCGACTGCTCGCCCTTGAGCACCGCGCGCGCCGATTCGCCGAGCAGCAACGCGCCATGCCCGCCGTGGTCGATCATCAACAGCCCGTGCGCGATCAGCTGGCGGAAAACTGCATGCCATTCAGCGCTCGAGCGGTCCTTGCCGATGCCGAAGGTCGACACCTTGTCGTGCCCCCACTGCTTGATCTTTTCAGTGGCATTGCCGCGCAGCACGTCGATCAGATGGGTCGCACCAAAATGTACGCGGCTGGCCTGCGCGGTGCGGTACACGCAGGACAGCGCCATCTGCGCCTCGCGCGTTCCATCCCAGGTGGCGGGCGGCTCCAGGCAGGTGTCGCAATTGCCGCAGGGCTGCGCCGCTTCCTCGAAATAGGCGAGGATCCGCACGCGCCGGCAGCCGGGTGTTTCGCACAAACCCAGCAGCGCATCGAGCTTGGCCGACGACACCCGCTTGTGGGCGTCGTCAGCCTCGGATTCGTCGATCATGCGCTTTTGCTGCACCACATCGCCAAGACCATAGGCCATCCAGGCATTGGCAGGCAGCCCGTCGCGGCCGGCGCGGCCGGTTTCCTGGTAATAGCCTTCCATGCTCTTGGGCAGGTCGAGGTGGGCGACGAAACGGACGTCCGGCTTGTCGATCCCCATGCCGAAGGCGATCGTCGCCACCATCACGATGCCTTCTTCCTCGCGGAACCGGGCCTGGTTTTGCTGGCGTACCTGCGCATCCATGCCCGCGTGATACGCCAGCGCCTTGATGCCGTGGCCAGCGAGCCATGCCGCCGTGTCCTCCACCTTCTTGCGCGACAGACAGTAGACGATGCCGCTGTCGTGACCGCCATCGCCATTCATGTGCTCTGCCTGGATGAAGGCAAGCAGTTGCTGGCGCGCGTTGTCCTTTTCGACAATGCGATAGCGGATGTTCGGGCGATCGAAGCTCGAGATAAAGACGCGCGCATCGTCCAGCGCCAGCCGCTCGACGATCTCGTTGCGGGTCAGTGCATCGGCGGTTGCCGTCAGCGCGATGCGCGGGACGCGCGGAAAGCGCTCGTGCAATACCGAGAGCTGGATATATTCCGGGCGGAAGTCATGCCCCCATTGCGACACGCAGTGGGCTTCGTCGATGGCGAACAGGCCGACCTGCGTGCGCTCGAGCAGGTCCAGAAAGCGCGGGGTCATCAGCCGCTCGGGCGCGACGTAGAGAATCTCGAGACGGCCAGCCAGCAGGTCGCGCTCGACCGCCGATGCTTCGCTGCTGGAAAGCGTGGAGTTGAGCACCGCGGCGCGCACGCCAGCCTCGGTCAGCGCCGCCACCTGATCCTGCATCAGCGCGATCAGCGGCGACACCACGATACCTACGCCATGGCCGGCCTGCTGGCGCAGTAGCGCGGGGATCTGGTAGCAGAGCGACTTGCCACCGCCGGTGGGCATGAGCACCAGGCAATCGCCGCCATCGGCCACATGGTCGATGATTTCCGCCTGGCGCCCGCGAAACGCGTGGTAGCCAAATACTTCCTTGAGGATCGCCAGGGCGCGCGACATAAGACAGCGGTAATCGGAAAGCCGGGAAAGGCGTAACCATACCACTGCGCGCAGCGGGAAAACTGTCTCGATCCGTGCCGATGTGGCACGCAAGCCAAAAGACGGCGTAAACATGCGGAGCATGGGCGCTTTCGGCGTGGCCGTTCGTCTACGCTACATCGGCGGCCGTGGCCACGCCGTGCGTCGGGCTGGGCTCTATCGCCATCGGCCAGTCCGGCGACGAAGCCGGCGCGAGACGAAAAAAAACCCGGCTCCATGGAGCCGGGTTTCACTACAGCGCTTCGGTGCGATACGCGATCAGACTGCGTCGCCGTCCGTGGCTTGCACCACCGGCGGCTCGATAAAGAGCGATTGCTCTTCGTCGTTGATCGCCTGTGCGCGCTCGCGCTCGGCCGCCTCGCGCGCCTTGCGGGCGCGGTGGTAGGCCAGGCCGGTACCGGCCGGGATCAGACGACCCACAATCACGTTTTCCTTCAGACCACGCAGGTCGTCGGTCTTGCCCATGATTGCGGCTTCGGTCAACACGCGCGTCGTTTCCTGGAACGATGCCGCCGAGATGAAGCTGTCGGTCGACAGCGACGCCTTCGTGATACCGAGCAGCAGGTTCTCGTGCGTTGCCGGACGCTTGCCTTCGGCGATCACACGATCGTTCTCGTCGAGCAGTTCCGAGCGCTCCACCTGTTCACCTGGGATGAACTTGGTGTCGCCCACGTCCTGGATCTGCACGCGGCGCAGCATCTGACGAACAATCACTTCGATGTGCTTGTCGTTGATCTTCACGCCCTGCAGACGGTACACGTCCTGCACTTCGTCCACGATGTAGTGCGCCAGCTCTTCGATGCCCTTCAGGCGCAGGATGTCGTGCGGATCCGCCGGACCTTCCACGATCATTTCGCCCTTGTTCACCACCTGGCCATCGTGCACCAGGACCTGCTTTTCCTTGGCGATCAGGAACTCGTGGGCGTTGCCGTCCAGGTCCGTGATCACCAGGCGTTGCTTGCCCTTGGTGTCCTTGCCGAACGACACCGTGCCGGTGACTTCCGCCAGCACGGCGGCGTCCTTCGGCGAACGCGCTTCGAACAGCTCGGCCACACGCGGCAGACCACCGGTAATGTCGCGGGTCTTCTGCGATTCGGTCGGGATACGCGCCAGCACTTCACCCACGTGCACCTGCTGACCGTCCTTCACAGTGATCAGCGCGCCCACCTGGAAGCCGATGGTCACGGAGTGGTCCGTGCCCGGAATCTTGACTTCCTGGTTGTTGGCGTCGAGCAGCTTCACCTGCGGGCGCAAGCCCTTGGTGGCAGCCGTACGGCGCTTGGCATCGATCACCACGAGGGTCGACAGGCCAGTGACTTCGTCCATCTGCTTGGCGACGGTCACGCCCTCTTCCACGTTCTCGAACTTGATCGTGCCCGTGTATTCGGAAACGATCGGACGAGTCAGTGCGTCCCACGTAGCCAACTGCGTACCGGCCTTGATCGCCTGGCCGTCCTGCACCAGCAGCGTTGCACCGTACGGGATCTTGTGGCGCTCGCGCTCGCGGCCATGGTCGTCGGTGATCAGCGCCTCGCCCGAACGCGAGATCACGATCAGTTCGCCCTTGGCGTTCGTCACGTAACGCATGGTCACCGTGAAGCGCACCGTACCGGTCGCCTTGGCTTCCACGCTCGATGCCACTGCCGCACGCGATGCCGCACCACCGATGTGGAACGTACGCATGGTCAGCTGGGTGCCCGGTTCGCCGATCGACTGTGCCGCGATCACGCCCACCGCTTCGCCCGAGTTCACCAGCACGCCGCGGCCGAGGTCACGGCCGTAGCACTTGGCGCACAGGCCGTAGCGCGTGTCGCACGACAGCGGCGTGCGGACCTTCACTTCGTCCACGCCGATGTTGTCGATCAGGTCGACCAGATCTTCGTCCAGCAGCGTGCCGGTCTCGATCGCGGTTTCCTGGGTTTCAGGGTTCACCACGTCGGCCACCGTCACGCGGCCCAGGATACGATCGCGCAGCGCTTCGATCACTTCACCGCCTTCGACCAGGGCCTTCATGGCCACGCCGTTGGAGGTGCCGCAATCGTCTTCCACCACGACCAGATCCTGCGTCACGTCGACCAGACGACGCGTCAGGTAGCCGGAGTTCGCGGTCTTCAGTGCCGTATCCGCCAGACCCTTACGTGCACCGTGGGTCGAGATGAAGTACTGCAGAACGTTCAGGCCTTCACGGAAGTTCGCCGTAATCGGCGTTTCAATGATCGAGCCATCCGGCTTGGCCATCAGGCCACGCATACCGGCCAGCTGACGGATCTGGGCCGCGCTACCGCGGGCGCCCGAGTCCGCCATCATGTAGATCGAGTTGAACGATTCCTGCTTGACGGTCTTGCCTTCGCGATCCACCACGTCTTCGTGCTGGAGCTGCTCCATCATCGCCTTGCCCACCTGGTCGCCAGCGGCGCCCCAGATGTCCACGACGTTGTTGTAACGCTCCTGGTCCGTCACCAGACCCGACATGTACTGCTTGTCGTATTCCTTCACCTTGGCGGCCGCGTCGGAGATGATCTTCTCCTTTTGCGGCGGCACCAGCATGTCGTCGATGGCGATGGAGATACCGGCGCGCGTTGCCAGGCGGAAGCCCGACTGCAGCAGTTTGTCGGCAAAGATCACGGTTTCGCGCAGACCGCACTTGCGGAACGCCGTATTGATCAGGCGCGAGATTTCCTTCTTCTTCAGCGGCTTGTTCAGCACCGAGAACGGCAGCCCCTTCGGCAGGATCTCGGACAGGATCGCGCGGCCGACCGTGGTGGCCTGCAGCGTGATCTTGGGCGCGAAGCGGGCGTCGCCCACCGCGTCCTTGTCCACCAGCACGTACTCGGTGATCCGCACGTTGACGCGCGAAGCGAGTTCGACTTCCTTGTTCTCGTAGGCGCGCAGGACTTCGCTGATATCAGCGAACGTCATGCCTTCACCCTTGCCGTTGATCTTGTCGCGGGTCGTGTAGTACAGACCCAGCACCACGTCTTGCGACGGCACGATCGACGGATCACCGTTGGCCGGGAACAGCACGTTGTTCGACGCCAGCATCAGCGTACGCGCTTCCATCTGCGCTTCGAGCGACAGCGGAACGTGGACAGCCATCTGGTCACCGTCGAAGTCGGCGTTGAACGCGGCGCAGACCAGCGGGTGCAGCTGAATGGCCTTGCCTTCGATCAGGACCGGCTCGAACGCCTGGATGCCCAGGCGGTGCAGCGTCGGCGCACGGTTCAGCATGACCGGATGTTCGCGGATCACCTCTTCGAGGATGTCCCACACCACCGGCGTCTGGCTTTCCACTTCCTTCTTCGCCGCCTTGATGGTGGTGGCGATGCCCATCGTTTCGAGCTTGTGGAAAATGAACGGCTTGAACAGCTCCAGCGCCATCAGCTTGGGCAGACCGCACTGATGCAGCTTCAGCGTCGGGCCCACCACGATCACCGAACGACCGGAGTAGTCCACGCGCTTGCCCAGCAGGTTCTGACGGAAACGGCCGCCCTTACCCTTGATCATTTCGGCCAGCGACTTCAGCGGACGCTTGTTGGCGCCAGTCATGGCCTTGCCGCGACGACCGTTGTCCAGCAGCGAATCGACGGCTTCCTGCAGCATGCGCTTTTCGTTGCGCACGATGATTTCAGGCGCCTTCAGCTCGAGCAGACGCTTCAGACGGTTGTTACGGTTGATGACGCGGCGATACAGGTCGTTCAGGTCCGACGTGGCGAAACGGCCGCCATCGAGCGGGACCAGCGGACGCAGTTCCGGCGGCAGCACCGGCAGCACTTCCAGGATCATCCACTCCGGCTTGATACCCGAGCGCTGGAACGCCTCGAGCACCTTCAGGCGCTTGGCGAACTTCTTGATCTTGGCTTCGGAGCCGGTGGCCTGCAGTTCGGCGCGGATCTGTTCGATCTGCTTCTCGATATCGATACCGCGCAGCAGTTCGCGGATGCCTTCGGCACCCATCATCGCCACGAACTCGCCTTCGCCGTACTCATCGCACTTCGCGATGTAGTCGTCTTCCGACATGATCTGGCTCTTCTTGAGCGGCGTCATGCCGGGTTCCAGCACCACGAACGCCTCGAAGTACAGCACGCGCTCGATGTCGCGCAGCGTCATGTCGAGCACCATGCCCAGACGCGACGGCAGCGACTTCAGGAACCAGATGTGCGCGGTCGGCGCGGCCAGCTCGATGTGGCCCATGCGCTCGCGGCGCACCTTCGCCAGCGTCACTTCGACGCCGCACTTCTCGCAGATCACGCCGCGATGCTTCAGGCGCTTGTACTTGCCGCACAGGCACTCGTAGTCCTTGATCGGGCCAAAGATCTTGGCGCAGAACAGGCCATCGCGTTCGGGCTTGAACGTACGGTAGTTGATCGTTTCCGGCTTTTTCACTTCGCCGTACGACCACGAGCGGATCTTCTCGGGCGAAGCCAGGCCGATCTTGATCGCGTCGAACTGCTCTTCCTGCTGAACCTGCTTAAAGAGATCGAGCAATGCTTTCATTGCAACTCCTTGTTTCTCCGCCGCCCCGGAGTCTGTCCGGAACAGCGGCATTCAATCTGTGGGGAAACCTGCGCTGGTGAACGCCGGCCGCAGCCGGCGTCCGCATCGATCGGATCAATAACGATCCAGATCGATATCGATACCCAGCGAGCGGATTTCCTTCACCAGCACGTTGAACGATTCCGGCATGCCGGCATCGATCGAGTGCTCGCCCTTGACGATGTTTTCGTACACCTTCGTACGGCCGTTCACGTCATCGGACTTGACCGTCAGCATTTCCTGCAGCACGTACGATGCGCCATAGGCTTCCAGTGCCCACACTTCCATCTCACCGAAACGCTGGCCGCCGAACTGCGCCTTGCCGCCCAGCGGCTGCTGCGTCACCAGCGAGTACGGACCGGTGGAACGGGCGTGCATCTTGTCGTCGACCAAGTGGTGCAGCTTCAGCATGTGCATCACACCCAGCGTGACCGGACGCTCGAATGCTTCGCCGGTGCGGCCGTCGTGCAGCGTGACCTGTTGCTTCGAAGCGGTCAGGCCCTTTTCCTTGGCGATGTCGTCCGGATAGGCCAGGTCGAGCATGCGGCGGATTTCGGCCTCGTGCGCACCGTCGAACACCGGCGTGGCAAACGGCACACCCTTCTTCAGGTTGGTCGCCAGTTCCAGCACTTCGGCATCGGACAGGCTGTCCAGGTCTTCCGCCTTGCCGCTCTCGTTGTAGATCTGCGCGAGCAGCGGACGGAGTTCCTGCGCCTTGGCCTGCGCCTTGAGCATGTCGCCGATGCGCTGGCCCAGACCGCGCGCGGCCCAGCCCAAGTGGGTTTCCAGAATCTGACCCACGTTCATCCGCGACGGCACGCCCAGCGGGTTCAGCACGATGTCCGCCGGCGTACCGTCAGCCATGTACGGCATGTCTTCGATCGGAACGATCTTCGACACCACACCCTTGTTGCCGTGACGACCGGCCATCTTGTCGCCAGGCTGCAGGCGACGCTTCACGGCCAGGTACACCTTGACCATCTTGATCACGCCCGGCGGCAGTTCGTCGCCCTGCGTCAGCTTCTTGCGCTTCTCTTCGAAGGCCAGGTCGAACTCGTGACGCTTCTGCTCAATGGCTTCCTTGACGGCTTCCAGTTGGGCTGCAACGTCTTCGTCTGCCGGACGGATATCGAACCAGTGATACTTGTCCAGATCGGCCAGGTATTCGCGGGTCAGCTTCGCGCCCTTGGCCAGCTTCTTCGGACCGCCATTGACGGTCTTGTCGAGCAGCAGGCGCTCCAGACGCTGGAATGCATCGCCTTCCACGATACGCAGCTGGTCGTTCAGGTCCAGGCGGTAGCGCTTCAGTTCGTCGTCGATGATCGACTGGGCGCGCTTGTCGCGCGTCACGCCTTCACGCGTGAAGACCTGCACGTCGATCACGATACCGCTCATGCCCGACGGCACGCGCAGCGACGTGTCCTTCACGTCCGAAGCCTTCTCGCCGAAGATCGCGCGCAACAGCTTTTCTTCCGGCGTCAGCTGGGTCTCGCCCTTCGGCGTGACCTTACCCACCAGCACGTCGCCAGCCTCGACTTCCGCACCGATGTAGGTGATGCCCGACTCGTCCAGACGTGCCAGTTGGGCTTCGGCCAGGTTCGAGATATCGCGCGTGATTTCTTCCGGTCCCAGCTTCGTATCGCGCGCAACGACCGACAGTTCCTCGATGTGGATCGAGGTGTAGCGGTCTTCCGCAACCACACGCTCCGAGATCAGGATCGAATCCTCGAAGTTGTAGCCGTTCCACGGCATGAACGCGACCAGCATGTTCTGGCCCAGCGCCAGCTCGCCCAGGTCCGTCGATGCGCCGTCGGCGATCACGTCGCCACGGGCTACGATGTCGCCAACCTTGACCATCGGCCGCTGGTTGATGTTGGTGTTCTGGTTCGAACGCGTGTACTTGATCAGGTTGTAGATGTCCACGCCGACTTCGCCGGTGACGGCTTCGTCGTCGTTCACGCGAATCACCACACGCATCGCGTCAACGTAATCGACCACGCCGCCACGCATCGCCTGCACGGCCGTACCCGAGTCGACCGCCACGGTGCGCTCGATGCCGGTGCCGACCAGCGGCTTGTCCGGACGCAGGCAAGGCACGGCCTGACGCTGCATGTTCGCGCCCATCAGTGCACGGTTTGCATCGTCGTGCTCGAGGAACGGCACCAGCGAAGCTGCGGCCGACACGATCTGCGACGGCGCCACGTCGATGTACTGAACGCGGTCCGGCGTGACCATACGCGTTTCACGCTCGGAGCCTTCGCGCGCCGACACCAGTTCGTCGATCAGGTTGCCTTCGGCGTCGACCGTCGCGTTGGCCTGCGCCACCACGTACTTGCCTTCTTCGATCGCCGACAGGTAGTCGACCTGATCGGTCAGCTTGCTGTTTTCGACCTTGCGGTACGGCGTTTCCAGGAAGCCGTATTCGTTCAGGCGGGCGTACAGCGCCAGCGAGTTGATCAGACCAATGTTCGGGCCTTCCGGCGTTTCGATCGGGCACACGCGGCCGTAGTGGGTCGGGTGCACGTCACGCACTTCAAAGCCGGCGCGCTCGCGCGTCAGACCGCCCGGGCCAAGTGCCGACACGCGGCGCTTGTGGGTGATTTCCGACAGCGGATTAGTCTGGTCCATGAACTGCGACAACTGCGACGAACCGAAGAACTCGCGGATTGCCGACGAAATCGGCTTCGAGTTGATCAGATCGTGCGGCATCAGGTTCTCGGTCTCGGCCTGGCCCAGACGTTCCTTGACGGCACGCTCCACGCGCGACAGGCCGGCACGGAACTGGTTTTCCGCCAGTTCGCCGACACAACGCACGCGACGATTGCCCAGGTGATCGATATCGTCGACTTCGCCCTTGCCGTTGCGCAGGTTGACCAGGATCTTGATCGTCTCGAGGATATCCTCGTCCTGCAGCACCATGCTGCCTTCGCCGCTCGGGCGCGACAGACGGCTGTTGACCTTCATGCGGCCAACGCGCGACAGGTCGTACGATTCCTCGCTGTAGAACAGGCGCTGGAACAGCGCTTCCACGGCCTCTTCGGTGGGCGGCTCGCCCGGACGCATCATGCGATAGATCGCGATACGAGCGGCCGTCTGATCTGCGGTGTCGTCCACGCGCAGCGTCTGCGAAATGTACGGGCCCTGGTCCAGATCGTTCGTGTAGAGCGTCTGGATCTGCTTGACACCGGCTTCGCGCAGGTTTTCCAGCAGGGTTTCAGTCAGTTCGTCGTTGGCGTTCGCCACCACCTCGCCGGTGTCCGGATCGATGATGTTCTTGGCCAGCACGCGACCCAGCAGGTAGTCTTCCGGCACGCTGATCAGCTTGGTGCCGGCGGAATCCAGATCGCGAATGTGCTTGGCGTTGATACGCTTGTCCTTCTCCACCACGACGCGGCCGTTCTTGTCGGCGATGTCGAAGCGCGCGACTTCACCGCGCAGGCGCTCGGGCACGAACTCAAGTTGTGCGCCCTCGCCTTGCAGCGTGAAATTGTCGAACACGAAGAAGTGCGCCAGGATTTGTTCCGGCGTGAGTCCGATCGACTTCAGCAGAATCGTGACCGGCATTTTCCGACGACGGTCGACGCGGAAGTACAGGATGTCCTTCGGGTCGAATTCGAAATCGAGCCACGAGCCACGGTACGGAATGATCCGCGCCGAGAACAGCAGCTTGCCGGAGCTGTGCGTCTTGCCCTTGTCGTGTTCGAAGAACACGCCGGGGGAACGATGCAGCTGGCTGACGATCACACGTTCGGTGCCGTTGATCACGAAAGAACCGGTCGACGTCATGAGCGGAATTTCGCCCATGTAGACTTCCTGCTCCTTCACTTCCTTCACCTTGCCCGGGTTCTCGCGATCGTTGATGATCAGGCGAACCTTGGCGCGCAGTGCCGAGTGGAACGTCAGGCCACGCTGCTGGCATTCCTTGACATCGAACGGCGGGTTGGACAGGTGATACGAGACAAACTCCATACGGGCAAGCCCGTTATGGGAGGAGATGGGAAAAATCGCGTTGAAAGCGGCCTGCAGACCCTCGCTCTTGCGACGGGCGGCCGGCGTTTCCGCTTGCAAAAACTGGGTGTAGGATTCAATCTGTGTGGCAAGCAGGAATGGAACCTGATGAACCGTCGCGCGCTTCGCAAAGGATTTGCGAATGCGCTTCTTCTCGGTGAAGCTGTACGCCATGGGATCTCCGAATCATCGCAGGGCCGGTTGGACCTGGCCGGCGCCTGAGGTGTTCAGCGACTGGGAGGGGATTTGGCGGTTGGCCGCTACCAACCTCTGGCTGACGGTGCCCGCACGCTGCGGACGGTGTGGTCATTGCACGGCGCAATGCCTGCACACGTCCGGGGGGCACCCGACCAAACTTGTCTTCTGCAGTCGGTTCAGAAGACAAACATCAGCAACCACCTAGTGTGCCACTGATGTTTGGCTTCTGCTTGGGCAGCGATCGAATCGCGCCTGTCAAGCATACCTTAATACACATTTGCGCCAGATCCGATGCAAATTGCCGGATTCGGGTGCGCTATGAAACACACCCCACAAAGCGCAAAAAGGCTGGCTCGGGATTTCCCTTTGCCAGCCCCATCCGCGTGCCACGAGGGCACGCGTGGTACCACTTACTTGACGTCGACCTTCGCGCCAGCGTCTTCCAGCTTCTTCTTGGCGTCGTCGGCAGCAGCCTTGTCCACGCCTTCCTTCACGGGCTTCGGAGCGCCATCGACCAGGTCCTTGGCTTCCTTCAGGCCCAGACCGGTGATCTCGCGCACAGCCTTGATCACGCCAACCTTGTTCGAGCCAACTTCGGCCAGAATCACGTTGAATTCGGTCTTTTCTTCAGCAGCGGCAGCACCGCCAGCGCCCGGGGCAGCAGCCACAGCCATTGCGGCAGCCGACACGCCAAACTTCTCTTCGAACGCCTTGACCAGGTCGTTCAGTTCCATCACGGACATCGCGCCTACGGCTTCCAGGATGTCGTCTTTAGTGATTGCCATTTGGATTACTCCTACTAGATTTGATTCGGGATCGGTAATGCGATCTGTCTATGCGGCTCAGGCAGCCGGAGCTTCCGCTTCCGCGGGAGCACCTTCGGCCTTCTTGGCAGCCAGCGCGGCCAGCAGACGGGCGAAGCCCGACACCGGCGCCTGCATCACGCCAAGCAGCTGAGCGATCAGTTCGTCGCGGCTCGGGATCGAAGCCAGAGCCTTGACGGCGCCAGCATCGAGAACGTTGCCGTTGTACGACCCTGCACGCAGAACCAACTTGTCGTTGGTCTTGGCAAAATCGTTCAGAACCTTGGCCGACGACACTGCATCTTCGGAAATACCGTAGATGAGCGGACCGGTCATTTGCTCTGCGAGGCCAGCAAACGGCGTACCTTCCACAGCGCGGCGGGCCAGCGTGTTCTTCAGAACACGCAGGTAAACGCCTTGCTGACGGGCAGTAGCGCGCAGCTTGGTCAGATCGCCAACCGTGATGCCGCGATATTCAGCCACGACGATGGTCTGGGCCTTGGCGACTTGCGCCGAAACCTCAGCAACGACGGCCTTCTTATCTTCAATATTGAGTGGCACGGTTAAGCTCCAAAACGATGCGGCCACTCCGGATGACCGGGGCGGACACATCAGTCCAAACGAACGGCGTCCGATTGGCCCGAATCGGCCGGAACGGGTCCGGCTTCATCAATCCCTTCGGGTGCGCCATCTGCGCTGGCAGGTCAACCGCATCGGGGCAAGCCCCGCATGCATCGACCGATTAAGTCCGCACTGCCGAACGGCGGTGAGAGCACCAGCGGTCTTTGATAACCAGCGGCATCCAGGGGCGCTTCGCGTTCCAGATGCCACTGCCCAAAGCCTTGCTTCGTCGCCCTGCGGCTTCGAAGACGATTCCGGCGATGCCGAAACCTTCAATTCCTGCCCTGTCCGGCGTTATCGGGTCCGGTCAGGTGATGCTGTCAGCTTCAGGCTGACAGCGAAGTTTGCTCGACGCGAACGCCAACGCCCATCGTGGACGACACGGCGATCTTGCGCAGGTAGACACCCTTGCTAGTAGCCGGCTTGGCCTTGACCAGAGCGTCCAGAAGCGCGCTCAGGTTGCTCTTCAGCGCGGCGTCTTCGAACGAACGGCGACCGATGGTGGCGTGGATGATACCGGCCTTGTCGACACGGAATTGCACCTGACCAGCCTTGGCGTTCTTCACGGCTTGCGCAACATCGGGCGTGACCGTGCCGACCTTCGGGTTCGGCATCAGGCCGCGCGGGCCCAGGATCTGACCCAGGGTACCGACGATACGCATCGTGTCCGGCGAAGCGATCACGACGTCGAAGTTCAGGTTACCGGCCTTCACTTGCTCGGCCAGGTCTTCCATGCCGACCACATCGGCGCCAGCAGCCTTGGCGGCTTCGGCCTTGTCGCCTTGCGCAAACACCGCAACGCGAACCGACTTACCAGTGCCGGCGGGCAGCACGACGGAACCACGCACAACCTGATCCGACTTCTTGGCGTCGATACCCAGTTGCACTGCCACGTCGATCGACTCGTCAAACTTTGCCGACGCGCAGCTCTTGACCAGGGTCAGGGCCTCGTCGATCGGGTAGAACTTGGTGCGCTCGATCTTCGCCTTATTGGCGGCGACGCGCTTCGAAACCTTAGCCATTTACAGACCCTCCACGGTGATGCCCATCGAACGCGCCGAACCTGCGATGGTACGCACTGCAGCATCCAGGTCAGCGGCGGTGAGGTCAGCGTTCTTGGCCTTGGCGATTTCTTCAGCCTGGGCGCGGGTGATCTTGCCGACCTTGTCGGTATGCGGCTTCGGCGAACCCTTGGTCACGCCGGCAGCCTTCTTGATCAGCACGGTCGCCGGCGGCGACTTCATGACGAACGTGAAGCTCTTGTCGGCAAAGGCGGTAATCACCACCGGCACCGGGAGACCCGGTTCCATGCCTTGAGTCTGCGCGTTGAACGCCTTGCAGAACTCCATGATGTTCAGACCACGCTGGCCCAGTGCGGGACCAACGGGCGGGGAGGGATTTGCCTTACCAGCCGGAATTTGCAGCTTGATAAAGCCAATGATCTTCTTGGCCATCTTTACTCCAATCCAGATCCTTTCCTGATGCAGGAATCGGATCCTGTTGAGTCATAACGCGCTATCGCCATGCCTTGCACAGCCTCGCGCTCCTCTTCGGAACCAGCCTCGCGGAGGCTCCTATCGTCCTGTTGCGTCTTGTTCAGCCGCAACAATTCAAATACTTAGACTTTCTCGACCTGGCCGAACTCTAGTTCGACCGGCGTGGCGCGTCCGAAGATCGTCACCGTCACGCGCAGGCGCGACTTTTCGTAATTCACTTCTTCGACATTGCCGTTGAAGTCGGTGAACGGACCGTCCTTGACGCGGACCATTTCGCCCACTTCGAACAGCGTCTTGGGACGCGGCTTTTCGACCCCTTCCTGCATTTGGGTCATGATCTTGTCCACTTCCCGCTGGGAAATCGGACTCGGGCGATTACGCGCACCACCCACGAAACCGGTGACCTTGCTGGTGTTCTTCACCAAGTGCCATGTTTCGTCGGTCATTTCCATTTCGACCAGGACGTACCCCGGGAAGAAGCGTCGTTCGGTCACAGACTTGTGGCCGCCCTTAATTTCGACAACCTCTTCCGAAGGCACCAGAATGCGGCCAAACTTGTCCTGCATCTCGGCGCGCTCGATGCGCTCCTGCAGCGCGCGCTGCACGCTCTTCTCCATGCCAGAGTAGGCATGCACCACGTACCAACGCTTCTTCGACGAAGGCGATTCCGATGCTGCGGTTTCCTGCTGGGCGTTATCCGTCATGTCCTACCTCTTATTTCCAGCCCAATACGAGCGAAAAAATCACCCACTCGATGAGCTTGTCAGCGGACCACAAGAACAGCGCCATGACAACAACAAAGGCAAACACGAGCCCCGTCATCTGCCCGGCTTCCTTGCGTGTTGGCCACACTACCTTGCGAACTTCCCGATACGATTCCCGCGCGAATCCCACAAAGTCCTTGCCCGGCGCGGAGACGAGGGCTACCACGACGCCAAGGGCCAGTCCGGCAAAAAGCGCGGCGCCACGGACGTACGACGGCTGCTGAGCCAGCGCGTAGAAACCGACGACCCCGGCTATGACCAGGCACACTGCCGCAACGAGCAGCCACTTGCCGCTCGAGGCGCCTACGGTTTCGACATTGGGATTAGCCATGTTTCGCAAACGAGACTAAGCCGCGTCACGAATGATTTCATGACGCGGCTGATTGATTTGGCAGGGGCAGAGGGAATCGAACCCCCAACCTTCGGTTTTGGAGACCGACGCTCTGCCAGTTGAGCTATACCCCTAGAACTACTTTGGGACCGGCTTTCACCGATCCCCTTCTGGCAAACGACCGCGGCAGGTTGGTACCGTGGTCGCCAGTTCGACTAACTGCTTAGTCGAGGATCTTTGCCACAACGCCGGCGCCGACGGTACGACCGCCTTCGCGGATAGCGAAGCGCAGGCCTTCTTCCATGGCGATCGGGGCGATCAGCTTGACGGTGATCGACACGTTGTCACCCGGCATGACCATTTCCTTGTCCTTCGGCAGCTCGATCGAGCCGGTCACGTCGGTCGTACGGAAATAGAACTGCGGGCGGTAGTTGTTGAAGAACGGCGTGTGACGGCCACCTTCGTCCTTCGACAGGATGTACACCTCACCGGTGAAGTGCGTGTGCGGCTTGATCGAACCCGGCTTGCACAGCACTTGGCCGCGCTCCACGTCTTCGCGCTTCGTGCCGCGCAGCAGCAGACCCACGTTGTCGCCTGCCTGACCTTGGTCCAGCAGCTTGCGGAACATTTCCACGCCGGTGCAGGTGGTCTTGACCGTCGGGCGGATACCCACGATTTCGATTTCCTCACCGACCTTGATCACGCCACGCTCGATACGACCGGTCACCACCGTGCCGCGACCCGAGATCGAGAACACGTCTTCCACCGGCATCAGGAACGTACCGTCCACGGCGCGCTCCGGCGTCGGGATGTACGTGTCCAGCGCGTCGGCCAGGTTCATGATCGCCACTTCGCCCAGCTCGCCCTTGTCGCCTTCCAGCGCCAGCTTGGCCGAACCCTTGATGATCGGCGTGTCGTCGCCCGGGAACTCGTACTTCGACAGCAGCTCGCGCACTTCCATTTCCACCAGCTCGAGCAGCTCGGCGTCGTCCACCATGTCGCACTTGTTCAGGAACACGATGATGTAAGGCACGCCAACCTGACGGGCCAGCAGGATGTGCTCGCGCGTTTGCGGCATCGGGCCGTCAGCTGCCGAGCAAACCAGGATCGCGCCGTCCATCTGCGCGGCGCCCGTGATCATGTTCTTCACATAGTCGGCGTGGCCCGGGCAGTCAACGTGGGCGTAGTGGCGGTTGGCCGTCTCGTATTCCACGTGTGCGGTGTTGATCGTGATACCGCGTGCCTTTTCTTCCGGCGCTGCGTCGATTTCGTCGTACTTCTTCGCGGCACCACCGAACTTCGCGGCCAGCACCGTTGCAATCGCCGCCGTCAGCGTCGTCTTGCCATGGTCAACGTGACCAATCGTACCTACGTTCACGTGCGGCTTAGTCCGCTCGAACTTTTCCTTTGCCATGTCGCGACTCCTGTCTCGGTAGCAATTGCCAGTGCGGGATTGATGGTGCCCATGGGCAGGATCGAACTGCCGACCTCTCCCTTACCAAGGGAGTGCTCTACCACTGAGCCACATGGGCGAAACTTGACTTACTTTATGACGACAACCGAGGCGCTGGAGCGGGTGAAGGGAATCGAACCCTCGTCGTAAGCTTGGAAGGCTTCTGCTCTACCATTGAGCTACACCCGCCCGGAACTTTCCTGCTTCATCGGCTTTCGCCTGGTTGCTGCCTAGCATTCTGGTGGAGAGGGCTGGATTCGAACCAGCGTAGGCGTAAGCCAACAGATTTACAGTCTGCCCCCTTTAGCCACTCGGGCACCTCTCCGCAGAGAACTTTCGATTATGGTCCAACCGCCATCGACTGTCAAGCACTTTCCGTTGCGGAACACTGCTTTGCGGGTTGTCGAGGCGTCTTGCAATCGCTGTAAGCGCATCGCTTGTGGACCAGAATCATCGATCGGAAATCGATGCTCTCACCCTATGTAGGGCGATCCTGAGGGCTGGAATCGCGCGTTCATCGAGGCGATGAACGCGCCGAACCGTTCGCTCAAAAGCAAAACCCCCAAGCTTTTAGGGCTTGGGGGTTTTGGGGATAAGAGCCTGGCGATGACCTACTTTCA